>CAYQEG010000092.1:0-29818 GCA_964416435.1 uncultured Rickettsiales bacterium
GACGACATCCTGACCGAGCGGCCGTCGGCCGCCGACGGCCCTTACTGGATCGACCCCGACGAGACCGGCTCGCCCTTCGAGGTGTGGTGCGAGATGACGTTCGACGGTGGCGGCTGGGTCGCCGTCTACAACCTCAACGAGCTGCCCGGCAACAACACCAGCGCGGCGACGATGCACGACTCCCTGACCAACCGCGCCACCATCGAGGTGGTGGAGCCGGACAGCGACTCGGCGTCCATCTACACCACCGGCCTGCCGATGGACCACTTCACCGAGGTGATCTACGGCTGGGCCCCCTCGGTCCTGGACGACGTCGAACGCTGGGGCGGCTACGTCGACCTGGGCGGCCTGTCGGGTCACAACTACGTCGACGGCTACGCCGGCCCCAACACGCTGATCGGCAGCTTCACGATCGAGCCGACCGGCAACGTGCGCGACATCTACACCGGCAACAGCCCCAGCTACCCCCACGTCGGCATGGGCTTCTCGGGGCAGATCATCTGCTGGGGGTACGACAACAACGCGTCGGCCAACGGGCACTGGGCCAACTGGTACGACCTCAACCCCTGCTGCAACTCCGGCAACACCGCCGACGTGCAGGTGCCCGGCTGGCGGTACGTGATCTACCTGCGGTAGCCCCGACGGGGCGATAAGCTCCGCGTGTGTGGGAACCTGACGTGACGCTCCTGGCGCTGGCCGAACGGGTCCGCCGCCACATGCCCTGCGAGCTGATCGGCTCGCCCGACACCTCCATCGACGCCGTCTGCCACCCCCGCTCCCTGCGGGGCCAGGCGAGCCTCGTGCCGCTGTTCGACCCGGCCCTCGCCGACCTGGTCCCCCAGCTGGTCGCCAGCCGCCGCGTCGCCGCGCTGCTGCTCACCGACGCGTCGCTGGTGCCGCCGGGCGGGCGGATCGGGGCGCTCGTGGTCGAGCGACCCCGGGTGGCGCTGGGGGCGGTGCTCTCCTACTTCGAGCGGCCCCACCGCCCCGACGTCGGCGTCGATCCCACGGCCCGCGTGCACGCCAGCGCCGTCGTCGACAACACCGCCCGCATCGGCGCGTTCGTCGTCGTCGGGCCCGACTGCGTCGTCGGCCCGCGCACGGTGCTCCACCCCCACGTCACCCTCGGGGCGGCGGTGCACGTCGGCGCCGACTGCGTGCTCCACTCCGGCGTCCGGGTGGGCGACCGGTGCGGGCTCGGGGCGCGGGTGGTCCTCCAACCCAACGCCGTCATCGGGGCCGACGGGTTCGGCTTCGACACCCCACGGCCATCCTCCCTGGAGGGGGGCGAGGTCCAGCCCTGGCTCAAGGTGCCGTCCCTCGGTCGCGTCGTACTGGAGGACGACGTCGAGGTCGGGGCGGGGGCGTGCGTCGACCGGGCGAACCTCGGGGAGACGCGCATCGGCCGGGGCAGCAAGCTCGACAACCTCGTCCAGGTCGCCCACAACGTGCAGATCGGCGAGCACTGCCTCTTCGCGGGGCAGGTCGGCATCGCCGGCAGCGCCCGGGTCGGGGACGGGGCGGTGTTCGCGGGTCAGTCGGGGGCGAAGGACCACACCAGCGTCGGCGCCGGCGCGGTGGTGATGGCCCAGAGCGGGGTCTTCCGCGACGTGCCCGACGGCCAGGTCGTCTTCGGCACGCCCGCGCGGGAGCGGAGCAAGGCGCTGCGCTCCCAGGCGGCGACGGCGCGAGCGGCCGAGCTGAGGGACACGGTGCGCCGGCTGGAGGCCCGGGTGGCGGACCTGGAGCGAGCGGCGGACGACGAGTAGGGGGCTCAGCCCTCCCGTCGACAGTAACCGCGGCGGGACTCCGCTCGCACGAAGTCCAGCACCGTCTGCTCGAGCTCGTCCGCTGCGTCGGCGGTGGCGATCCGGGCCGACAGCGGCTCGTCGCCCGGACCGAACAGGTGGTCGAGCAGCGCCTGGAGCGAACGGATCCGAGCCCGCTCGACGCCCCGCCGCCGCAGGCCCCGGAGGTTCAGGCCGGCCAGCTGGGCGTGGTTGCCCTGCACCAGCCCGTACGGCACGACGTCCCGGACCACGACGCTGCCGCCGCCGACGAACGCGCCGGCCCCGATCCGGGTGAACTGGTGGACCAGCGCCCCGCCGCCCAGGATGGCGCCGTCGCCGACCTGGACGTGGCCGCCCAGGTGCACGCTGTTGGCCATCGTGCAGCCGTCACCGACCACTCCGTCGTGCCCGACGTGGCTGCCGACCATCATCAACACCCCGTCGCCGACCCGGGTCAGCCCCGCGCCGACGCGGCTGCCCCGGTGCACCGTGGCGTGCTCCCGGATCGAGCAGCGGGCCCCGATCTCCAGCCGCCCGGTGGCGCCGTCGTCGCCGGTCACCTGGGGCTCGGCCCCCACCACCGCGAAGGGCCACAGCCGCGTCCCTTCGCCGATCGTCGTCGGACCGGACACCACCACGTGCGCGTCGAGCCGGACGCCGGCCCCCAGCTTCGCCCCCGGGCCGACGACGCAGCCGGGCCCGATGAAGACCCCGTCGCCCAGCTCGGCGGCCCGGTCGACGAAGGAGTCGCTGTGGATCGTGGGCATGGCGGGCGAGGCTACCTCACAGGGCCAACGCGGCTCGCAGCCGTCGCGCCGCCACCCCCCGACGCTCCGTCCAGCCGGCCGCCGTGTCCCGGGCCGCCGCCCCCGCCGCCGCGCGCCTCGCGTCGTCCCGGAGCAGGGCGGCGACCGCGTCGGCCGCCGCCTCGGGATCGGTGGCCCGGACGAGCGCGCCGGCGGCCTCCAGCTCCGCGGTCACCTCGGCCTGGTTGCTCATGTCGGGGCCGACCACCGAGGGGCAGCCCAGCCGCGCCGCCTCGGCCGGGTTGTGCCCGCCCCGAGGCACGAACGAGCCGCCGATCACGGCGACGTCGGCCGCTTCGTAGAGCGCGCCGAGCACGCCCATCCGGTCGACCACCCACCGTCCATCCGTCGCGGCGGGCACTTCCCCCAGGCTCCACCGGGGCGCGCCGTCCCCGGCGAGGCGGGGGCCGTCGCGGGGGTACCGGGGCGCCACGACGACCAGCGCCTCGGGGCAGGCCCCGGCCACCGCGTCGCACAGCGCGGCGTCCTCCCCGTCGTGGGTTGAGGCGAGCGCCACGATCGGTCGACCCGCGGCCGCCCGGCGTGCCGCCGCGAGGAGGTCTTCGTCGACCGCGAGGGGCTCGGCGGCGGCCTTCAGGCAGCCGACCGTCTCGACCGGTCCGGCGCCGAGCCGCTGGAGCCGCCCTCGCTGGGCGTCGTCGGTCGCGAGGACGAGGCGGAACCGGCCGAACAGGTCCCGCGTCGCCCGGCCTCCCCACGTGGTCCATCGACGAAGGGAGCGCTCGGAGAGCTGGGCCGACGCGAGGGCCAGGGGGATGCCCCGGCGGTCCGCCTCCCAGACCATCGTCGGCCAGACGTCCATCACCAGCACGACGGCGGCGTCCGGCCGCCAGTGGTCCAGGAACCGGCCGATCCACGGGCGTCCGTCCAGGGGCAGGTACTGGTGGGTGACTCCGGGCAGGTCGTCGGCCATCGACGCGCCGTTGCGGCTCACCGTCGACAGCAGCACGTGCCCGGTCCAGCCGTCCTCCCGCAGGCCCCTGACGAGGGCCCGGGCGGCCACCGCCTCGCCGCGGCTCGCCGCGTGCAGCCACAGCAGCGGACCCGCCGGGCGGGGCCGGGCCGCGCGTCCGAACCGCTCGGGCAGCCGCTCCGCGTCCTCGAGCCCTCGGGCGGCCCGTCGAGCGAACACCAGCCGCGCGGCGGGTCCGGCGAGGCGCCAGGCGGCCGCGTAGGCGTGCGAGACCAGGGGTCGGGAGCTCACGTCGGCGCAGGATAGCGATCGTGCGTCCGGGCGCCGCGGCAACTATCGTCGGCCGCGATGGCTGCCCCGTCCGCCGGCTGGATCGCCACCTGGCCGCTGCGCGCCGCCCACCGGCTCCGCATGCGCGGGGCCGGGACGCGGGCGCCGTTGCCTCGACCGACGGTGTCCGTCGGCAACCTGGCCCTGGGCGGCCGGGCCAAGACGCCGGTCGTCGCGGCGCTCGCCCGTCACGCGATCGCCGCGGGCCTGCGTCCGGCCGTGCTGAGCCGGGGCTACCGGGGCGGCGTGCGGGACCGGGACGAGCCGTCGGTCGCGTGCGACTCCGGCGACGGCCCCCCCTGGCTGCGCCCCACCGCGGCCCGGGCGGCCGAGCTGGGGGACGAGCCGGCCTGGCTCGCGGCGGCCCTGCCGGGGGTGCCCGTGGGGGTGCACCGGCGGCGCGACCGGGCGGCCGATGCGGTGCTCGCGAGTCACGACGTCGACCTGTTCCTCCTGGACGACGGCTTCCAGACCTCGGTCGGCCGTGACGTCGACGTGTTGATGCTGCACGCCCTGCGCGATCCGCCGTTCGCCCACCGAACGCTCGCCCGGGAGGGGGCCGAGGGGCTGGCCCGGGCGCACGTGCTGGGGGTGCTCGGGGGCGACGACGTGGCGCTGCCGGACGGCGCGCTTCGGCTGAGCCGGCGGCCGGCGGGGCTGCGTCGGCTGGCGGGCGGGGTCCCGGTCGATCCCGCGAAGCTGCCGCCGGTCACGGTGGTGGCCGGAGTGGCGGACCCGGCGTCGGTGGCGGCCCTCGCGACCGCGCTCGGGCTGACGGTGCGAGACGTGCTCCGGCCGGGCGATCACCGCGCTCCGGGGCGGGTGGTCCGGGCCCGCCTGGGGCGTCGGGACGGGCCGGTCCTGATCACGGAGAAGGACGCGGTCGGCTGGGCCGCCATCTCGCCTCCGGCGCAGACCACGATCGTGCTGGCGCAGGAGCTGGAGGGGACGGAGGCGCTGTGGAAGGCGGTGCGGGAGGCGCTGGGGGGTGGGCTCAGCCGCCCGTCACGTCATGTCCGGCCGAGCGCCACGCCGCGATCCCCCCGGCGAGGCTCTGGACCCGAGGGAAGCCGGCGCGCTTGAGCACGTAGCTGCCGTCGATCGAGCGCATGCCCGAGGCGCAGTACAGCACCACGACGCGGTCGCGATCGACGTCCGCCGAGCGCATCTCGAGCTGGTCGAGGGGGATGTGCAGGGCGCCGTCGATGTAGCCGGTGGACCACTCGCTGGATTCACGCACGTCCACGATGACGGGGAGGTCTTCGCCCTCTTCGATCTCGAGCATGACCCGCAGGTCTTCGGCCGAGATCTCCTGGGTGCCGCCGTCGATGGCGTCCCACTCGCCGTCCAGGGTCAGGTTGCCCTCAGCGACGTCCTGCTCGCGGGCCTCCGCGCGGAGGCGGTCGAGCTCGTCGTACTCGCCCACGCCGTAGCCGACGCCGCGCTGGCCGACGACCAGACCGGTGCCCGTCTCGACGGCGAGCTTGGCCGCCTTCAGGCCCTTCTTGGCGAGCTTTCGGAACACCGGCGAGGGAGACTCGGCCGGCCTAGGAGAAGGAGCTGCCGCAACCGCAGGTGCGGGTCGCGTTGGGGTTGTTGAACACGAACCCCTTCTTCTGCAACGTCTCGACGTAGTCGATCTCGGTCGGGCCCAGGAGCTGGGCGCTGTGCGGGTCGATGTAGACGGGCAGGCCGTCGAAGTCGAGGTTGATGTCTTCTTCGTCGATGTCTTCGCTCAGGTCGGCGAAGTCCAGGGCGTAGCTGTAGCCGGAGCAGCCGCCACCGACGACCGCGACGCGCAGGCCGTGCCCGGCGAGGCCTTCCTCTTCGATCGCGAGCTTGACCGCCTGGACGGCCTTCGGGGTGATCTGGATCATCTCCATCGTGGAACCTCCGGTTGCGAAGAGCATTGTAGATTCGCTTGGAGGACTGTCAATCGACCGAAACCCCGATGCGGCCCGCGTCGGCTGGGCCCTCTTCGGGCTCGCCGCAGTGCTGCGGCTGATCGGCGGGGTCTGGGCCCCGTGGCACATCAACGGCCTCGGCTCGGATTGGATGCTCCGACCCTGGATGGGCGAGGACCCGATGGCCGCGCGGTACGGCTCGGGCTACGCCGAGCTCTTCTCGCTGCCCGTCGACCTGCTGCCCCTCGCTCCCGACCACGCGCTCTTCACGTGGAACGTCCTGATCGGGGCGGCCCTGGCGCCGCTGATGTTCGGGCTCGCCCGGCGGGTCGGGCTGGGCTGGCGGACGGCGGCGGTGCTCGGCCTGGTCGTGGCGGCGGACCCGTTGGCGGTGCGGTTCTGCGCCAGCGAGGCGTACCACCCGGCCCTCGCGGCGGGCCGACACGCGGCGGAGCTCGCGCTGATCGCGGGGGCGAGCCACCTGGCGGCGGGGCGGCGGGGTCGCGCCGTCGGGCTGTGGCTGGTCGGGGTCGCGTCGGCGGTGGGGGTGGCGCGGTTGCACCCGATCGGCTGGCCGCTGGTCGCCGTCGCGCCGCTGGTCCTGCTGGCGTGGCCGGCGCCGTCGCTGCGGTGGCGGCTCGGCGGCTTCGTCGCAGCGGCGGCGAGCATCGTCGTCGGCGTGCTGGCGACGGGCACCGTCTCGGTGGCCGACCTGCAGGGGGCGATGGGCTCGGGCCCGGTGTCCGGCACGGGGGGGCTGGCTGGCCTCGCCGACGGCGTCCGGCCGTGGATGCTGGCGGCGATGATCGCCCTGGCGCTGGGGTTGGGCTGGCGCCGCGGCATCGAGGGGCGGCGGCTGGGCATCCCGGTGGTCGCGTCGCTGCTCGGCGCGGCGCTGACGTGGCGGGCCTTCACCCAGGCCGACGTCTGGCTCGCCAGCACCCTGTGGCTGTGGGCGGGCTGGCCGCTGCTCGCGGTGGTGGCCCTGTGGGAGCCGGAGCTGGAGCGGCGCCTGGGTCCGCGCACGTGGCGGACGGCGGCCGCGTTGGCTTGCGCGGCGTCGGTGCTCGTCCTGTTCCTCGCCCGGACCGCGCCGGCGACGACGGACCAGGCGGAGTACCGGTGGCTTCGCCCCCACCTGGTGGCCCAGGAGCCCGGATGCGAGCTGCGGTGGCTGCACCGGGCCGAGCGGCGCTGGATGTCCCAACCCTGGCACCTGCTGCCCGACGGAGTGCCGCCGCTGCGCGTGCACGACGGGTGGGCGACGGAGCGCCCGGGCGCCTGCCTGCTGTACCTGCGCAGCTCCCTCTGCAGCTCCGCCGAGGGTCGCGAGGAGTGCGACCGGCTGGAGGCCCAGGCGGTCCTGGAGGAGGTGGCGCGGGCGACGCTCCCGGCGAGGCCCAGCTACGCCGACCTGCCGTACGACCGCGAGGAGGTCGAGGTGGTGCTGTACCGGGTGCGGGGGGCGGTCAGCCCCGAACCACCTGCTTCGCCAGGAAGTACGCCTGCTTCGTCGCCGACCAGCCGACCCGGACCGGGTTGAAGAAGATCGGCACGTCGGTCGCCAGCTTCCAGTCCGCGATCCGGTAGTCGTCCAGCGACGCGTCCCCCGCGAGCTCGATCTTCGCGAGGTCGGGGGTGCCGACGCCCAGGGTGCGGGCCGCCTGGAGCACGCGCAGCGGGTGGGGGTAGCCGACGAGCTCGTGGGCGACCGCGTCCAGCGCGACGGCGTCGGCCGCCGCCATCAGGAGCCCGACCGGGCGGGGGTCCCCGTCGCCGGGCCCTTCGCCCTCCATCGCCACGACCGCGTCGCACAGGCTGATCACCGGGGCGACGTGGCGGTAGACCTCGACCAGCATCTCGCCGAACCGGTTGTCCCGGTCCCCCAGCCGCATGTGCCACGCCGGCTTGCGCTTGCCGACGATGCAGCCGAACAGGTTCTTGACCGCGACCGTCATGCCCAGCTGCTGGTGCCCCTTGAGCTTGCACAGGTTCACCACCGCGTCGGCCTTCACCGCCTCCCGCGCGAGCTGGAGCCGCAGCCGCAGCGGGTTGCCGGTGTTGACGTGCACGGGCCTGGAGAAGCCGATCAGCGGGATGCCCAGCTCGTCCGCCACTGCCGCGATGCCGTTGGCCTCCGCCACGCCGCGGGCGCTCCCGAACGCGGGCGAGTCGCCGATGGTCACGTCCGCGCCCAGCTCCAGGAGGCCGCGGCAGACGGCCCGCACGACCTCCGGGTGGGGGGAGACGCACGCCTCGGGGGGCGCCGCCTTGAGGAAGTTGGGCTTGACCAGGACCTTGCTGCCGCGCTGGATGCGGCGGCCGAACCCGTCGACCCCCGCCAGCCCGCCGAAGGGCGCGAGCGCCGCCTCGACCCCGGCCTCGACCGCCGACCGCTCGTAGTCGGCGCACCGCGCCAACGACACCACGCTCATCGAACCGCCCTCTCCGGAGGGCCGCGGCTAGCGGTCGAGCACCGTGCCGTCTTCGTAGACGACGATGCGCTCACCCGAGCTGACGGTCCCTGCGTCGACGACCGTCCCGCTCGCCGGGAACTCCACGGACACCGTAGCCTCCGATGCGTCGCCCAGCCCGATGTGCTGCAGGAACGGCTGCTGGCAGCCGACCCCGACGCCGGATCCGATCTCGCGGACCTGCCTCTTGTCCGAGGTCTCCACGATCACGCGGGCCCCGATGGCGCTCACGTTCGTCCAGCCGTCGCCGCTGCCGATCGCCTCCACCTGCACCCAGCCGCCCAGGTCGGGGTGGTCGTTCTGGAACAGCCGCCCGCCGTAGATGTCGAGGTCGCCGTCGCTGTCCAGGTCCGCCGAGCTGACGCCCCAGCCGCTGTAGATCCAGGTCCCCGCGGGGTAGCTGACCATCGAGAAGCTGAAGTCGCCGTCGTTCCGGAACAGGTAGCTGGGGCGCGCCGGGTAGGTCGCCGTCAGGAACAGGTCCAGGTCGCCGTCGTTGTCGTAGTCCAGGAAGATCACGCTGCTGTCGGTCTCCTGGTAGAGCATCCCGGCCTCCTCGCGGAGGTCGACGAACGTCGCCGCGCCGGTCTCGACGAGCTCGTTCTTGAGGAACTGGGACTTGTCGGACCAGTCGATGAACCGCGGGTGGGCCAGGTTCGCGACGAACAGGTCCATGTCGCCGTCGTCGTCGACGTCGCCCCAGGCCGAGCCGATCGCGTGGCCGTAGTAGTAGGTCCCGAAGCCGGCCTCGTACTCGGTCCCCTCGAGCACGTTGCCGTTGCCGTAGTCGTCGAAGTCGATGCCGTCGTCGTCGGTCACGTTGAGCCACGCGAGGTTGCGCTGGATGCGGTAGTTGCCGACGAAGATGTCCATGTCGCCGTCGTTGTCCCAGTCGCTGACGCTGGTGGTGCGGCCCGCCTTGCCGACCCCCTGGGCGGTCACCATGCCGGCGTCCTCGGTGACGTTGACGAAGGTGCCGTCCCCCTGGTTGATCCAGAGGTAGTCGACCCCGTAGTCCTCGGTGCTGAAGGTGCCCCACGCGGTGTGCATCAGGTCGAGCCAGCCGTCGTTGTTCACGTCGACCCAGGCCGGCGCGACGGTCGGCACGTGCTGGTCGATCATCCCCTCGTCCCCGCCGAAGTTGAACGGCTGGGTGTCGTCGATGCCCGACGCCTCGGTGACGTCCTCGAAGGTGCAGTTGCCGAACCCGCGGTACAGGCGGTCGTCCGTCGTGCCGACGAACAGGTCGAGCCAGCCGTCGTTGTCGAAGTCGCCCCACATCCCGTTGCCGCCGGTGGTGATGCCGGCCGCGTCCTGCACGTCGCTGAAGGTCCCGTCGCCGTTGTTGATCCGCAGCCGGCCGTCCCACACGTCCATGTGGCCGTCGGCGTTGCAGTCGCCGAAGCTGACGTTCCCCGAGCCGCCGAGGCCGATGCCGTCCTCGGTGATGTCGGTGAACCAGGTCGGGCCGTCGAGCACGTCGTAGCGCTCGACGTACAGGCGCACCAACAGGTCGCCGTAGAAGCCGAGGGTGCCGGGGGAGCCGCCGAAGATCACGGTCTCGAAGCCGTACTGGTTGACCCCCCGATCCGGCAGCACCACCACGTGGGGCGGGTACTGGTCGTCCTCGTTCGGGGCGTGGGCGGCGAGGTAGGGGTCGACGGAGATGACGTCGTCGGCCGCGAGCACCGGCTGGCCCGGCTCGCCACGGTAGTGGGTGCCGACGTACAGCAGCGACGGGTGCGTCACGTCGATCGGCTCATCGAGCTCGAAGATCTGCCAGACCTCGTCGTGCTCGTCCTTGTTGAGGTCGAGCTCCCACTCGACGATCGGCGCCTCGCGCAGGAAGTCGTAGAAGTTGTGCCCTTCGTCGGGCCAGACCGCGAGGTGGGCGGGCAGGTCGTCGTCGCCGCGCACGTTGAACATCGCGCCGACGGCGACGATCCGCATCGGCGTGTCGAGGTGGAAGCGCGTCGCGCTGATGGTGGTCTCGGCGTCGTCGGTCCCCCGGTAGGCCTCGCCGTCCTTCTCCGTGAGGTCGTACTGGACCACCTCGTAGGCGTCGGGGTCGAACGGCGCCACGTCGTCGTCGTCCGCCGGCGTGTCGTCGTCATCGGCGGGCGGCTCGGTGGGGCAGGCGCTCAGCAGCACGAGGCCGAGCAGCGTCAGGAACACGGTCAAGAATCGGGGCACGGCGCTCTCTCCCTCGGGTCCGGGCGGGACGAGGCTACCCGAAGCGCGCCGCCGGCCGGAGGGCAAAGGCGGCCCCGGCGCGTACGATGGCGGGGTGAAGAAGGTCGTCGCGCTGTTGGTCGTCGCGCTGCTCGTCGTGGGCAGCTTCGCCGGTTGGCTGTACGCCCGGGATCGGGTGCAGGAGGACGTGCACACCAGCCTGTCGGGGCTGGACGTCTCGGTGGAGCCCCGGACCGGGGCGACCGTGCGCGCCCAGGTCCGGGTCACCAACGGCGGATCCCTCGCGGGCACGTTCGAGGGCCTCGAGGGCACGCTCACGGTGCAGGGCAAGGAGCACCCGTGGACGCTGTCGGGGGTCACCCCCGGCACCGAGCTGGGCTCCGGCCGGTCCCTCGACGCGATCGTGACCGTGCAGATACCGGTCGGGGAGGCGGCGCTGGTGGGCATCACCGGGGTCATCGCCGGGGGGGTCGAGGTGCGCTTCGACGGCGCGCTGAAGGTCAAGGTCCTGGGCTTCCTGCCGGTCGAGGTTCCGATCCACGACCAGACGCGGGTCCGGTAGCGCCAGCGAGCGGTCCCCCCATGGCTTGCGCTATATCGGGCCGATGATTCCGACTCTCATCGTGCACGGCGGCGCCGGATCCATGAAGAGCATGTCCGACCCGCGCGAGGCGAAGTACCGCGCCGGCATGCGGGACGCCTGCGCCGCGGGCGCGGCGGTGCTCTCCGCCGGCGGCTCAGCGATGGACGCCGTGGTCGCGGTCAACGTGCACATGGAGGATGGCGGGGTGTTCAACGCCGGCCTCGGGTCGTGCCTGACGTCCGACGGCGAGATCGAGATGGACGCCGCGGTGATGGAGGGGCGCGACCGCGGGTTCGGCGCCGTGGCTGGCGTGCGCGGCGTGGCCAACCCGGTCGTGCTCGCCCGCAAGGTGATGACCGACACGCCCCATTGCATGTTCGTCGCCGAGGGCGCGGAGGCGCTCGCCCGCGAGTGGGGGCTGCCGTTCCGGGAGGACTTCCCGTCGGAGCTCCGCAAGGACGAGTGGCGACGTCGCTCGGCGCAGGTGCGGGAGGCGCCCGGCCCGCTCGCGGATCGGCTGGCCGCCCTCGGCGGAGTGCTCGGTGACGCCGACGACGACGAAGATCCCGACGCCCCCGTCGGTCGCCGGGACACCGTCGGCGCGGTCGCCATGGACGCTTCGGGCGACGTCGCCGTCGCGCTGAGCACCGGCGGGATCTGGCTGAAGATGCCTGGCCGGGTCGGCGACTCCCCGCTCCCCGGCGCCGGGCTCTGGGCGGTGCACGGCCAGGGGGGCGCCTGCGCCACCGGCACGGGGGAGGCGATCCTGCGGGTCCTGCTGTGCCGCGAAGTGGTCAGCATGATGGCCAAGGGGGTCCCGGTGTCGACGGCCTGCGGCGCCGGCATCGACCTGCTGGAGCGGGAGATCGGCGGCGGCCTGGGCGGCGTCATCGGCATCGGCCCGGACGGCGAGCCCGGCTACGCCTTCCACACCCGGGGCATGGGGCGGGCGCTGTGGCGGTTCGGCATGGACGAGCCGGCGGCGGCGATCTGGCCGGACGAGGAGTGGGACCGTGCCATTCCTGGGTGAGCCGACCCCCCCGCGTCGCTGGATGGTGGGGCCGCTGGGCCGGGCCTGGGAGACGGGCAACGGGGCCATCGCCAAGACGCTCAAGCGCATGCGCACGCCGCGGCGCATCACGCCGGGCCGTCGCCTCAAGTTGCCCTTCGAGGTCGTCGAGCTGACGACCGACGACGGGGTGGGGCTGGTCGGTTGGTTCGTGCCGGCGGCAGAGGACGCGACCGATCGCGGCGGGCTCATGGCCGTCGTGCACCACCACTACGGCGGGCAGAAGGCGACGGTCCTGCCCTGGATCGAGCTGCTGCACCGGCTCGGCGTGCCCTGCCTGGCGTTCGACGCCCGGGGCCACGCCGCCTCGGACCGCTCCCCGCCGGGGCGCGGCTCGTTCGTCAAGCGCAAGGCGGACGTGCAGGCGGCGTGCGACGAGCTCAAGCGGCGGGGGGCGACCCGGATCCTCGCCGTCGGCCAGAGCATGGGCGCCGGCGCGCTGATGATCGGCGTCGCCTGGCGCGCCGACCTGGCCGGGGTGATCGTCGACTGCGGCCCCTCGCCGGAGATGGCGACGGCGGCCTGGGGGCTGTCGGGGAACATGCTCGGCCCGGTCGGCCGCCGGGACCGCCTCGCCCGGGTGATGCTGTCGCTCCGGATCGTGCCGGGCACCGAGCCGATCCGGTACGTCGGCGCGCTCTGGACGAGCCTCGCGGCGCTGCGGGCGACGCCTCTGCTGCGCATCGCGGGGGGGCGGGACGAGGTGATCCGAGCCTCCTGGTCGTCCGCCTGGTATCGGACGATGCGCTCCCCCTCGGGTGTCTGGTCGGACGTGCTGGTGCCCGAGGCCGACCATGTGCGTACCCTGCAGGTCGGGGCAGATCAGGTGCGCGGAGCCGTAACGGACTTCGTGGACCGCCTGACCGCATAGATCGGCGCCCAGGTCGCCCGTCCCCGGCCGGAGACCTACACTACGGCGTCGCCCTGGAGAGATGATGAAGACTCGAATTCGCGCGCTGCTCGCGTTCGTCGTGGTCGCGGCCCTGCTGGTCCCGGCCCTGAGCCACGCCGTGCCCCGGACCCGCAAGGGCAAGGCGGCGGCCACGCTGGACCGCCAGGTCGTGCAGGTGATGCACCTGCGGGATCGCGGTGACCTCGTCGATGCGATGGTCATGATCCAGGAGCTGATCGGCGAGCACCCCGAGTCCGTCTCGGCCCATCGCCTGTACCAGGAGCTCGCGGTGCTGAGCCGCCGCAACGGCCGCCTCGTCGAGGCCGAGTATCGGCACTACATGGAGGCCGACCCGGAGGATCCGGTCCGCCGCCTGCTGCACGCATCGGCCTCGCTGACGTCGTCGGTGGTGGACGGCTCGGACCAGGAGAGCAAGCGCGAGATCGCTCGCACCCTGGCCGCCTCGCAGGGCAACGCGGAGCTGCGGTCCGCCGCCCACATGATCGAGGCCGACCTCAACCACATCATGGGGAGCGCCGCCGGGGTCGAAGAGCACCTGCGGGCCGCCCTGGAGGCCGATCGCTACAACTTCGCGGTCCGCGCCGACCTGGTCGCCGTGTTGTCGGGTCGGGAGGCCTGGGACGAGGCGGCCGACCACTGCTTCGACCTGCTCAACGACGCGCCGTGGCGGGCCATGGCGTGCGCGCTGCTGGTGCCCCGGAAGGCCGGCGGCGACGGCGCCTCGCCGGAGATCCAGGAGCAGCTGGCCGAGCGGTTGGAGAAGGTCGAGGAGAAGTACGCGGACGACCCGGTCACGCTGCAGAGCGTCGAGTGGGTCTACGACTTCGTCGGCGAGCGCAAGTCGTCCGAGCGCCTGCGGCGCCGGCTGGCCGAGCTCGACCCGGACTGGAAGCCGCCGCTGGAGCGGAACCCGTACCTCGAGGCGCTCCCCGGGGGCGAGCTGACCGGGGTGGAGATCGCGCTGATCGAGAAGGTGCAGGAGCTCAAGGCGCAGACCGAAGAGGACGCCTGGGCCCGCGTCCGCGGCATGCAGGACATCGAGAAGACCCTCCCGGACGTCCCCCGGATCCAGGCCTGGTTCTACCGGGAGCTGGCCTACGCGCTGCGCGCCGACGACGTGCTCGACCGCGACGCCAGCCGGGCGGCGGCCCGACGGGCGATGGAGGTGCAGCCCGACGATCCCGGCGTGCTGAACGAGTGGGCCTACATGTCCGCGCTGGACAAGGTGGACCTCCCCGAAGCGCTGACCGCCATCGATCGGGCGCTCGAGTTGACGCTGGGCAAGCCGTTCGACCCCGTGGAGATCGACCCCGGCCGCACCTTCTCGGACCACGAGATCATCCGCGCCGAGTCGGTCGGGGCCTACATCGACACCCGCGGTTGGGTGCTCTACCAGCTGGGCCGCCACGAGGAGGCGGTGCGGGACCTGCAGCTCGCGGCGCTGTTGACGACCGACGGCACGGTGCACGGCCACCTGGGCCGCGCGCGCTACGCCGTCGGCAACGACCGGGGCGCCTTCGAGCACCTGCTGCGCGCGCTCGCGATGGGCACCGAGGACACCGAGAACGTGCACGACCTCGCCACGCACCTGTACGAGAAGCTGCACGTGGTGCCGGGCGGCCTGGACGCCCTGGTGGAGGAGATGCGCCGGCAGATCCGCGAGGAGCTGTCGTTCGCGCGGGACGCGTTCGACCTGGAGTCGATGCTCGACCTGGACGCCGGCGGCCCCTTCGGCGAGCCGTCGGGGCCGGGCGTGGACGACCCGGTCGTGGGCAGCCGTGCAGGCCACCCCCTGATGGGGCAGGCGGCGCCGGCGTTCAGCATGACGACGCTGCAGGGCGAGCAGGTCAGCTCGGCGTCGCTGCGCGGCAAGGTGGTGGTGGTCGACTTCTGGGCGACCTGGTGCGGCCCTTGCGTCGAGGCGATGCCGGTGATGGTGTCGCTCAGCCAGGCGTTCGCGCAGGAGGACGTGCAGTTCGTCGCCCTGAGCCTGGACGACTCCGAGCGCGCGGTCCGCTCCTGGTGGAAGGACGACGACGCGCCGATGTACGTCGGCATGGCGGAGGGTGGGGTCGCGGACGCGTTCGGCGTGCACGGCATCCCCGCGACGTTCCTGCTCGACCGGGAGGGCCGGGTCTCCGGCTTCCACGCCGGCTTCGACGCGATGCTCCTGGAGACGCTGACCGAGGAGCTGATCGACCTGTTGGCGCAGTAGCGCACGGGCGTCATCCACGGGCGAGACAACCCATCCGTCGTTCCGCGTGGTCGGTCCCAACGTCGACCCTGGGCGCGAGGGTGGCCGTTCGTTCCTGAGGGCCAGCGGAGGCAGCGGAAGAGACAGGAGCGCCCTACTGCGGCTCCCAGGTCGCGTCGTCGGTGGCGTCGACCCAGGGCTGCAGGAGGTCCTCTTCGGACTCCTCGCCGAGCCAGCGGCTGCGGATCCACGCCGTCGTCAGCACCCGGGTCAGCTCCTGGGCCCGGTCGGGCTCCATCCAGCCGTCGGCCGCGCCGTTGCATTCGTCCAGCGGCAGGAGCAGGCAGAGGTCGCTGAAGCCGCCGAAGTGACCGGCGCCGGCCAGGGACGCGAGCGACGCGTCGCCTCCCAGCGCTTCGTACACCGGGCGGATCTCGGTCTCGTAGGGCATGTCCGCGTCGGCCGTGCCGCCCTGGACCAGCGTCGGCACGTTGCCCGCGAGGCCGACGCCGGCCGGCCCGAAGGAGTAGGCGAGGCCCGGCGCGAGGGCGACCGCGACGCGGGCCCGCGGGTCCGGCGTCGCCTGCTCCAGGTCCGCCGTGGCGGCGTTGTCGGGGTCGAAGAAGCGGCAGCCGCGCTCGTCGTGCTCGGCGCAATGGGCGAGCACGAACTCCCGGTCGAGCAGCCCCCCGCCGACCACCAGGGTCGTCCAGCCGCCGAAGCTGTGGCCGACCATCGCGAAGCCGTCGTCGGGCTGCACCAGCGACGGCAGCAGGTCGCCGACGATGTCGACCATCACCGAGATGTCCTCGGGCCGCTCGACCGCGACCCGCGTCGCGGCGTCCTCGTCCAGGTCCAGCAGCGTGTTGCCGATGTGATCCACCGCGGCGACCACGAACCCGTGCGACGCCAGGTGGGTCACCAGGTCGCTGGACTGGTAGCGGATGCCCCCGTAGCCGTGGCTGAACGCCACCAGGGGGTACGGCGCTCCCCGGAGGTCCTGCGGCGCGTCGCGGTACGTCGCGGCGAGCAGCTGCAGCTCTTCGTACGGCTCCAGCTCCGCGCCCTCCTCGGGGAGCGCCGGGTACCAGACCTCGATGGCGAGGAACTTGTCCCGGTGGTCGACGAACCGGATCGTCGTGGCGCCCACCTCGTAGGGACCCGCCTGGTCCGACGGCGCCGCCACCGGCGGCTCGTCGACCGGATCGTCCGGCGCGGGGGCGCAGCCGAGCAACAGGAGTGACAGGAGAGCGGCGACGTACCTCGGCGCCACTAGAAGGGCGCCCAGCTGGTCTTGAAGCCGACCTTGAGCGGGCCCTCGGCCTGCTTCACGAACATCGCGAACCAGCTCTCGGTCTGGGCCAGGGGGGACTCGGAGGTGGCCCCGCGGAACAGCGCCCCGACCACGAAGGGGTCGCCGCCGCCGCGCTCTGCGAGATCGGGGACCAGGTCGGCGTCGAGCTTCGCTTCGATCTCGACCTCCAGTCCGACCGTCAGCCCGCCCCCGAAGCACTCGCCCCGCAGGTTGGGCTCCAGGTGGAACAGCCGCCCCGCGTCGATGCGCTGCCAGACGTCCCAGTCGACGACCCACACCCCGGCGACGCCGGTCAGCAGCCCGTCGTCGGACCAGTCCAGCTCCAGCCGCAGGTCGCGGATGGTGATGGCGTCGCCGTCGATGTCGTAGAGCTCGCGAGCGGGCACGACCCGCACCGAGCGGAGGAGGGTCACGTCAGAGCTCGGTCTCGAAGATCGACTGGAGGTTCTCGAGTCGCACGTTGAGCAGATCGTCCCGGAAGCTCTCGCCGATGTCGATGCGGTCCTGCTTCTCCAGCTTGACCGTCAGCTTGAACCCGTTGGCCTTCGTCCAGCCCAGGGTCAGGGACAGGGACATGCCGATCAGCAGCCCGGTGTAGCTCTCGCTGAGCGCCTTGATCGCCAGGTGCGAGCCGCCGTGGATGGCGAACTTGCCGGAGGACTTGGTCAGCACCTCGTCGACCATCTCGTCGGTGACCTTGAGCGCTTCCTTGTCCTTGAGCCCCTTGCGGGCCTTGCCGATGTCCTTGGCCAGCCCGGCGAGCGCGTCGAGCAGGAACGTGCCGCCGAGCAGCCGGCCCTCGATGTCGCCGATGGACATCATCGCGACGCCCGTGACCGAGCCGTCGCCGGAGTCGAGCACGCCGTTCTTGCGCTTGAGGGTCAGGCCGCCCATCAGCCGGAACGGCGGCAGCCAGGTGCCCAGGCTCAGGCTGAGCGCGTCCATCTTGTCGGACTTGAGCTCGCCGCCCTCGCCCTTGCTGAGGCGCTCGCCCTTCTGCTTGCTGCCGCCCATCCAGCCGCCGGCGCCGATGTCGGGCGCGATCTCGCCGCCGCCGCCGACCACCGCCTCGAGCCCGAGGCCGGTCTCGACGTAGTCGTCCTCGTCCATCTCGTCGAGCGCGGCCTGGATGGTCTCCGGGCCGAACACCGCGTTGGCGATGCGCTTGCTCGCCTTGGACAGGCGGTTGTGCAGGCCCAGGGCGATGAGGCGCATGCACTCCTCGCCGCTCTCGCCCTTCGCTTCGACGTAGCCGAACACCTGGGCCGCGGCGAAGGCGTCGACCGTCGCGAAGTACAGGTCGATCTTCTTGCCGGCGGTGACGCCGCCGCCGACCTGCAGCTTCATGGTCACGTGGCCGTCGTCGCCGCGGCTCACCTGGCCCATGAACTTGAAGCTGACCTTGACCATGCCGCCGGCCGCGACGGGCACGTTGACGAAGACGGTCATGCGGCCGGTGCGACCGTTCTCCGGGGCGCACTTCTCGGCCAGGGAGCCGGCCCGCTTCTGGAACTTCTTGCCGAGGCCGTCGACCTCGCCCAGGTCGTCCTTGGCCTCCGTCTTGCCCTTGGCCGCGGGCGCCTTGTCGCCGCTGTCCTTCAGCTGCAGCGGGCTCGCGGGGGCCGGCGAGTTGGCGGCCAGCCCGTCGGCGAACGACATGGACGAACCGGCGTCCATCGCGGCCCCGGCGGCGGGCGCGGGGCTGCCGGTGTCGGCGTTCTTGAGCTGGGTGCGGGCGGGCAAGGGCTACAACCTAGCCGGGAGAGGAGGGCGGATCCAGGATCGGCTCATGTCGTGACCAGGTGACCGTCCTCCGCGATCTGCAGGAAGCTGGCGTGCCCGAGCAGCCCGTCGAAGGGGGCGAGCTTGTCCGCGTCGAGGTGCAGCAGCTTGACCGACGTGGTGCACGCGTAGATGCGCACCTTGGCGCCGCCCAGCTCTCGAGCCTCCTCGAACAGCTCGTCCAGGTCCGGGATGCGGCCGGTGTCGATCCCCTTGCGGTAGCGCTCGGCCACCTCCGGGGTGGAGATCGAGACCTCCGCCTCGCCCATCGTCTCGTGGCAGAAGCGCCAGAGCACGCCGTAGGTCATGTAGACGTGGGCCTCCCAGCCCATCGACGCGGCGGTGCTGACCAGGCCCACCATGGTGTGCAGCTGGTCGTAGGTGTCGCCCTTGGCGTAGACGCAGATCTTCTTGGGCACGGTCGCCTGCCTATTCGTTGTCGAGCTTCCACTCTTCGAGCCAGATCATCTGGACCGCCTCGAGGTGCTTCTCGCTCGACTTCTTGGGGTCGTCGTCGAAGTCCGGGAGCGCGCAGATCCACTTGTGCAGCTGCACGAAGCTGATGCTCAGCGGGTCGACGTCCTCGTGCTCCTCGTACAGCGTCTCGCCGATGGCGCGCGCGTCGTTCCAGGTGAGCTTCATGGGGGCTCCTAGTACGGCTTGGGAGGGATCTTGACGGTGACGTCGCCGTGGACGCGGCTCTGGCAGCCGAGGCGCGAGCGCAGCGTCACGCCCTCGCAGCTGTCCAGCTTGTCCTCCTCGTCGAACTGCATCTCCGAGAGCTCGTCCTCGCCCGCCTCGATGATCACGTGGCAGGTCGTGCAGGCGCAGAAGCCGCCGCAGGCGTGCTCCAGGTCGATCTCGTGCTGCAGCGCCGTCTCGAGGATCGACAGCCCATCGGGGGCTTCGACCGTCACGTTGAGCGGCACGAACGTCACCTTGTGGATCTTCTCGCTCATCGGTTCCTTCTCAGGGGTTCAGGATGATGTCCGTGGCCTTGGTGCGCGGCTCCGTGCCGAGCACCTCGCCGACGCTCTTACCGTGGACCGTGACCGACAGGACCTCGTTCATCAGGTCGGCGGCGACGGGGGCGGTGCTCTCGTTGAGGACCTGCATGGCGGCGTCGATGACCTCGCGGTCGTCGCTCTCCAGGGCCGCCTCGAGGCCGCCGATCGCCACGCGAATCTGGACCGCGAGGGGCGGCGGCACCAGGTCCGGCCGGTCGCCGATGACCTTGCGGCTGTAGCGCAGGATCGACGCCGCTTCGACCCGGGTGTCGGCCAGCATGTGGGCCTCCACGTCCTCTTCGGCGTGCTCGATCGAGTCGAAGATCATGTCCTCGACCTGGTCGTCGGTCAGGCCGTAGGTCGGCGTCACCTCGATGCCCGCCTCGACCCCCGACGTCATCTCCCTGGCCGTCACCTTGAGGATGCCGTTGGCGTCGATGAAGAACTCGACGAGCACCCGGGGCATGCCCGCGCTCATCTTCGGGATGCCCCGCAGGCGGAACCGGCCGAGCGAGCGCAGGTCCGTCGCCATCTCCCGCTCGCCCTGGAGCACGTGGATGTCGACCGCCGTCTGGTCGTCGACCTGGGTCGTGAAGCCTTCGGTCGCGCGCACCGGGATCGGCGTGTTGCGCCACAGCAGCTTGCTGCAGCCCCCGCCGTAGGTCTCGATGCCGAGGCTCAGCGGCGTGACGTCCAGCAGCACCGTGCCCTCGCCCGCCGTGTCGCCGGCGAGCATCGCGGCCTGGATGGCGGCGCCCAGGGCGACCACCTCGTCCGGGTTGAGGTCGGTGTGGGGCGGCTTGCCGAAGTGCTCTTCGAGGCGACGGCGGACGAGCGGGGTCCGGGTGCTGCCGCCGACGCACACGACCTCGCGCACGTCTTCGGGGTCGAGCCCCGCTTCGTCGAGCACGAAGTCGATGGCGTCGAACGTCCGGTCGAGCAGCGGCTCGATGGCCGCCTCGTACGCCTCGCGGGTGATGGCGCGGTCGATGGCGACGTCGCCGATGTGGAGCTCGACGCGGCTCTCCGGTCGGTCGCTCAGCGCGATCTTGGCGCGCTCGCCGGCCATCTTCAGCGCGGCGCGACCCTGCGGGTGCCGGTCGAGCGCGGCGCGGCCGGCGTCGTCCAACTCCGAGGTGAGCAGGTCGATCATCGCGTGGTCGAAGTCGTCGCCGCCCAGCAGCGTGTCGCCCGTCGTCGCGATGACCTTGAAGACGCCCTCGGTCAGCTTGAGGATGCTGACGTCGAACGTGCCGCCGCCCAGGTCGTAGACCAGCACGGTGCCCGATCGGCCCTTGTTCAGGCCGTAGGCGAGCGCCGCCGCGGTGGGCTCGTTGATGATGCGCAGCACGTCGATGCCGGCCATGCGGCCTGCGTCGCGGGTGGCCTGGCGCTGCCCGTCGTCGAAGTAGGCGGGCACGGTGATGACCGCCCGGCGGACGCGGCCCTGGCAGGCCTTCTCGGCCCGCCGCTTCACCTCGCCCAGGATCATCGCCGACAGCTCCTGGGGCAGGTACTCCTTGCCATGGACCCGGAGCGCGACCTGCTCGCTGCCGCTGCTCCGGACGACCTTGTAGGGGAGCCGCTCGACCTCGTCCCCGATGTCCCTCAGGCCGCGGCCCATGTAGCGCTTGATCGAGCGCAGGGTGCCGGCGGGGTTGCTGAGGGCGCGAGCGTTGGCGGCGTCGCCGACGACGGCGTTGTGCTCGTCGTCGATGCCGACCACCGACGGCGTGATCGTACGTCCCTCGCGGTCGGCGATGACGCGGGGGGTGCCCTCGAACACCTCGGCGCACAGCGAGTTGGTGGTGCCCAGGTCGATGCCCGCGACGATGTCGCGGATTTCGCCCTTCATTTGCAGCGGGATCTTCATGGCTGCGCTCTCCTACGCCCCGGGGGCCCGGCCGCGCAAGGCCCGTTGCACGTTTCGCCAGTAGTGGGAGCGGTCGATCGCCTCCCGTAGCGCCGCCAGCTGCTCGCCGGTGGCGGGGTCCGACGCGGCGGTGAAGCCCTCGGACAGCTGCTGCCGCAGCGCCTCGAGCGCACCGCGCGCCTCTTTCGTCATCTCGCGCTTGCGGGCGTTGTCGACGCCGTCCTCGATCTCTTCCTGCAGCTCGAGCTGTTCCACGAGGAACGGCGTCGGCAGCTTCGTGCGGGGAACGTCGGCCCCCTCGGCGAGCAGGTCGAGGAGCACGACCGCGCGGGCGAACGGCTCGCGCACCGCCTCGAGCGCCTCGTTGACCGCTGACTGGGCGAGCAGCGCCTTGCGGTGCAGCCGCTCTCCCCGGGCCTGCCACCGGTCCGGGTGCAGCCGCTGGGCGAGCAGCAGCTCTCGTCCGTCGAGGTCGTCCTCGGCCAGGTCGAAGTCGGCCTCCAGGCCGAGCAGCCCGAACGGGCTCATCCGCTGCCGCTCGGGGTAGTCGGTTCCGCAGTGGTCGCAGAACAGCGGGAACGCCATGTCCTTGCCGCACTCGTCGCAGCGGAACGAGTCCGCCAGCCGGGCGTAGGTGGTGCTCATGGGTTCAGTCCAGGGCGGCGGCCGCCCGCAGCATCAGACGGCGAAGGAGGTGCCACACCCGCAGACCGCCTTGGCCTTCGGGTTGAGGAAGGAGAAGCCGCCGTTGAAGTCGTCGGTGTCGAAGTCGAGCACGAGCCCCGCCGTGTACAGGAAGGACTTCTTGTCGACGATCAGCTTGACGCCGTTGCTGTCGAAGACGCGGTCGAACTTGGTCGGCTCGTCGTCGATCGACAGGTTGTAGCTGAGGCCGCTGCAGCCGCCGCCCTGCACGGCGATCCGGAGCCCGGCGCACTCGTCCAGGCCCTTCTCCGAGAAGATCGCGCCGATCTTGCTGGCGGCGGTCTCCGTGACTGCGATCGTGGCGGCCATCCGTTGCTCCGCTAGTCCTCGGCCTTCTCGGCCTTCTTGTTCTGGTAGTCCTCGATCGCGGACTTGATCGCCTCCTCGGCCAGGACCGAGCAGTGGATCTTGACCGGCGGCAGCGCCAGCTCCTCGACGATCTCGCTGTTCTTGATCGAGTTCGCCTCCTCCAGGGTCATGCCCTTGACCCACTCGGTGGCCAGCGAGCTCGACGCGATGGCGGAGCCGCAGCCGAAGGTCTTGAACTTGGCGTCGACGATCTTGTCGTCTTCGACCTGGATCTGGAGCTTCATGACGTCGCCGCACTCGGGGGCGCCGACGATGCCGGTGCCGACGTCCTCGCTGGTCTTGTCGAGCGACCCCATGTTGCGGGGGTTCTCGAAGTGGTCGATGACCTTGTCCGTGTAAGCCATTGGGCCCTCGTCTAATAATCTGGACTGATTCTGTCCATGATTTTTGTCAGTCGCAACCGTGAAGTGACTGGTGCCGGCTGATTCGGCGGGCAGATCGCTAGTCGTGCTTCCACTCGATCTGCGAGAGGTCGATCCCCTCCTTGAACATCTCCCACAGGGGGCTCATGTCGCGGAGCTTCGTCGCGGCGTCGACGCAGCGCTCGATGGCGACGTCCACGTCCTCGTCCGTCGTGAAGCGGCCGAGGCTGAAGCGGATCGAGGTGTGCACCAGGTCCTCGCCGACGCCCAGCGCCCGCATGACGTGGGACGGCTCGAGCGTGGCCGAGGTGCAGGCCGAGCCGGAGCTGACGCAGATCCCCTTCATCCCCATCATGAGGCTCTCGCCCTCGACGAAGTTGAAGGACACGTTCAGCGCGCCGGGCAGGCGCTCCGTCGGGTGGCCGTTGAGGTAGACCTCCTCGAGGTCCATGAACGCCTGCTCCATCCGGTTGCGCAGGCCGGTGACGCGGGCCCTCTCCGAGTCCCGCAGCTCCAGGCACAGCCGGGCCGCTTCGCCCATGCCGACGATGCCGGGCACGTTCAGCGTGCCGTGCCGCATGCCGCGCTCCTGGCCGCCACCGTCGAGCAGCGGGCTGAGCCGGACGCGCGGGCGACGGCGTCGCACGTACAGCGCGCCGATGCCCTTGGGGCCGTAGATCTTGTGGCCGGACATCGACAGCAGGTCGATGCCCGCCGCGTCGACGTTGATCGCCTCCGTGTCGAGCCCGGTGCAGGCGTCGACGTGGAAGATGACGCCCTTGTCCTTGCAGATGGCGCCCAGCGCGGCGACGTCCTGCACGGTCCCGATCTCGTTGTTCGCGAAGATGACCGAGACGAGGATCGTGTCCTCGCGGAGCGCCGCGGCGAGGTCGTCCGCCGAGACGCGACCCTGCTGGTCGACCGGCAGGTACGTCGCCTCGAAGCCCTCGCGCTCCAGGGCGCGGATGGGGTCCATCACGGCGCGGTGCTCGACCGCCGTGGTGATGATGTGCTTGCCGCGCTCGGCGTACATGTGGGCGACGCCCTTGACGGCCAGGTTGCACGACTCGGTGCCGCCGGACGTGAAGATGATCTCGCCCGGCTTGCAGCCGATCAGCTCCGCGGTCTGCTCGCGGGCCTTGTCCACGGCCTCCTCGGCCCCCCAGCCGTAGCGGTGGGAGCGGCTGTGAGCGTTGCCGTACTCCTCGCTGAAGTAGGGCAACATGGCCTGCACGACGCGCGGGTCGGTCCGGGTCGTCGAGTAGTTGTCGAGGTACACCACGCGCGAAGTCTTGTTCGTCGCGGACGCCTCGGAGGTGGCGGTTGTGGTCACGATTTCACCTTGCATATCAGCCGCTTACGTATCATCAGCCAGATCGGTCTGGATAATGCTGGACCAATGTAGTCGATAAATTCCGGAGATCAACCCGATGACTGCCCTCCGAATGATGATCCTCATGCTGTTCGTGGTCGCCGCGGCGGGCTGTCCCCCTACCCGCACCGAGCCGGAGGAGACCCCGCCGGCGAGCACCGAGGCGGGCTACTGGCTGATCATCACGGAGACGTACGAGGACGGCGGGTCGTACACCTCGCACGGCTTCGCCCACGTCACCGGGGCGTCCACCAGCTGCGCCGCAGTCCAGCGCTCCTACGAGCACCAGGTCGAAGCCAGCCTGGCGTTCGACGCCGCCACGGACGCGCTCGTCGAGGAGTACGACGGCTACGCGTGGGACGACGTCGACTTCGTGCGGGACTACTGCGCGCTGCAGCGTGACCAGTACGTCACGGTCGGAGAGGAGCCGGGGCTCGGGCGGGCGGGGGCGACCCTGGTCAGCTTCTCGGCGCACCACCCCGACGCCGACGAGTGGGGCGCCCCGGTCGAGGGGACGTATCCGATCGAGCAGCTGGTCGACGATCCGCCCGACGTCGGGCGCGGGGTCGACACGTGGGCCGAGGGCCGGCGCGCCATCTATCACCAGGAGATCTGGACCGCCTACGCCGCCGGGTTCGACTGCGACATCGAAGACGCCGGCGACACCTACTTCGACGAGAACGCGCTCGACGGCGTCCTCGACAACCACCAGGTCACCGACGGCACGTTGGAGCTGACCGCGATCGGCGGCGACGCCTGGCAGCTGGACCTGACCGACGGTCTGCTCGTCGACAGCTCGACCTGGGAGGACGCCGGCGAGCTCACCCTCAGCGAGCGGTTCGACCGCTGCGAAGTGACCTACGAGAACCCGTGGGGCGGGCCCGATGACGAGCCCCCGCCCCCGGGGCGGTAGTCAGGAAACCCGGTTGGCACAGTGAGCCGGGCGATGGTGGCGGGCCTCGCCCTCGGAGCGTTCGATCTCGTCCGGCCGCTCGCCGTCGGCGGCATGGGCGTCGTCTGGGAGGGAGCCCACCGGGGCCTCGGGGTGCCCGTCGCGGTCAAGGCGATCACCACGCGCCGGGCGCAGGAGCCGCGCTACCTGGCCGCGTTCGCCGCCGAGGCGCGGGCGGTCGCCGGGCTGAGTCACCCCGCCGTCGTCGAGGTCTTCGAGTACGGCCGGGTCGGCGGCTCGGTTCAGGGCCTGTCGGAGCAGCGGTCGCCGTCGCACGCCCTCGCCGAGGGCAGCCCCTACCTCGTCATGGAGCTGGCCCGAGGGGGCACGCTGGAGGACGCCTGGCACCCGCCGACGGGATCCTGGGTGGAGCTCCGCTCGCTGCTCCTGCAGCTCCTCGCGGGCCTCGCCCACGCCCACGCCCACGGCGTGCTGCACGGGGACCTGAAGCCCCGCAACGTGCTGGTGTTCGGCGAGGAGGGGCCGGCCCTGGCGGTGAAGCTGGCCGACTTCGGGCTCGCCGGGCAGGCGCCGGGAGGCGGGGTGCTCGCCGGCACGCCGACGCACATGGCGCCCGAGCAGTTCGGCCCGTCTGCCGGCCCCCATGGCCCCCCCACGGACCTGTACCAGCTGGGCTGCGTCGCCTGGGAGCTGTGCTCCGGCGCGCCCCCGCACGTGGTCAGCCACGTGGCCGCCGCCGACCGGGCCGCGCTCTTCGAGGCGTACGGAGCGGCTCACCGCTCTCGTCCGTCGGAGGCGTTGCCGAGCCACCTGGCGCTGCCCGAGGGCTTCGAGGGCTGGGTCCGCTGTCTGCTCGCCCCGCGGCCGTCGGAGCGGTTCCAGTTCGCCGCCCACGCGATGCACGCGCTGCAGCGGCTCGGTCCGCCCGTCGTCTCGCCCGTCGCGGGGCGGCCCGGGCTGGTCCCGCCGAGCAGCGCGCCGGGGGGCGGCACCACCCTGTTCGCCCCGGCGCCCCCGGTCGCCGTCGCTCGCCGCTCGCCGTCGCCCGCGCCGACGCCTCGCCCGGCCTCCCCCGTGCTCCTCCCGCCGGTTCCGCTGGACTGGCGCGAGCGGGGCGGCGCCGCGGTCGCGTCGGGCCGGTGGCTCTCGGGCGCCGGGCTGGGGCTGTACGGCCTGCGTCGGCCGCCGCTGGTCGGACGGGAGCGGGAGCAGGAGGCGCTGTGGCACGCCCTCGCGGCGACCGCGGCGGACGGGCGGGCTCGCTGCGTGGTGCTTCGAGGCGGGGCCGGCGCGGGCAAGACGCGCCTCGCGGAGTGGCTGCTCGGCCGGGCCCGCGAGCTCGGAGTGGCCGACGGGCTGCGGCTGCGCGCGGGGGGGGCGGAGCTCGCCGACCTGGTGGCGTCGGCGGAGCAGCGGTTCGGCGCGCTGGAGGCCCGGCTGGCCCCGACCGGCCAGGACCGGGCGCGCGTGGTCTGCATCGACGACGCGCACGCCGCCCCCGGGGCGCTCGAGCTGTTCGATCGACTGCTGCAGCGCCGCCGGGTCGCGCCGCTGCCGGTCCTCGTCGTGCTGACCGTCCGGGACGAGTCCGGAGTGGCGGTCGATGGGGTCGCCCGGTGGCTCGGAGCCATCGAGGGCCGGGAGGGGACCACCTCGCTCGCGCTGGGTCCGCTCCCCGACGCTGCCCACCGGGAGCTGGTCCGCAGCCTGCTGGGGATGGAGGGTCACCTCGCTCGGGACGTGGAGGCGCGCACGGCAGGCAACCCGATGTTCGCGGTGGAGCTGGTCGGGGACTGGGTCCGGCGAGGGGTGCTCAGGCCGGGCCATCGCGGCTTCGAGCTCGCCTCCGACGACCCGATCCCGCTGCCGGCGGGCATCCACGAGGTCTGGAGCGGCCGGCTCGAGGCGCTGCTGCGCGAGCTCCCCGGCGGGGCCACGTCGGCGCTCGATCGTGCCGCGGCGCTGGGGGAGGACGTCGACGACGCGGAGTGGGAGGCCGCCTGCGCCGACCTCTCGGACGGGCTGCCGGACGCGGTCCGGGAGGCCCTGTTGAGCGAGGGGCTGGCTCGGGGCGGGGCCCCCTGGTCGTTCGCGCACCCGATGCTTCGAGAGAGCGTTCGCCACCGCGCCGAGGAGGCGGGCCGCTGGGTGGAGGCCAACGAGCGGTGCGTGCAGGCGCTGGCCGACCGCGACGTCGCACAGGAGCGACTCGCCCGCCTGCTGGTGTCCGCCGGGCGATCGCTGGAGGCGATCGATCCGCTGCTCGAGGCGACCGCCGAGCGGCTCCGGCAGGGCGAGTACCTCCAGGGAGAGGCGCTCGCGGCGCTCGCCCGCGCGCAGCTCGAGGCGGCCGACCCGGCCGACGACCGCTGGGGGCGCCTGCAGCTCCTCGATCTGCGGTTCGCCCTCGCCAACGGTCGCTTCGAGGAGGGGGAGCGCGCCGCGGCCGCGCTGCTGGAGGACGCGACCCGGCGCGGCTGGACCGCGCTCGAGGTGCCGGCTCGGCGGTGGTGGGCGTTCGCCGCCCTCAAGCAGGCCCGGCTGGAGGAAGGGTCGGACCGGATGCGCGCGGCGGCCGCCGCCGCTGCTGCGGCCGGCCTCGCCGAGGACGCGGCCCGCTGCACCCTGGACCTGGCCTTCGCCGCGAAGGTGCAGGGCGACGAGGCGACCTCGCTGGACGCCGCCGCCCAGGCCCTCACCCGGTTCGAAGACCTCGGCCTCGAGCGCAAGCAGGCCGAGTGTCACCTCCTGTTCGGGCAGCTTCACACCGTCGCCCACCGCCTGGAGCAGGCAGAGCAGGCCCTCGTCCGCGCCCTCGAGCTCCTCGGGGGTACGAGCCGCCGGCTGGCCCGGGCGGCCACGCTCAACTCCCTGGGCGAGCTGCACCGGGCCCGGGGAGAACAGGCCGCGGCGGTCCAGCGGTATCGCCAGTCCGCCGACACGTTCGCGGAGATCGGCGCGGCCGAGGAGGCCTACCCGCTGATCAACCTGGGGTTGCTCGCGCCCCCGGGCAGCTCCGCGGCGGTCGCCGGCCTGGAGCGCGCGGTGCTGCTCGCCGAGGCGGCCGGGAACACCGGCGTCGCCGACCACGCCTGCGCCATCCTCCTGCCGCTGGCCGGCGAGACCGAGCGGGACGCCCTGTGGGCGCGTTGCCTGAGCCGCGTTCGGGCGAGCTACGGTCCGGGACCGGTCGTCGACCCCGACCTCGTCCAGGCCCTGGTCCGGGCCGCCCGGAGCGCGACGGCCAGGGGCAGGCGCGACGAAGCCACGGTGCTGCGAGCGCTCGCGGGTCAAGGCCCACCGCCAAAAGGGTAGACACGACCTGATTTTCTGAGCCGTTGGTCACGGACGGCCCCCCCGGATCCTACGGTCGAGGCATCTCGGCGGCTCCGCCGCCATCCCGACAAATCACGGACAGCTCCGCGACCGAACGGTCGTTGGCACGGGTCCGTTCGTCTCCCGGAGGAGATCATGCGCCCTCTCACCGTCGTCTTGACCCTGGTCCTCTCGGCCATCGCCGCCCCGGCCCTGGCCGCGCCCCCGTGCGCGGGCGCCACCTGGGGCCTGATCCCCGACCCTTCCAACTCGCTGCACGTCTCCACGACCGGAGATGACGAAGGCGAAGGCACCGCGACCGACCCGTTCCTGACGCTGGGCCACGCGATCCACGAGAGCCGCGCCGCCGGGGTGACCAAGAAGATCGCCCTGCACCCCGGCACGTTCGACGGGGGCGTCGCGCTGCTGAAGAACGCGCCCCAGTCGACCACGGACAACGGGCTGTCGATCTACGGCTGCTCGGCCAGCGAGGTGACCCTCGTCGAGCCGACGGGTGGCTCGGGCAACCCGATCGTGGAGGTCGACGGCGCCATCAACGTGCTGGTCCAGGGCGTCACCCTGGACGGCGGCCGACGCACCCTCGAGGTCCACTCGGGCGCCGACGTGATCCTCCGGGACAGCACCGTGACCGGCGGGAAGCGCCAGACCGTGTTCGTCGACGGCAGCGCCACGGAGCTGGCGATGGCCGACGTCGAGGTCGTCGACCCGCTCACCGAGAGCGGCGCCTACGGCTGGGGCGTGGCGGTGCAGGACGGGACGCTGCTGATGACCCGGGGCGGCGTGTCGGGCGCCACCGAGGTCGGCATCTTCGCCGACGGAGCCGCGCTGGTGGATCTTCTCGACGTCGACGTGTCGGACACGGTCGCGAACAGCGCCGGGACCTACGGGCGGGGCATCCAGCTCCAGGCGGTCAAGGACGCGTCGGTGGTCGGCGGGCTGATCAGCGGGAACGTGGACGCCGGCCTGTTCGTGTCGGAGTCCGACTCGGTGGTGATCGACGGGATCCAGGTCGACATCCCGACCCAGGGCGTCATCCCCGGCAGCTCCGAGACGACCGGCGACGGCGTGGTCGTCACGCGCGCCGGCAGCACCTCGGCTCCCTCCAACTTCCTCGCGGACATCGACGACGTCGACGTCACCGACTCCGACCGGGCCGGCATCGTGCTCGACGGTGTCACCGCGACGCTGGACGGCACGACCGCGTCGGGCACCGGCGGCCCGGTGCCGTCCGGCTGGTCGGCGCCGGCCGTCGTCTACCTGCAGGACTCGTCGACCGCGTCCGGTGCCGACCTCTCGGAGCGGTACCACGTGGCCGACATCGCCAGCGACGACTTCGACGAGCTGGGCCTCAACACGGCCAAGCTGTCCGCGGATTCGCTGTAGAGCTAGGAGCGTGTAGCGCATTGGCCACCTGTCGCCCCATGGACCGGATGCGTCCGATCCCGTTGTTGCTCCTCGTCGTGCATTCCCGATGCATCTCCTCGTCGCGCCTTGGCCTCGGACACCCCGGTCTCACGGGGCTCCGGTTCCAATGCGCTACAAGCTCCTAGATGTCCTCGGCGTAAGTCCCGACCGGGAGTCCGGCGAGCAATCG
>CAYQEG010000093.1:0-29767 GCA_964416435.1 uncultured Rickettsiales bacterium
CGGGCCCGCCCCCCCCCGGCGGCGCGCCCCCCCCCCCCCCCCCCCCCCCCCCCCACGACCCGTTCTGGGGCACGCGGTCGGACGGGCCGGGAGGCTCAGCGGCGGCGGCCGGCCACCAAGCGGGCGGCCAGCGCGGCGCCCGCCAGGTTGCGCTTCAACTCACTGAGCGGCCGCTCGGAGCGAGCCAGCTTCCTCAGCCGACGCTTGAGGTACCGCGGACGCAGGTAGAAGCGTCGGTACGCCTCCCGCTGCAGCGCCACCACCTCGGCGTCGCCATGGAACGCCGACGCGGCCCAGGTCCGACCCTGGAAGTTGCGGGCGTCGCCGCCCTCCCAGTCGCCCACGAACTCCCCCCCTTCCGGGGCGCCGCCGCGGAGGCGGACCACGAAGAACTGCGCGTAGTCCGGATCCGCCTCGATCATCCCCTGCAGGGTGCGCCGGAAGCCCGCCGGCGAGTCACCCGGGAGGCCGATCATCGCCGACAGGATCACCTCGACGCCCGCCGCGTGGGCGGCCGCGACGGCCGGGGCGACGGTCGACGGATCGAGGTTCTTGCCGGTCGCCGCGAGCACGTCGGGGTCGAGCGACTCGACACCCATGATGACGTTCCAGCAGCCCGCCTCGCCCAGGGCGCGCATCAGCTCGGCGTCGACCGCGTCGGGCCGCACCTGGCACGACCACACGAGCCCGGACGGGCCGTCTCGCCGCAGCGCTTCGCAGAGGTCGAGGGTCCACCGGCGATCCACGGCGAGGTGCGGATCGGCGAAGAAGACCGAGCGGGTGCCCCAGCGCGCGTGGAGAGCCCGGATCTCGCGCACGACGTCGTCGACGCTTCGCGCCGCCCAGCGGGGCTGATCCCCCGTCTCGCAGAAGAAACACGGGAACGGGCAGCCGCGGCTGGCGAGGACCGGGAAGACCCGATCCGGGGTCTGCTGGTGGGGCGAGTACGGGTAGGCGCCCAGGTCGACGAGGTCCCAGGCGGGCACCGCGGCGTGGGACGCTTCGGGCCGGCCCTGGGGCACGCAGAGAATCTCCCCCTCCGCGTCCCGCGAGCAGGCGCCCGGGGAGCGGCAACTGCCCCCCTGCCGGACGGCGGCCAGCCAGTCGATGGCGCTCTGGTCGGGCTGCCCCCCGAGCACCAGGGGGAGGGCCGGCACGGCCGCCGCGAGGGCTCGGGCGCGGTGCTCGGCGAGCAGACCGAAGCCGGCCAGGGCGGCCTCGGGGGCCGCGGCCTCGACGACCCGGGCGTAGCGCTCCAGCTCCTCCTCGGCGACGTGACGGTTGTCGTCGACGAGGGACAGGAGGATCGCGTCGGCGCCCGCGGCGGCGATGTCGGCCGCGATGGCGGCCCGCCCGGGGTGACCGACGTGGTGGTCCAGGAGCGCCACGTGGTGCCCCGCGTCGCGCAGCGCGCCGGCCACGATCGCGGCGACGTGCGGCGGATGACGGGGCGCGATCGGCCGATCGAGCGACGCAGGTGGACACGCCAACAGGACGCGCATGGGCCCTCCCGACTCCAGCTTGCAGGCTCGCGCCGTCGCGGCCATGACCGCGGTCAGCGCCGGCGACGCTCCTGGCATGCCGCTCGCAGGTGATCGGGGCGATCCGTCGCGAAAGGAGCTCGCCATGCTCAGGTTGCGTGACGTCATGACCCCCGACCCCATCGCGCTCGGCGCCGACCGAACGATCGGGGATGCCATCCGAACCCTCGACTCAGCGCCGATCCGGCACCTGCCCGTGCTGGAGGGCGGCGCCGTCGTCGGCATGCTCACCGACCGCTCCCTCCGGCCCTGGCGCGCGTCGCTGATGAGCGTCGAGCGCTGGGACGAAGCGGGCCTGCGGCAGCTGCTCCTGGACGAGCCGGTCCGCCAGCACATGACGACCCAGGTGCTCTTCCTGGGCCCCGACACGCCGGTGACGGAGGTGATCGACTTGATGTGCGACGAGCGGATCGGGGCGGTCCCGGTGGTCGACCGGGAGCAGGGACTGATCGGGATCGTGAGCACGATCGACCTGCTTCGGCATCAGCGGCGAATGCTCACCGAGGCGGAGGCGGACTAGGAGCCTGGAGCGCATAGCCGCCTGTCGCCCCGAGGACCGGATGCGCCCGATCCCGGCGTTGCTCCTCGTCGCGCATTCCCGATGCATCTCCTCGTCGCGCCTTGGCCTCGGACGCCCCGGTCTTACGGGGCTCGGGCTCCAATGCGCTCCAGGCTCCTAGACGCTCCGCGGCTCGCGGGCCGCCGCTCCGGCCCGGACCGCGTCGGCGAACGGAGCGAAGACAGCCTCGGGACGCATCGGCGAAGCGGGCCAGGGCGCGTCCTCGGCGCCTCCGCGGGCCGCGGCGAAGCCGAGGCTCTGGTCCGCCGAGAGCGCACCGTGAGTGCCGACCTGTCCGCCGACGAGCCGCGCCGCCACCGAGGTCAGGCGCGGTCCCCAGGTCCAGCCCCGATCCATCGAAAACAGCACCTGCCCGGGATGGTCGACGATGTCCCGGAAGCCTCCGAGCACCCGGTGTAGCGCGTCCGGGTAGCGGTGGGCCAGGGTCGCCGCGAGCATCGCCTCGTCCGTCGCCCAGCGTCCATCCGAGGAGGCCGAGTCCCACGCCGGCAGGAGCCCCAGCGGGTCTCCGGTGACCGGCTCGTAGCCCACGCGTCGACCGTCGGTGCGCAGGTTGGCGATCGCCATCCCGTCCTCCCGGACGGCGAACGCCCGGGCTCCATCGGAGGTGACGGCGAACGTCACGTCGACCCCTGGCAGCTCCGCGACCGCCTCCGCCAGCTCGGGGGCCGCCTGGGGGCGACACCACGCCGCTCCGCCCCCGACGTCGCCGAGCGGGACCAGGACGAACCCGGCTCCGCCGACCCGACCCTGGTGGAAGCCGACGAGGCGCAGACGGCGCTCGATCTCACCGGCGTCGAGGTGCTCCAGGCGCCCGAACGCGAGCCCATGATCGCTGCACAGCACCACCGTCGGTCGCTCGCCGCGGTCCCGCTCGATGGCGTCGGCCGCCTCCACGACGCGGTCGCACAGGGTGCCGAACGCCTCCCGCAGCCGCTCCTCGCCGGCGAAGTGACCGACGCCGTCGGTCGCCGCGACGTAGCCCAGCCACGGCTCGTCGGATCGCTTCAGCCGATGGCCGATCCACCGCGCCTGGGTGGTGACGAGGCTGCTCCGGAGCACGTAGACCGCCAGGTGCTGCAGCGTCCCCTCCGGGTGGTCGTGATACGGGGCGAGGCCCGGCTCGGACTCGGGGAATCGGAAGCCGCCGCGGATCTCGCCGGTCGGCGGGTGATAGTGCCGCGCCTCGTAGCCCGGCGGGCGGACATCGTCGAACACCCCGCGGAGCAACGCCGGCACCGCCACGTTGGTCAGCGACGGGAACACGGAGATCACGGGCCGCGGCTCACAGAAGCCGGGCATGCGGCCCTCCTCCCACAGTCCTCGCGCCATCGCGTGGGGGATGGCGTCGACGACCAGGAAGAGGGCCGCGGTCATCGGTCGGGCGGCTCGTCGGCGGTCCGGGCGATGACGCGGGCGTACACGGGGTGGTGGTCCGAGAGCGGCTGGTCGTGCACGAGCACCGCCGTGGACGACGGCTTCAGCTCCAGCCGCTGGCCGCTGCGCAGGTAGATTCGGTCGAAGCGCTGTGCGCCGTGGCCTCGCGCGTAGCGGTTGCCCGGCTCGTAGGTCGGCTCGGCGCGGCCCGTCTCCAGGGCCGCGTCGACGAAGCCGGCGTCCTCGAGCCGACGCGCCGAGGCGTCGTCCTCCGCCTCCTGGCTCCAGAAGTTGAAGTCCCCCATCAGGACGCTCGGGCCGGCCCGTTGCTCGGCGACCTCGAGCACCTGGTCGACCTGGCGGGCGCGGACCCCGGCGTGGCCGCGGCCGGCCTGCAGGTGGGTGACGAGCACGTTCAGCGCGGTCCCGCAGTCCATGTGCACCAGCGCGTGCAGCACGCCCTTGCCCTTGAGCGCGTCCGGCCCCCGGGCGTCTCGGAAGTGCGAGACCCCGGGAGCGTCGGCCGGCTCCAGCCGTCCCCCGAGCGCCAGCCCCGAGTCGCGGCGGCCTCGCCCCTTGCGCAGCCCCTGCCACGGCAGGTGGGCACCAGCCCACAGTTCCTGCACACCGACCACGTGGTCGGCTCGCTGAGCGAGGTGCTCGAGGATCCCGGAGAACCGCCGCTTGCGGTGGAGCGCCACCGGCCAGGGCAGGCCCCAGACGTTGAAGGACAGCAGGTGCAGGGTCGTCGCAGGCATTCGGCTCAGGGTAACCCTGCAGCAGCGGCGCGCCAGTGTGGAGAATCACACGGCGTGGAAGCTGAGCCTCAGCCAGACGAACAGGACGAAGAGCGTGATCAGCACGATCGATTCCCGCCGATCGAGGTTGCGATCGTTGGACAGAAGGAGCAGCGCCACGCCCGTGCCGACGGCCCACCAGGGGAAGTCGAACCGGAGGACCGTGGCGTCGACCTGCACCGGGTGCACGAGCGCGCCGAGGCCGAACGAGGCGAGCGGATCGGTGACGTTGCTCCCCAGCAGGTTCCCCAGGGACAGCGCGCGGTCCCCCGAGTGCAGAGCCCGCACGGACACCGCGAGCTCGGGGAGGCTGGTCGTGAGGCCGACGAAGAGGCCGATCACCGTCTCGCTGAGGCCGAGCACCCGGGCCACCTCCACACCCTGACTCGCGATCACCTCCGAGCAGGCGACGACCGCCAGCAGGGCGACCAGGAGGATCGCGACGTGGAAGCCCGTCGCCCGCCCGACCCGGACGCCTGCAGGGCCCGACCCGGGCGGCGCCTGCCGCCGCTCGGAGAGCACCACCACGACGATGTACACGGCATACGCGGCCACCAGGAACCCACCCTCGGCGCGCCCCGCGGTGCCGTCCAGGCAGACCAGGAACATCGCCACCAGGGCGACCACGACCATCGCGCCGTCGCGCTTCAGCGAGCGCTCGGGGAGACGGAGCATCGCGACGAGGCCGGCGACGCCGAGCAGCAGGGTGATCTGGGACAGGTTGCTCCCAACGATGCTGCCGACCGCGATCCCCGACGCGTCGACGCCCCGCAGGGAGCTCAGGCCGGCCGCGATGTTCGTCCCGATCTCCGGCAACGAGGTGCCGGCGCGGGGCCGGGCCCCCCCCCCCCCCCGGGGGCTGACGCCCAACCGGTCGGCGATCGCGCCGGCCGAGCCGACCGCGCGATCCGCCGCCCAGACCAGGCCGATCACGGCCCCGGTGAGCGCGAGCAGCGAGACGATCATCGCAGCCCTCCGTTCCTTGCGAACCACCACGCCAGGAGCCACGCCAGCAACAGACAGAGCAGGCCTGCGCCCGTGCCGAGGCCCACCATGGCGAAGGACGGCGGGGCCAGGCCGAGGGCGTCGCGCAGCACGGGGACCGCGACGGCGAGCGCCTGCAGAGCCAGCGCTCCCCCGATGGCCGCCCACAGCGCCGGGTTGGGCCGCTGCTCGCCCCCGACCAGTCGGGAGGGCCACGCGAAGAGCAGCTGACCGATGACCAGGGCCAGGAACAGCGCCGTCCGAGCCTCCACCGCCCCCATGCCCCACCAGGTCGCCACCCACCAGGTCGCGAGGGCGACGCCGGCGATGCTCAAGCCCCCGGCCAGGACGAAGCGAAGCTGGGCGCCCCCGAAGAGCGGCTCATCCCGGGCCCGGGGCGGCCGCCGGAGCATGCCGGGGTTGCGATCGAGGGCGAGCGCGAGCGCAGGGGCGCTGTCCGTGATCAGGTTGATCCACAGGATCTGCACCGCGGTGAGGGGGAACACGATCTCGCCTTTGGCGTCACCTCCCACCGCGAGCAGCACCGCGGTGCCCAGCACCACCACGACCAGCTCGCTCAGGTTGGTCGCCGCGAGGAACCGCAGGAACTTGCGGATGTTCTCGTAGATGCCGCGACCCTCCTCGATCGCTGCCACGAGCGTCGAGAAGTCGTCGTCGAGGATCACCAGCTCCGCCGCTTCGCGCGCCACGTCGCTGCCCCGACGCCCCATCGCGACCCCCACGTCGGCGCGCTTGAGCGCGAGCGCGTCGTTCACGCCGTCGCCCGTCATCGCGACGACCTCGCCCGCCCCCTGCAGCGCCTCCACCAGGGCCAGCTTGGTCTCGGGGCTGCTCCGGGCGACCACGTCCAGACCGGCCACCCGCCGCGCCAGGGTCGAGGGCGGCAGTCCCTCGAGCTCGGCTCCCAGCGCGACCTTCGGCTCCTCGACCCCCACCGCCCGAGCCACCGCGGCGGCCGTCTCGGGGTGGTCGCCCGTGACCATCAACAGGCGAATTCCGGCCGCCTTCGCGTCGGCGAGCGCCCCCGGCACCTCCTTTCGTGGCGGATCCCACAGGTGCACGGAGCCCAGCCAGCGAGGCGACTCCTCATCGGAGCCGGGGGACCAGGCGAGGCCGAGGACCCGCAGTCCGTCCGCCGCCGCCTCCTCGACCGAGCGTCTCCAGCTCGCGCGCTCCTCGTCGTCGCCGACGCACGCCGCGATCAACTCCTCGGGAGCCCCCTTGATCAGGGTGATCGGCGAGCCATCCTCCTCCCGGACGGTCACCGACATCCGCCGTCGGGCGGGATCGAAGGGGCGCAATTCGAGTCGTGGGAAGTCGGCGACGACGTCCGCCAACGAACGACCGATGCGCAGCTCGGCCGCCCTGAGCAGGGCCCGCTCCATCGGGTCCCCCCCGCCCGCCTCGGGGTCCGCTTCGTTGGCGAGCGCGAGGACCAGGTCCGCCCGCCGAGCGACCTCGACGCCCGGGAGGAGCGCCAGACCCCGGACCTCCATCTGGTTCTCCGTGAGCGTGCCGGTCTTGTCGACGGCGACCACCGTCACCGATCCGAGCGCCTCCACGGCGTTGAGCCGGCGCACCACCGCCGCGCGCTTCGCCATCCGCTCGACCCCGAGCGCGAGGGTCAGCGTCAACACGATCGGCAGCCCCTCGGGGATCGCGGCCACGGCGAGCGCCACGGCGACGAGGAACACCTCGGCGAAGTAGGAGAGCCCGAGCACCGCCAGGCCCGCGACGGTGATCGCGGCGCTGATGCCCAGCACCCAGAGCGCGATGCGGTTGCCGAGCCAGCGGATCCGGCGCTCCAGCGGCGTGACCGTGCGCTCCATCGCGGCCATCGCCCCGGCCAGCCGGCCGAGGGCGCTGCGGGGTCCGGTCTGCTCCACGTCCAGCCAGGCGACGCCCCGCACGACCAGCGTCCCCGCCGAGCAGGGCTCGCCGGGACCGCGCTCGGCGGGCACCGACTCACCGGTGAGGATCGACTCGTCGATCGCCACCCCGCCGGTCCCCTCCCCCGACCGGACGAGCACGCCATCGGCCGGGATCCGGTCCCCGGCGTCCACCCGCACGCGGTCCTCCGGCACGAGCGACTCGGGGTCCACCCGCACCAGGGAGCCGTCCCGCAGCGCGAGCACCCAGCGGCCGGAAAGGGACTTGAGGCGCTCCAGGGCCTGCTCGGCCCGCCCTTCCTGCACCACCCCGAGGGCGGCGTTGAGGAGCAGGATCGCGCCGATCGCGAACGCCTCGATCGGGGCGCCGCGCGCCCCCTCCAGGATCCACCCCACCAGGTCGACCGCCAGCGCGGCCAACAACACCCAGACGAGCGGGCTCCGGAACGAGTCGACCCAGCGCCGGGCGAGGGATCGCCCAGCTCGACTGGGAAGCGCGTTCGGCCCCACCTGGGCGAGGCGCCGGGCCGCCTCCTCCGAGGTCAGTCCCGCTGAGTACACACCACTCTTGTCAGCAAGGTGTGTGCCAGAGACGTCGAGCGTTCATTGCTTGATCGAGGTCAAGAATATTTGTCGCCCCTGACAATGGACATGGAAGTCCTCTGAGGGTTATAGAGACTCGCCTTACCGACTGCCTTCAGGAGGAGGACCGAATGAGCGGCTCGTTCAGCCGACGTGCATTTCTTCGACGTTCAGCAGCTGCCGGCGTAGCCGTCACGGCCGCCGACATGCTTGCGCTCTCAGCGCTGCGCCCCGCGCACGCGTTGGACAACCCCCTGGCCGCCTACCCGAAGCGCGGCTGGGAGAAGCTGTACCGGGACGTGTACGCGCACGACGACGACTACGTCTTCATGTGCACGCCCAACTGCACCCACAACTGCTACCTCAAGGCTTACGTCAAGAACGGCGTGGTGACTCGCTGCGGTCCGACGCAGAAGTATCACCAGGCGACCGACGTGTACGGCACCAAGGCGTCGCAGCGGTGGGACCCCCGCCATTGCAACAAGGGGCTGGCCATCGTGCGGCGCTTCAACGGCGACCGCCGGGTGAAGACCCCGATGGTGCGGCGCGGCTTCAAGCTGTGGGCCGACAAGGGCTTCCCGCGCGACAAGGACGGCCTGCCGCCGGCCGAGTACATGCGCCGCGGTGAGGACAGCTACGAGCGGGTCGGCTGGGACGAGGCGCACGCCCTCGCCGCCAAGACGATGGAGCACCTCGCCCGCTACTACTCGGGGGACGACGGCGCTCGCCTGCTCGAGAAGCAGACGTACCACCCCAAGATGATCGACCGCGTCCAGGGCGCGGGCACGCGGACCCTCAAGTTCCGCGGCGGCATGCCGGTCCTGGGCTCGATCAAGCTGTTCGGCCAGTACCGACAGGCCAACTCGATGGCGCTGCTCGACAAGTTCGTGCGGAACGTCGACGAGAAGGACGCCAAGGGCGGCGTCGGCCTCGACAACTACACGTGGCACACCGACCTGCCGCCGGGCCACCCGATGGTCACCGGCCAGCAGACGGTCGACTTCGACCTGTGCGACGTCGAGTACAGCAAGATGGCCATCTGCTGGGGCATGAACTGGGTGTCCACGAAGATGCCCGACGCCCACTGGCTGGCCGAGGCCCGCATCAAGGGCACCAAGGTCGTGACGATCACGACCGAGTACAACTCGACCTGCAGCAAGTCGGACGAGTACGTCGTCATCCGACCCGGCACCGACCCCGCGTTCGCCCTGGGCGTCGCGCGTGAGATCATCGCCAACAAGCTGTACGACGAGGACTTCGTCAAGGGCTGGACCGACCTGCCGCTGCTCGTCCGCATGGACACCAAGGAGCTGCTGCGGGCCAAGGACTGCATCAAGGGCCACAAGACCGCGAAGCTGAAGCGGACGAAGGTCGTGCCCGACGGCCAGGGGGTCAAGCCCTGGGACGTCGAGCAGGGCATGCCCGTCGTCGAGGCGTCCCGCCGCGAGGACTGGGGCGACTTCGTGATGTGGAACAGCGCCAAGAGCGCGCCGGTCGCGGTCAGCCGGGACGACATCGGCGAGTTCTTCGCCAAGAAGAAGATCGACCCCGCCCTGGAGGGCACCTACACGGTCACGCTGCTCGACGGCACCAAGGTCGAGGTGCGACCCAACTTCGACCTGGTCAAGCAGCACCTGTGGGACACCTGGACGCTCGAGAACACCCAGAAGGTGACCTGGGCGCCGCCGGAGGCCGTCAAGAGCCTCGCCCGCGGCATCGCCGAGCGCCCCGAAGGCGTGCTCTTCGTCGTCGGCATGGGCCCCAACCAGATGTTCAACGCGGACCAGAAGGACCGCGCGATCTTCCTGGTGGCGGCGCTCACGCGGAACGTCGGCTTCGCGGGCGGCAACGTCGGGTCGTACGCCGGCAACTACCGCGCCGCGTACTTCAACGGCATGCCGATGTACATCAGCGAGGATCCCTTCGATCCCGAGCTGGACCCGGACACCCTCCCGCGCATCTCGAAGAAGTTCGCGATGCAGTCGGCGCACTTCTACAGCCACGGCGACATGCCGCTGGAGGTCCACGGCACGGTCTACAACGGCGAGACCCACATGCCGTTCCCGACCAAGCTGATGTGGTTCAGCGGCTCCAACTCGATCCTCGGCAACGCCAAGGGTCACTACGACGTCGTGATGAACCTGCTGCGGCACCCCGAGTTCCGGAGCCCGCAGGTCAAGAGCAAGCGCCTGATCGAGGCGGTCTTCGTCAGCGAGTGGTGGTGGACCGGCAGCTGCGAGTACGCGGACATCGTCTTCGCGATCGACAGCTGGGGTGAGTACAACGTCCACGACCTGACGGAGTCCTGCACGAACCCCTTCATGCAGGTCATGCCGCTGGGCGGGATCCAGCGCATCCACAACACGCGCAGCGACACCGAGGTGTACGCCGGGGTGGCCGCCAAGCTGGCGGAGATCACGGGCGACAACCGGTTCAACGACTACTGGAAGTTCATCGACGACGGCAAGGCCGTCCCCTACATCCAGCGGATCCTGGACCACTGCAACATCAGCAAGGGGTACCAGTGGGACGACCTGCACGAGCTCGCGAAGCAGGGCATCCCGGCGATGATGATGGGGCGCACCTATCCCAAGTGGATCGGGTACGACCAGAGCGTCGAGAGCAAGCCCTGGTACAACCGGACGGGCCGGCTCGAGTTCCTGCGTGACGAGCCCGAGTTCAAGATGCACGGCGAGATGCTGCCGCTGCACCGCGAGCCGATCGACGCCACGTTCCACACCCCGAACGTCATCGTCGCGAAGCCTCACCCGCTGATCGACCCGAAGACGCCGACGGACCTCGGCTTCCCCGAGGACGACCTGATGGGCGAGACCCGCCAGGTGCGTAACGTGGTGCTCACGCCGGACGAGCTGCTGGAGACGGACCACCCGCTCATGAAGGACGGGTTCAGCCACCAGTGGATCACCCCGAAGTACCGCCACAGCGTGCACACCATCGTGGCCGACATCGACATCCTGTCGGTCTGGTGGGGCCCCTACGGCGACATCTACCGGCACGACAAGCGCATGCCGTGGGTCGGTGAGGGCTACGTCGACATCAACCCGGAGGACGCCAAGGAGCTCGGCATCGACGACGGCGACTACGTCTGGATCGACGCCGACCCCCACGACCGCCCCTTCCACGGCTGGCAGGACCGGCCCGAGGAGGCGAAGGTCGCCCGCGCGATGATGCGCTGCCGGCACTACCCCGGCACGCCCAAGGGCATCGCGCGGAGCTACTTCCACTTCAGCGGCGCCAGCTTCGGCTCGGTGCGCGGCCACGAGACCCGCAAGGACGGCCTCGCGAAGTCGCCGGAGACGGGATACCAGTCGATGTACCGGTACGGCAGCCACCAGAGCGGCACCCGCTCCTGGCTCCGCCCGACGCTGCTCACGGACTCGCTCACGCGCAAGAACCTGATGGGCCAGCAGATCGGCCAGGGGTTCGTGCCGGACGTGCATTGTGCCAACGGCGCGCCCCGTGAGTCCTTCGTGAAGTTCACGCGGTCCGAGCCTGGCGGCATGGACGGCGGCATCTGGGAACCGGCGCGACTGGGCATCCGCCCGATGTCCGAGGACGAGCGCATGGAGCGCTACCTCGCCGGTGAATTCGTGACCGTGGAAGGGGAATAGCCATGCCCAAGGTGAAGAATTGGCAGCTGGGCCGTGAGATGGACTACCCCTTCGAGGAGGTCAAGCCGAAGCGGCAGATGGCGATGGTGTTCGACACCAACAAGTGCATCGCCTGCCAGACGTGCTCGATGGCCTGCAAGATGACGTGGACCTCCGGCCGCGGCCAGGAGTACATGTTCTGGAACAACGTCGAGACGAAGCCCTACGGCGGCTACCCGACCCGCTGGGACCTCGCGGTCCTGGAGAAGATCGGCGGCGGCACGTGGAAGGACGGCGTCTACGACGGCAAGACCGTGTTCGAGGAGGCCGGCAACGAGCCCGAGGGCATCGCCGGGGTGCTCCCGTCGGACATGGACTGGGCCCACCCGAACATCGGCGAGGACCAGTGCGCGGGCGGCTCGATGCCGCAGGGGTTCCACGAGAACTCGATGCCCCACAAGCACTGGTTCTTCTACGTGCCCCGCATCTGCAACCACTGCAGCTACCCCGCCTGCCTCGCGGCGTGCCCCCGCGGCGCGATCTACAAGCGCGAGGAAGACGGCATCGTCCTGATCGACCAGAGCCGGTGCCGAGGCTACCGCCGCTGCGTCAAGGCCTGCCCCTACGGCAAGCCGATGTTCCGGGCGAACCACGAGACGTCCGAGAAGTGCGTCGGCTGCTACCCGAAGGTGGAGCAGGGCATCCAGACCCAGTGCGTCGAGCAGTGCATCGGCAAGATCCGGGGCCAGGGCTGGATCGACATGAGCAAGGAGCCGGACCCGTCCAACCCGATCGACTACCTGGTCCGGGTCAAGAAGATGGCGCTGCCGCTCTACCCGCAGTTCGGCACCGAGCCCAACGTCTATTACATCCCGCCGATCCACGTCCCGCCGAGCTACCTGCAGCAGATGTTCGGGCCGGGAGTCGAGCACGCCATCGAGCAGTACAAGACGGGCCCGACGGACGAGCGGCTGGCCGGCCTGCTGGTCCTGTTCGGCAGCTCGCCGCAGATCATGACGAAGTTCGACGTGGCCGACGGGATCGCGAAGGGCTGGAACGACAAGGGCGAGCTGGTCGCCGAGGTGCCCCTGGTCGAGCCCATCTCGATCCGGTCGCACCACGACAAGAAGCTCAAGGTCCACCGCATGGATGTGACCTGAGGGTCCGGGGAGCCAACCATGAAGAAGACTGCACTCATCCTGTCGCTGTTCGGAATCGCCCTCCTGTCGGGCACCCCGCTCGCCGTCTCCGGCGGGGGTATCACGGTCGAGTTCACGACCGACGATCCCCCTGTGAGACCCGACGACGCGGCGTGGGACAAGATCTCGGCCACCGAGATCGCGCTCCTGCCCCAGATGATCGTCTCCCCGCGGGGCGGCGCCCAGACCGTCAAGAACGTCTCGGTCCAGGCCGTGCACGACGGCCAGTGGCTGTCGATGCGGCTGACCTGGGCTGACGCCACGCCCGACCAGGTCGTCGGCGTCGACACGTTCCGGGACGCCATCGCCATCGGCTTCCCGATCACCGAGACCGAGACCCCGCCGTCGCCGTTCATGGGTGACGCGGAGCACCCGGTCAACATCTGGCAGTGGACCGCCGACTTCGATGCCAACGCCCGCGGCGAGGGCGGCTTCGCCGAGCGCTACCCGCACACCGAAGGCGTCTGGTACTTCCCGGCCGACCCGGCGGTCACCCGCACGGTCACCGGCTGGCGCGGCTTCGAAGCCGTGGCCGAGCTCGAGGCGTACGGCTTCGGCACGCTGGAGCGCAAGTCCGAGCAGAACGTGCGCGGACTCGGCATCCACGAAGACGGCAACTGGAGCGTCGTGCTGCGCCGCCGCATGGCCACCGGCCAGCCCCGAGACCCGCACTTCCGCGCGTCCGACGAGACCATGGCGATCTTCGCCGTCTGGAACGGCGAAGAGGGCGACGTCAACGGCATGAAGGCGATCACCATGAACTGGACGCCGGTCACGTTCGCGCCGACGACCGGGGGCAGGTGATGTCCACCGCGGCGGAGCGGCAGCTCGATCGCGCTCGCGTCTACCGGCTGATGGCCCGCCTGTTCCAGGCGCCGGAGGTCGAGGACGTGGCGCGGCTGCGCACCGAGGACCTGCCCGCGTTCGTCGACTGCCTGGCCGAGCTGGGCGCCACCGACGACCTGCTCGCGCGCGCCCAGGCGCTCCGCGACGCGATCGAGGGCATCCCGGCCGAGACGCTGTGCGACCAGTGGAACGACAACTTCGAGCCGTCCGGCTCGGTCGGCATCTCCCCCACGGAGACCGCGCACAACCTCGCCACCGGTCAGGAGGCCTGGCTGAAGACCTACCGCATCGCTGATGTGGCGGGCTTCTACAAGGCCTTCGGCGTCGAGGTCGAGCCCGGGACCGAGCGGCCCGACCACCTCGGAGCGGAGCTCGAGTTCATGCAGCTGCTGGCCTTGAAGGAGGCGGTGGCGCTGTCCGAGAGCAACAGCGACGGCGTCGAGGTCTGCCAGCAGGCGGCCAGCGCGTTCCTCGAGGACCACCTGGGCACCTGGGTCGGCATCCTCGCGGGCAAGCTCCAGGGCGAAGGTGTGGGCGACGTCTACCCGTCGGCCCTCGGCGTGCTGACCGACTTCGTGCAGCTCGACGCCGACGCGCAGGTCAGATCAGCGTGACGTAGTTGGCGGTCCGCCGGCGCGGATCGCCCACGTGAGCGAAGAACTGCATCCCCTCACGCCACGTGAGCGCGGTGATGCGCTTCTCCTCGTAGACCCCCGCCAGGCGAAGCGGCATCAACAGCCGGGACGGCAGCGTCGACAGTCGACGCAGCGCCGCCAGGGGCACCGCTCCGTGCACCGCCGGGCGGAACAACAGGTACAGGGCGACGAGCGCGTCGCGGTCCGCGGTCTCCAGCTGGATCTCCGGCCGGCGGAGGTCAGCCGCGCCGGCGGTGTGGTCGTCCGGCAGGAAGCCCAGGGAGAAGGCGGTCTCCTCGAAGGCGGTGTGGGCCAGCGGCACGGCGATGTTGACGCGGACCCGGTCGGCGCCGATGCGTCGGTTCAGCGCGATCGTGGAGATCACGTCGTCGACGCTCTCCCCCGGTGAGCCGACCATGTTGAAGGTGACGAGCTCCATGTCGGCCGCCTTGATGCGGCCCGCGGCGGCGCGCACCGCCGCGTCGCTCACCTCCTTGCCGAGGATCGCCGCCCGCAGCGCTTCGTTGCCCGTCTCGACGCCGATGGCGACGCCGCAGCAGCCGGCCGCCTGCAGGGCAGCGACGGTGCGCTCGGTGACGAGGGGGACGGACGTGTTGCAGGTGAACGGCAGCCCGACCTGCCGCCGGTAGCGGCCCGCGAACTCCTCGAGCCACGCCGGCTGCATGGTGAACAGGTCGTCGCTGAAGTGCACCCGGCGCAGCGGCCAGCGGGCCTTGACCTGCGCCACCTCGGCGACCGCCCGGGCCGGCGACTTGCGCCGCACGAACTGTCCCTGCCCGTCGACGAGCGCCGCCAGCGAGGTGTTCCAGCAGTAGGTGCAGCGATGCACGCAGCCGCGGCCGGTGGCGAACTTCTTCCAGGGCAGCCGCGCCAGGAACGGGTGGTCGAAGTACAGGTCGCGCGCGGGCAGCGGCAGGTCATCCAGGTCCTGCACCGGCTCCCCGAGCGGGTTGCGGACCAGCTCCCCGGCCCGCTCGACGGCCAGGCCCGGCACGTCCCCGATCGCTTCGCTGCGATCGATCCGCCCCGCCACCTCCAGGAGCGGCCCCTCGGCCTCCCCGACGATCACCCCGTCGACGTCGGGGCGCAGGGCCAGCTCGGGGGCGAACGTCGCGTGGGTTCCTCCCAGCAGGATCGTCGCGTCGGGCAGCGCGGCGCGCGCCACGGCGGCGTCGGACAGGGCTCGTTCGTGACCCGCGACGGGACAGGGCACGACGACGACGTCTGCCGCCGTTCGGCGCACCACGCGGTCCAGTCGCGGCACCTCGTCGCCGAGGATCAGCCCGACGTCGTGCCCGCGATCGCGGAGCAACGCGGCGACATCGGCGACAGCCAACGACTCGTTGATGCCGCTGTCCTGAAGGAACCAGACCCGGGCCACGCTTCACGGTGACACCGAAGATGCCGATCGGCCGTGGCGGTCGTCATGCCAGGCGGCGGCGAGTCAGTCGGTTCGACCCCGGCCGAGCTGCTCGGCGATCCGGTCACCGGCCGACCAGCCGAGGGCCATCACGAGCCACTGGGGGTTGACCGTAATCGTCGTCGGGAACAGCGACGCGTCGGCGACGAACAGGTTGTCCGAGCCGTGCACCCGGAAGTCGCCGTCCACGGCGCCGCGCCGCGGGTCCGCGTTCATGTGCAGGCCGCCCTGGGGGTGGCCCGAGCTGAGCGCGACGTGCTCGGGCCCCTGCACGACCTCTCGGATGCGCTGCAGGATCGCCCGGTCCCGGCCCCGCCAGGACGGGTCGAAGGTCGCCTTGCTGTCATCGGTCGACCGCAGGCCGCTCATGCGGACCTCCACGGCGCCACCGTGCAGGTAGATGCCGACCATCGCCGCGAGGGACTCCTGGATCGTGCCCATGGCGTCCCGACCGACGCGGAACCGGACGTTCCCGGCGTGATCGACGCGCCCGTCGGAGTGGGAGCCGATGGTGTTCACCGCCAGCCCCATCGAGTCGAGCGAGCCCATCAGGCGGCGGTGCTCGGCGCCGACCGCGGGGATCAGCGAGCTGATGATCGGGGGGGTGATCCAGCCGTTCTCGATGATGAACGACTCGTCCCCCGGCTTGGTCGCGATGAACGCGACCTGGATGCCGGCCTTGCCCGGCCGCTCGTGGGGGGACGCCCACCGCGCGACCACCCCGGTGCCGTAGTTGAAGCCGAGCCCGGCGCCGACGAGGTCGGCTGAGAACGCCGGGAGCCGGCGCCACGAGGGGCGGCGGCGAGCGCTCCGGGCGAGCAACATGGGGCTGCCCATGGCGCCGGCGCAGAGCACCACGGCGTCCACCGGGATGGTCTCGCCGCCGGGGGCACGCTCGAGCCGCAGCCCGACGACCCGGACGTCGCCGGTCGCTCGGTCGACCTGGGGCACGAGGTGGTGGACCGGCGTGTTCGGGTGGACCCGCGCGCCGGCCGCTTCGGCGTCGACCAGGAACGTGCGGTCGACCGAGAGGTGGTGGCCGAACGGGCAGCCGTGGTTGCACAGCCCGCAGCCGATGCACTTCGGTCCGATCACCTCCGGCCCCGGTCGGTCCCCGTGCTGCCATTCGTGCGTGGCGATGTCCGAGATGAGCCGCTCGACGACGATGCCGGACTGGCGGCGGGCGCCTTCGGCGAACCGGTGACTGGGATCGGTGAGCACGTCGTCGGCGTAGGGAGCGAACCGCTGACGCTTCTCGACCGCGTTCAGCGCCCGCTCCAGCAAGGCACGATCGAACCCGACGCCGCCGCGCTGCCAGCTGTCCAGCGTGGACTTCCGCGGCCGGACGCTGACGCCCTCGTTGACGGCGGAGCCACCGCCGACGACCCGCCCGGCGAGCACCCGGACGTCGAGATCGGCGGTCGGGTAGAGCAGGCCGCGCTCGTAGCAGAGGGCCTGGGCCGCGAGCACGTCGGTCGGCCGCTCGCGGATCGCCATGCGTGGGCCGGCTTCGAACACCGCCACGTCGAAGCGCCCGGCGAGTCGGGCCGCGACGGTCGCGCCGCCGGCGCCCGAACCGATGATCGCGACGCGGGGACGGCCGTCCCCTGCGAAGAAGGCGTCGGCGGGCCGGTCGGCGCCCTCCTCGTGGCGGGCGACGATCGCGCGCCAGTCCAACCGACGCCGATCCGGGGTCAGCCACCGATGGTCGTCGGCCAGCGTCGGTTCGTACTTCAGCGCCTCCGGCTGCTTCCACAGCGGCACGAACCCCGTCCACTCCGCCGTCTTGGGGACCGAGTAGACGGCGATGGAGCAGAGCTCCAGCAGCGCCCGCGCGATGTCCCGCATCGACGGCAGGCCGTCGCCGAAGACCCGCCCGGCGATGGCGAGCAGGTTGTCGGGCCAGTCCTCGTCGCTGTCGAAGATCAGCTCGACCAGCTCGTCCAGCTCGCTCCGCTTCAGCGTCGCGAGGCCGCGGGAATGCACGAAGAGGGCGAGCGCGTCGGCGAAGTCGACGAGGAGGCGCAGGTTGCGTCGGGGCACGTCCTGGGGCAGGGCGCGGACGAAATCGTCGAGCCGGCCCGCCGCGTCCCTGGCGACGCGACCCCCGTGCGGCAGGCCGAGCACCGCCGGAGCGAGCGCCGCCAGCGCCCTCATCCGCCGCCGACCGAGACCCCGTCTTCGGACCCGCCTGCTCACGCCGCGTGGTTGTACCTCAGGGAGCCTCTCGTTGCTGGACGGTCGCCTCCGTCCGAGCGTCCGGAGCGGAGGTCCAGTCGCTCGGCTCCGCCGCCGGCTCGCCGACGTACAGCGGCAACAACATGCTCACCCGCGTGCCTCCGGAGTCGGGGCACTCCAGCGTCAGCGTGCCGCCGTGGGCCACGACGGTCCGCTCGACGGTGGGGAGGCCCAGGCCGTGACCGGAGCCATCGTCGTCGATGAACGGACGGCGACCCTCGCCACGCAGGGTCTCGGGGAGACCGGGGCCATCATCGAGGACGACCACCTCCGCCCAGCCGGCCCGCTCCGCGATGACCTGGATCCGAACGTTCCCCTGTCCCTTGGTGGCCTCGGCGGCGTTGCGCAAGAGGTGCAACAGCGCGCGCTCTAGCAGTTCGCCGTCGGCGCTGAGCACGACGTCGCGGGAAGCGTCCACCTCCATGCCGAGCGAGGCGTACTCCTCGGCCGTCCGAAGGCGGGCGACGGCCCGGGTAGCGAGGTCCATCGCGCTGACCGGTCCCAGCGCCGGCGGGGCCGGCCGGGCGTACCCGAGCAGCTCGTCGGTCCAGTCGACGAGCGCGCGGACCCGGTCCGCGATCAGCCGGAGGACCCGCTGCTCGTCGGCCGCCTCGGGGAGCCGGCGCCCCAGAACCTGGAGCGCGCCGAGGATCCCGGTCATCGGGTTCTTGACCTCGGCCGCGACGACGGTCGCCATCTCGCCCAGGCGCAGGGTCGCCGCCTGCTCCACGAGCTCCTGTTCGACGGCGGAGCGCTTGGCCTGCTCCCGCTCCAGGGCGCGGTCGGCCTCGTGCTTGAGGGCGATCGCCAGGGCGGTCCCGAGGATGGCGCCGATGGAGAGGACCCGGTTCGCCATGACCTTGAACCAGTCACCCCCCTCGGGGGACAGGTACCAGCCGACGAAGACCAGGACCACGCCGGTGGTGGCCGCGGCGAAGGTGTGCTTCTGGGCCCGTCGGGGCAGCGTGATCAGCACGAGGAACACGTACAGCATCCCCGTCGCCACCCCGAGCTCGACGTTGACGTCGATCAGGAAGAACACGGTCGCGAGGAGCGGGCCCACGAGCAGGAGCCAGTTGTTGTGAGGACGACGCACTGGCGCAGTCCTCAAGCACGGCTCGTGCCACTCCGGCCGGCGCGGCCTACAAACGTGCGAGGGAAACCCGCGTTCGGCTCACGGGGGTTCCCCCAGGCCGTCGATGGCGGCGGGACGCCGAATCGCCGGGCCTCCGACGCTCCGACCCGAGGGGTGTGCGAGGCAGCACCACTGCCTGGGCCGATCAGCCCTGCCGGAGGGCCTCCTCGAGGGAGCTCGGCTCGAACCCGAGCAGGACCCGGGCGGGCTCCAGGTCGATCGGCGTCCCCGAATCGATCGCGCTGACCGCCTCGCCGGTCAGGGGGGGAGACGGGAGCAGCCGCTCGAGGACCGCCGCGACCGGCCGCGCCACCCGCACCGGCAGCGGCACGAACAGGGCCCGACGGCCGTGGACTCGGAGGACCCGGCGGGCGAGGTCGGGGAACGAGAGCGGCTCGTTGCCTCCGAGCTGGAACGTGTGGCCCTCGACCTCCTCCGCCGTGACGGCGGCCGCCACGACCCGCCCGAGGTCATCGACGCCGATCGGATGGAGGGGTGATCGGCTCGCGATCACCGGGAGCATCGGCAGCCGGGCCGTCAGGCCGAGCACGGCCTCCTCCACCTGGCTCCCCTGACCCACGATCAACGGCGGCTGCAGGACGACCCAGGGCACCCCGCCGCGCCGCACCGCCTCCTCCTGGTCCAGCTTGCTGCGGGAGTAGGGGCCATCGTCGGAGCGGCGGGCGGCGATCGAGCTGATCAGCACGATCCGACCGACCCCCGCGTTCTCCGCCGCCTCGACCAGCGCCTGGGTCGCGACCACGTTGATCCGCTCCAGGAGGGAGGTGTCCATCGTGGCCATGGCCGACGCGGCGTGCACGACGACGTCGCAGCCACGGACCAACCCCTCGAGCGCCGGGGTCTGCTCGAGGGAGCCGCCGACGACGGCGCAGCCGGAGGGCAGCCGATGCTCCCGCCCGGGCCGGCACAACGCCCGCACCTCGTGACCCGCGGCCAACAGGGCCCGAGCGATGGACGGCCCTGCGAACCCGGTGCCTCCGGTCAACGCGACGGTGCGGCGGTGCTTCATGGCCGCAGGCTAACCCAGAGTGTCCGGGTGACATGACGGACATCATGGTCGCCTGACATGCTGGCCGACGATGCTGGCAGCCGGAGGGCACCGTGCAGGTCACCTGGTTGGGTTGGAGCGGCTTTCGGATCGCGACAGCGGGAAGATCCCTGCTGCTGGACGCACACTTCGGCGGACTCGAGGCTCGGCAGCCCATCCCGCCGGAGGGCTGGGGCCGCGACGCCGACGCGATCATCGTCTCCCACGGCCACTACGACCATTGCGGCGTCGTGCCGCAGCTGATGGAGCGCAACCCGGACGCGCCGCTCATCTCGTCCAGGCCGGTGCTCGGCTTCGCCGAGAAGCGGTGGAGGATCGCCGCGGAGCGTCTCCACCGCTCCCCCTACGTCGACGACGATCTCGAGATCGATCACCTCGACGGGATTCACATCGCCCGCACGCCGCTGCAGTCGGCGCTGCTCGTCGCCCGCTGGTCCCTCCTGCGGCGGGGCTCGGTGCGCGTGCTCGGCCAGCAGCGCGACGCCTCGCCCAGCTTCGCGCCGATCAAGGCGGTCCGGATCCGATCGGGTGAGGGCACGCTGCTCCACGCTTGCGAGCTCCTCCACCGTCGGACGGACTTCCGCGAGGTGGCCGGCTGGCTCGGCGGACAGCCGCTCGGCGTGCTCCTGGCCGGCGCCGAGCCGGGGGAGGAGCGCTCGGTGCTCCGCGGGGTGACCGTGCTCCGGCCCCGCCACGTCGTGCTGTTCAGCCCGCACCAGGACACCCGCGACCACTTCGACGGGCGCCGGGCGAAGCGCGCGGACCTGGCGGGCCTCGCGGAGCGGATCCGGGCCCTCGCGTGGGGGCCCACCTGCCGCGTCGCGGCGCTCGACTCGACGATCGACATCGACCTGGTCCCCGGGTCGGAGGCCGCTTGAGTCGGGTTCTCCTGGTCAACCTCCCCCACTCCGAGCGGGTCCAGCGCCGCTGGGTCGCGTCGTACTACGCGCCCAACTTCCTGATCCCACCGGTCGAGTTGATGGGGCTCGTCTCTCTGCTCCGGGAGCGGGGAGACGAGGCCGCGCTGGTCGACGCGATCGCCGAGGAGCTGGACAGCGCGGCGGTCGCGGCGCGCTTCCGGCGCTGGGAACCGGACCTCGTGGTCGGGCTCTCCGGGTTCCGGATCCTCGCCGAGGACCTGGACGCGCTCGGCGCGGTGCGGGACGGCCTCCCCGGCTGCCGCTCGGCGATCTTCGGCTACCTCCCGACCCGCGCTCCCGACGTCGTGGCCGCCCACCGCGGCGTCGACTACGTGCTGCGGGGCGAACCCGAAGAGACGCTCTGCGAGCTGGTCGACGCCGTCGCCACGGGCGGCGATCTCGCGACGATCCGGGGACTCGCCTGGAAGGACGATGGCGGCGCGGTGCACGTAAACGACGAGCGCCCCCGCGTCGCCGATCTGGACGCCCTCCCCTTCCCCGATCACGGCGCCGTCGACCTGAGCCACTACAACGAGAGCTTCGTCCCCCGGCCCATCGGCGTCGTGACGTCCGCCCGCGGCTGCCCCTACGACTGCTCCTTCTGCGTGCGCGCGTACGGGCGCCAGATCGTCTACCGCTCCGTCGACAGCCTCATGGACGAGCTGAGCGAGCTGCGGGCCCGGGGGATCCGCAACGTGCGCTTCCTCGACGACACGTTCACGGTCGATCGCAAGCGGACCGAGCAGCTGTGTGAGCGCATGACGGCGGAGCTGCCGGATCTGCGCTGGACCTGCCTGACCCGACTGGACCGGCTGGACGCGCCGCTCGCCCGGAAGATGGCCGCCGCGGGCTGCCGCCGGGTCTACGTCGGCATCGAGTCGGGCAACGCGGAGCGGCTGGAGGCGTGGGGCAAGGGGCTCAACCGCGAGCAGATCCGGGCCGGCGTGCGCGGCGCGCGGCGGGCCGGGATCGAGGTCAGCGGCTTCTTCATCGTCGGCGCTCCGGGGGAGACGCCCGAGGAGACCCGGGCGTCGGCCGACTTCGCGGCGTCGATGGGCCTGGACTGGGTGATCGCCACGCGGCTGCAGTACTGGCCCGGGACCCGGCTGACGCGAGACGGACACGGCGGCGTGCTGATGGACCTGGGCGAGGTCGAGCCGGGCGCCGGCCCGGAGCACGACGAGGCGCTGTACGACCTCGAGCGCCTGTTCTACCGACGCTTCTATCTCCGCCCCCGCTGGCTCGCCGGCCGGGTGCGGCACGCTCTTCGGAGCCCGCGGGACTCGGCCATGGGCGCCGTCAGCCTCGGACGCTGGCTGGCCCATCGCACACCGTCCCGAGACTTCATCTAGATGACCTCCACGGAGCCCCGGCCCCGGCCTCGTCGGCCCCGGACACCGCTGCGGGCGTCACTCGTCGGTCACGGGGGGCGAACCCCGCTCCTTCCCCGTTCCTACGCAGCGGCGCCCGGTCCTCACCGATCCCGCGGCACGCCTTCCGCGGAGGTCATCTAGTGCGCGTCGCCCTCGTCAGTCCGTCGATGGACATGGGTCAGCTCGGGAGGTTCAGCCCGCTGCTGGAGCCGATGCCCGTGCTCGGGCTGGCCTACCTCGTCGGGGCGCTGCGGCGCGCGGGACACCAGGTGGACGTCTTCGACCAGTTCGCCTCCGGCGAGTCCAGCGCTCGCCTCATCCGACGCGTGGTCGACGGCCGCCCCGACGCCGTCGGAATCAGCGTGCTCACGCCGTCGGCGCCGCTCTGCGCCGCCATCGCGGCGGGCGTGAAGAGCTCGCTCCCCGACACCACCCTGATCGCCGGAAACGTGCACGCCGACGTGCTCGCGGCCGACCTGCTGCGCACCTCGGCCTTCGATGTAGTGGTCCACGGCGAGGCGGATCACACCATCGTGGAGCTGATGGCCGCGCTGGCGGGCGGGACCGGCTCGGACCTGGCGTCGGTCGCCGGGATCTCCTGGATCGGCCCCGACGGCGACGTCGAACGCACCGCCGGCCGCGACGCGGTCCAGGATCTCGACGCCCTCGCGTGGCCGGCCTGGGACCGGTTCCCGGTGCACCGCTACGGGCTGCTCCCGCTCGCCGACCTCGCCAAGCCGACCCTGGTGATGGGCGCCTCCCGGGGCTGCCCCTACCGCTGCGAGTTCTGCTCGCTGCTGTACGCCGGCTCGCTGCACCGCAAGCGCGACCCCATCGCGATGGCCGACGAATACCAGCACCTCCACGAGCGCTACGGCGCCCGCCAGGTCGGGTTCGTGGACCCGATCTTCCCCCTCGACCACCGCATCATGACGTCGTTCTGCGACGAGCTGATCAACCGCGGCCTGGACGGCAAGGTCGTCTGGATCTCCGAGACCCGCGTCGACCGCATCGACCGGGAGACCCTCCGCCACATGCGCGCGTCCGGCTGCCGTCGGCTGCTCTTCGGCATCGAGTCGGGCGTCGACATGCTGCTCGAGAACGTCAACAAGACGTTCAACACCGAGCGCGTGCGGCACGCGGTCGAGCTCTGCCGCAGCGAGGGGATCTCGACCGTCGGGCTGTTCATGATCGGCCTCCCGGGCGAGACCGAGGCGATGACGCACCAGACGATCGACTTCGCGTGCGGCCTCGGGCTCGACTTCGCGAAGTTCGCGATCACGATCCCCTACCCCGGCAGCCGCCTCTTCGAAGAGCTCCGCGCCGAGGGCCGCCTCGATCGTGACGACTGGGAGAACTGGACCACCTTCCAGCCCGACCCCGCGCTGCTGCCGTTCGTGCCCCGCGCCGTGCCCAACGACGCGCTCGTGCGCCTGCAGAAGGAGGCGACTCGGCGCTTCTACCTGCGCCCCAGCGTCGTCATCAAGCAGCTGTTCGCGCTGCGGACGATGCGAGCCAGCCAGGTGCTCGCGGGGGTCCGGAGCGTGTTGAGCTGAGCGGCGACGCGCTCGTGTTCAGCCCAGACCGAACCGCTTGAGCCGTCGCCGGGTGCGCGCGTAGCCGGTCCAGCTGGGACCCGAGACGCCGAACAGGGCCCGCATCCGGCTGATCCACGGGATCGCCCGGCTCTGGGAGCCGTCCATGAACATCACGTTGGGGAGGGCCCGCTGCAGGTCCAGGAGCTGCTCGTCCAACCACTCGGACTCGACGTCCTGCGACGCGTAGAACTGCCGCCCCTCCATCGGGTCCAGGCCCGGCGCTGCGTAGCCCTCGTCGACCGCCACCCGGGCCAGCGTGGTGCCGGGATAGATCCTCATGCGTGACGTGAGCATTACGGGGTGATCCTCGTGAATCGACTCGCGAATGAACGCAAGGGTCTCACTCACCGTAGCGGGGGTCTCCTTCGGCCCACCGAACATGAAGGACCACATCACCGGCAGCTGCATCTCCCCCGCCGTCTGCGCCATCGAGGCCAGCTCGGCGACGTCGAAGTCCTTGCCCCACGCGTCGACGGTGGTCGGGGACGCGGTGTCCGGCGAGCACATGATCGCGATGAAGCCGGCCGCCTTCATCGCCTCCAGCGTCGGGCGATCGGCGAAGCGGGGGTTGATGCCGCTGGCCGACAGGCCGACGCCCAGGTCGGCGGCGGCCAGCGCGCCGCAGAGATCCTGGGTGTAGCGGGGCGGGGCGTTGAACGTGCTGTCGACGAACTCGACGTCGCGCAGGCCGGTCGCGCCGATCTCCCGCTCGATCGCGGCGACGACCGAGGATGGCTCCGCGAGGTCGTAGCGCTCGGTGCCCTCGATCGCGGCGTAGTTGCAGTAGACGCAATGGAACGGACAGCCGCGCCGGGTCTGCACCGGGAGCGGCGCCCCGCGCCGGCGGTAGGGCTTGACGTCGACCCAGTCGGAGTACCGCGGGGCCGGCTCGAACGACGCGGTCTGGCCGAAGGTCACCTGGGGCAGCTCGTCCCCCTCGACCGCGGCCTCGTACAGGCGGACGATCGCCTCCTCGCCGGGACCGCTCACGACCGCCTCGACGCCCAGCGCCAGCCGCACCGCGTCGGGGGCGATGGAGACCCCGGTGCCGCCCGCCACGATCGGCGCGGGGCTGTAGCGGCGGGTCGCCTCCACGAGCGACCGGACGTAGGGCAGGTAGTAGATCGGCTCGCGGGCGTCTGCGTTGTCGATGTTTCGGATCGCGAGGCCGATCAACGCCGGCACCTCGTCCTGGAGCGCCTTCACCAGGGTCGCGACCGGGTCCTTGACGAAGGCCAGGTCGAGCACGCGGGTCGGCACGCCGGCGACGCGGCACGCGTCAGCCACGCGCAGCAGCCCGATCGGGAGCACGACCTCGGGCCTGGTTTCCCGGTTCGTGTGTACGAGGAGGAGTCCGCCCGGCACGGCGCGACTATGTGGCAAGCGCCCCGCCGTGTCACGTCGTTGTCCGCGCCAGGGCTGAAACGATGATCGTCGTCACCCGAGTAGCAAAACGGGCGGTCACACTTGGCGCATGCCCAAGAACCCGTTTCAGATCGTCAAACAGGTCCCCGGTTTTGCCGACCATCTGCGCCGCAAGCCGCTCCTCGCGACCTCCGTGCTGAGGCAGCGGGCGCTCAAGGCGTGGCGCAAGCGGCGCGGCCTGGAGACCCTCGCAGGCATCGAGTACGCCGTGACGTACGCCTGCCAGGCGACGTGCGAGCACTGCTCGGCGACCAGCCTGCACGACCCCGAGCGGGAGCGGGATCGGCTCGACCTGGACGAGGTGCGCCGGCTCGCGCGGCAGGCCATCGCGCTGGGGGCCTACGAGGTGAACCTCACCGGCGGCGAGCCGACGCTGCTCAAGAACCTCGAGGACCTCGTCTCCTGCTTCTCCCCGGAGCGGACGTTCATCGGGGTCAACACCAACGGGATGCTGATCGACCGTCACCGGGTGATGGACCTGTGGGACGCCGGCGTGGACCTGCTCAAGATGAGCCTGGACAGCGACGACATCGAGGCTCACGACAGCAACCGCGGCATGCCCGGCTGCTACGAGCATGTCCTGGACGTGCTCGACATGGTCCGCGAGATCCCCGGGATCCGGGGACACATCTGCTCGGTCGGCACGGCCGAGGTCATCCGCAGCGGCGCTGCGGAGCGGCTCGTCAAGCTGGCCGAGGAGCACGACGCGACCATCGGGTTCACCCTGCCGGCCGCGGTCGGCCGCTGGGGCGGCCACTACGAGCTCATGCTGGAGCCCGACGACCTCGGCGAGCTCCGCGACGTCTGCAAGCACCCCCGCGCCTTCTTCCAGGGCAGCGTCGGGCTCCAGGCCTTCGCCTGCCCCGCCGGCCGGGACGAGGTCTACGTCAGCCCCTACGGCGACGTGCTCCCCTGCCCCTTCGTCCAGCGGAGCTTCGGCAGCGTGCGGGACGAGAGCCTCGACTCGATCTTCACCCGGATGGGCACCGCGACGGAGCTGGCCGGGCAGGAGTCGCTGTGCCTCGCCGGCGAGTCCATCAAGTGGATGAAGCAGAACGTCCCGTCCTCCCGGGAGCGACTCGACGGGATGCCGACCTGCGCGACGGACCACGGCGACACCTTCTGCCGCGACGAGGTGCGCGCCGACGACTGCGGCGCCGCCTGGGGGGTCGAGGTCGGACACGCGTAGGCTCGTCCGGCACGGACACCCACCATTGGAGCACCCATGACCCTCGGTCTGGCCGGCTGGATCCTCGCGTTCGGAGGCGCGGTCTCGTTCCTCCTGGGCGCGTTCACCGGGTTCTGGCTGGGCTCCTGGATGAGCAGCCACCCCGGCCACGGGCCCGACCGCTACCGCATGGTCGCCCACAAGGAGGCGCTGTGGTCCTCGTTCCTGTGCTTCGCGATCGCCGGGTGGATCGACCAGCTCCCGCTGCCGGAGCTGGTCCTGGTCGGCCTCGCGCTGTGCGTCGTGCTCACCGGCTGGTTCGCGATCGGGCAGTACTTCTTCGTCGCCCGCGCCAACCTGCGTGACCTGACCCTCGAGGCGCCGCCCCCCATCGCCCGCCTGTTCGGCGCCGGCGCCATGGCGGTCAACCTCCTCGCGATCGTGGGCCTGCTCGCCGGAACCGGCTGGGCCCTGCTCCAGCACCTCCAGTAGGACCGGCGGCCGTCAGGCGGCGGCGCGGCCTCCGCCCATCCAGGCCGCCACGCGGTCCTCCGCCACCTCGCGCCAGTAGCGGAATCGATCCAGCCGGCTCTTGCGGTCCGCCCGGTGCTCGTCGACCCACTTCTGCAGCATGCGCAGCTCGGGCGCGACCTTGAAGAAGCGACGGTTCCAGCGCTGCCGTTCGAGCTTGTTGAGCACGTCGACGACGCGGTTCTGCAGCGGGTTGAGGCCCTTGGTGCGCCACGACGCGAAGGCGGTCAGCGACGTGTAGCTGATCGCTTCGAGCATGCGGCGGCGCTCGTCCGTGAGCCACGGGATGTTGCTGCGGTTCCAGTAGAAGCTGGACCAGTCCTCGATCTTCGTCGGGGGCTCGAAGCCCGCCTCCACCGCGCGGTCGAAGAACGTGGTGCCGGGGTACGGTGTGAAGATCTTGATGTCGCTGATGTCCAGCCCGGGGTGCAGGCTCATCAGCTCGTCGATGTGGTCCAGCGTCTCCGCCAGGTCCTCGTCGGTCTCCTCGGGGTGGCCGACCATGAAGCCCATCAGGGCGCCGAGGCCGTAGCGGTCGCACCACTCCGCCAGCTGGAGCGTCTGGTCGGGCGTCGTGCCCTTGCCGTAGATGTCGAGCATCTTCTGGCTGCCCGATTCGGGGCCCCAGTACAGCCGCTGGCAGCCGGTCTCCGAGAGCAGGCGCACCAGGTCCTCGTCGAAGTAGGAGACGTGAAGGCTCATCCCGTACTCGAGGCCGCGCGTGGCCATGCCCTGGGCGAACTCCCGGACCCGCTTCTTGCTCACGGCGAAGTTGTCGTCGTTGAGGAACACGCCGTCGAAGCCGTAGCGCGGGCGCAGGCGGTCGATGTCCGCGAGGATCTCCTCCGCCGTCTGGCCGGTCCAGGTCGAGCCGTGGAACTGCGGGCCGTAGCAGAACGTGCAGTGGTGGGGGCAGCCGCGGCTGGTGATCAGGGTGATCGTGCGCGAGCCGATGCCGTAGTGCTCCATGAGGTACGGCGACATGTCGACCTCGTCCCAGGCGTACTCGAGCTTGGGGTGGCTCGCCTTGCTCAGGTCGGGCCGCCGGACCACCGGCTCGCCACACTCCAGGTACCCGATGCCGTCCAGATCGTCGGGGATCGCGCCGTCGCGCCAGCCGTCCAGCAAGGCGGGGAAGCGGTGCTCGCCCCAGTTCAGCACCACCGCGTCGATCGCCTGGTGCTGCACCGTCAACTCGGGGAGCTCCGTCGGCAGGATGCCGCCCCAGACCACCGGGACCTCCGGCCACTCGCTCTTCACGAACTCGGACACCTCCAGCCCGTAGCTGAGCTGGGGCCCCATCATGGACGTCAGCCCCACGCCGGCGACGCGGCCGGTGTCCAGCATCCGTCGCAGTCGGATGCGGAAGTTGCTGAGCCTCGCGTCGATGATGACCGGCTCGTAGCCCGCCTTCCGCAGCGTGGGGACCAGCGCCATGTAGTTGTAAGGCGCGAACAGGAGCGTCGGGCCCGTACGGGGCATCACCAGCGGAACGAGCGGTCGGTTCACGGGCGGGCCCCGGGGTGGCCGCCGGGATGGCCTCGCGGCGCGGCCCGGAGGGTCGCGAGCACATCCGGATCGATCTGGCCCGGCCGCCAGGCGCACCAGGGGTCCTCGGCGTGGATGTCGCCGGTCAGGGCGAAGGCGCGGGATCGAGAGCCCCCGCAGTTGGCCGCGAACTCGCAGTCACCGCACCGCCCCTTGAGCAGCGACGGGTCCCGGAGCGACCGGAACAGCTCGCTGTCCCGATAGATCGCCGCCAGCGGCTCGGTCCGGACGTTGCCCGCGGTCAGCGGCAGGAAGCCCGACGGCTGGACCTGGCCGATGTGGTCGACGAAGCAGAACCCGCGGCCCGCGTTCACGGCGCTGGGCGACTGGCCGATGCTGCGACGGGGGCCCGTCGGTCGCTCCAGGAGCCGCGCGATGTTGGACGCGGTCTCGGCCGCCCCCTGCTCTCCGCGGAGCTGCCGGACCGTGACGTAGCGCCGGTAGTGAGGCGCCTCGGCGACCTTGACGACGAAGTCCACGTTCAGCGCGACCTCGTACAGCTCGCCGAAGAGGGCCTCGACCTCGCCCCGGCTGAGCTCACCGGCGGTCTCGCCGCGGCCCACCGGCACCAGCACGAAGACCTCCCAGAAGGAGACCCCGAGATCCCGGACGAGCGCCGCCATCGGAACCAGGGAGTCCTTGTTCCAGGGGCCGAGCACGGTGTTGATCTGCAGCGGGACGCCAAGCTCACGCACCGCCCGCGCACCCATCATCGTCCGCTCGAAGGAGCCGGGCACGCCGCGGAAGGTGTCGTGGGTCTCCGCGTCCGGGGCGTCCAGCGAGAAGGCGATCTGAGCGACGCCGGCGTCCCTCAACGAGGAGAGCCGGTCGGCGGTGAGCCGGGGCGTAGCGGCCGGGATCGTGGCCATCCGCAGGCCCTTGGAGACCCCGTGTCGGATCAACTCCTCGAGATCGTCCCGCTGGAGCGGATCGCCGCCCGTGAGGACGCAGATCGGCGTGCCCATGTCCGCCACCTGGGTCAACAGGTCGCAGCCCTCGGCGGTGTCCAGCTCCTCGGGGTGACGCAGGTCGATCGCCTCGGCGCGGCAGTGGGCGCAGGCGAGCGCACAAGCGCGGGTGGTCTCCCAGATCACCAGGAAGGGGGCGACGTCGAAACTCGGGACGATTGGTCTGGCCATGGATTCCCTACCCAAAGTGGTCGAGGGGGGGGCCCCCCCCCCCCCCGGCGAAGATAAAAAAAAAAAAAAACCCCAAACCAAAAAAAAGCCCACCCCCCCCCGCAGGGGACCCCCGAAAGA
>CAYQEG010000094.1:0-29766 GCA_964416435.1 uncultured Rickettsiales bacterium
CCGTCGAGGGGTGACCGAAGCGGGGGACATGGCGTATGTGGGCCGTTTCAGTCCGGGCCCGGAGCGCCGGCACCCCTCCCGGCAGGAGCGAGCACCACGCCCCGCGGTCAGCCCGCGCGCAGGAACAGGAACCCCCCGACGCACACGACCGGCAGCACGGTGAGGCCGATCGCGTAGACCGCGACCAGCGCCTTCGCGAAGCGGTGGTCGATCACCTCCATGTGGCGGAGGACCGCGGCGCTCAGGACCGCGATGACGCCGGCGTTGGCCAGCAGGAGCAGCCCGATCGCGCCGATGAACACGGGCGTCGCCTGGGACTCGCTGAAGCCGTTCATCGCCAGCATCAGCATCATGAGCCCGCCGGCGCCGCAGCCGAAGGTCACCCCGCTGCCGAGCAGCGCCACCGAGGCGGCCAGGGTCGCCGGCCAGAGCCCCACGATCGGCCGCTCCTCCGTCATCGCCCGGGCATCCCGTCCATCAGGGCGTCGCCGCGAGGTCCGCCGTCCAGGGGTTCGGCGTAGGGACGCAGGTCGTCCACGTCCCCGATGGTCGCCCGGTATCGCTCGTGCAGCCCGACGCAGCTCCGGCCGAACTCGGCGCACTCGTCGCTGCGGGGGCACGTGAAGCTGCCGTGGGACTGCACGCGCGACCGGAACGAGTCGTGGATCAGCGTGTTCGACCGGTGGTTCCGGACCACGCCGGCGTGCTCGTCCAGCAGGCAGACCGGGAACCAGGACACCATCGCGCGTCGGCCCGCCGCCTTCAGCTTGTCGATCGCCTCCTTCAGGAACGGCGCCGCCGCCCCGTACGGCGCGTGCTCGACGCGCTGGCCGACGTCGCCGAACTCCACGAACGCCCAGAAGTGGCACTCCGGCACGCCCTCCGCGACCAGGAAGTCGGCCGTCCGGGGCAGGTGCTGGTAGCTGCCCCGGGTGATGACCGTGTTCGTCACCACCGCACACCCCAGCCGCAGCAGGTTCTGCAGACCGCGACGCATCTCGTCGAAGCTCTCGGGCGACCGGGTCAGCCAGGCGTCCAACTCGGGATCCCCCGCGTGCACGGACACGAAGAACTCGCTGACCCCGGCCGCGAGCAGCTCCATGAGGTAGCCCCGGTCGGACAGCCGTCGGCCGTTGGTCTGGATCTGCACGGCCTCGAACCCGCCCCGGCGCAGCGCCCGGTTGGCGATGCTCGGCAGGTCCCGCCGCAGCGTCGCCTCGGCCCCGCTCAGCACGATCCGGTCGAACAGCCGCCGCCGCAGGTTCTCCTCGAAGACCCGGGTGATGAAGGCGTCCGTGACCGGCGCGAGCTTGAGGTCCAGCTCCGTCTCCACGAAGCAGAACCGGCACCGGCTGTTGCAGTCGTAGTTCAGCGCCAGCGTCAGCGTGCGCACGTGGGGGTCGTCGACCAACAGCTCCGCGAACGGATCGGCCAGCGGGTCGCCCGGAGCGCGGCGCGACATCAGATCTGTCCCCTCCGCGTCATTCCGCGTCTTCCGCCCGCTGGACGCGGGACACTCCGCGTGGAGTCCGTGACGGACGACATCACAGGACCCCGTACAGGCCGACCTTGTCGATCGTCACCGTCCCGCCCGGCCGGTCCGAGCGGAAGTCGACGCCGACGTCCCACGACAGGTGCGCCAGCTCGTCGGAGTGGGCCCGGACCAGTGCGCCCAGGGGGTGGGGGAAGCGGTGCTCGAAGAACCAGCCCAGCTGCTCGGTGGAGATGCGCGAGTAGTACAGGGCGTCGCTGTGGGGCTTGGCGGCGTAGCAGAGCGTGTGGCAATCCCGCAGCTGCGGCGGCAGCAGGCGCGCCTGGCTCCGCCGGTCGCCCGCGCGGAACGAGTTCGCGAGGCGATGCACCACGTCCGCGAGCTCGTCGGCCTTGCGCGCGAAGTAGAACCAGTAGTGGTTCTCGAGCACCGGCCGCTCCTCGACCCGCCAGGAGAAGCCGGCCTCCCGGCGGTGCTCGTCGCCCGTGCGGGTGTAGATCCGCCACGCCTCGGCCCGACCGTCGGCGATCGACTCCGCCGTCACCTCGAAGCTGCACATGAAGTACGGGATCGCCTCGTCGACCGGGTGCGGGAACGCGACCTGGGCGGCCAGCGCCGCCGTCACCGCCGCAGCCGACGCGGGGTTGTCGGGCCCGTTCGCGACGAAGTTGTAGAAGTAGAACTCCACCGACGGGCCGCCGGGCCCCCACTTGATCCCCCACACCGTCTCGTCGGGGCCGAGGGTCGCCTGCAGCCGCTCGCAGAGCGGCCAGACCGCCTCCAGCCAGCCGGTTTGCCGCAGCGAGGCCCGGAACAGCGACTGCGCCTGCAGCCGGCCGGCCGGCGGACAGCGCGGCTCGTACGACATCAGGATGTAGTCGCGGTGCTTCGTCGCCGGCGTCTCGGCGATCCGGTCGTCGGCGTGCAGGCGGGCCTCGCCGCCCTCAATCATCGATGAGCCCGAGCCGATCGAGCTGGCGGTGCATCTGGGAGAGCAGCGCCTCCTGGGGGGTCAGGTGCAGGTCGTGCAGGCCGTGGCTGCGCATGCCGTCCTGCAGCAGGGTCGCCTGGGCGAGGTCGGCGCGGGTGACCGGCCCGAACACGGCGTCGTCGCGCGGCACGTGGCGCGGCGGCGGCGGCGAGCCGGACGCGGGGCGCCGCTGGATGACGAACTGGGTGAAGCGGGATCGGTGGGGCGAGTCGGGGTCCGGCTCGTGGCGGAACACGAGCCCCTCGTCGCTGCGCAGGTTGAAGTGCGCGTGGGGGAAGACGTGCACCATCGTCGTGTCGACGGCCGGCACGCTGAGCTTGCCGTGCCGGTAGCCGAGCTCGATCTCGGCTTCGATGTCGACGTCGGGGAGCGCCCCCGCGTGCAGCGTGGGCAGGTGGTACGCCTCGCCGTGCAGGTCGGCGGACGCCTTCCAGTTGCAGGGCAGGTCCGTCGTGGACTCGGACACCAGCGACCAGTCGTGCAGGTCGAAGGTCGCAAGCCAGCCCGCCGCGTCGCCCAGCCAGGAGGTCAGGTCGGGGCCGTCGGCGTGGTCGACGCAGATCCAGACGAACCCGGCGTGCACCTCGCAGCGGACGGCGGAGAGCCCCCTCGGCGCCTCGACGAACGACTCGCGCCCGGGGACCTCGACGGCGGCGCCGCCGCGGTCGAACCTCCAGCCGTGGTAGCCGCACTCGAGCCGGTCGGAGCGACCGCCCGCGCCGGGCACGGCGAGGCGGCTGCCGCGGTGGGGGCAGGCGTTGTGGAACGCGTGCACCGTCTCGTCGTCCCGCCACAGGAGGACGGAGTGACCGGCGACGTTGACGCACCGCCAGCTCCCTTCCCCGTCGAGGCGGGACGCGTGGCAGGCGAGGAGCCAGACCCGGGGCCAGAGGGCCTCGGCCTCCTGGCGAGCCCAGTCATCGGACGTGTAGCGGCTGGTGGGTACGTGCACGGTCAGCGAGTCTAGACTGCGCCGGCGTGAGCTTCCCCCTGCGAGACCGGGTGATCGACCGGGCCGATGTCGCGGCCCACTCCGGGCTGCTCGACGGGATGTTCGCCGCGGAGCACGATCTGCTGATCGTTCGGGGCGCGCTGCCGGCGGACGACGTGGCTGCTGCGGTGGCCCGGCTGGACGCGATCGGGGACGACGCCCCGTGGACCAACCAGGTGACGCCGAACGACGGGGTCGTCCAGATGCGCCTGCTCGGCGAGTCGCTGACCCCCAACGTCGGCGCCCCCGACGGCCCCCCCTTCGCCGGCTACCGCGCCAAGGCGGACCGGGTGGAGGAGATCACGGCGACGCTGCCCCCGTCGGTGGCGGCCTGGCCGGACGTGCTGACCGACGTGTTGGCCGACCTGGGCGGCCCCGCCGCCGCTCCGGCGGTCGACGGCCGGGGCAACCGGTACGCCGGCGGCACCTACCGCAACCTGCCGACCGGCTGTTCGATCCCCGTGCACGTGGGCAACTACTTCTTCGACACCGGCGGCTATCGCCTGCTCCGCGAGGTGCTCGACACCACGGTGCAGCTGTCCTTCTTCTTCACGTTGCGGCCGGCGGAGGTGGGGGGCGAGCTGGAGGTGCTCGACCAGCGGTGGGGCGACCCCGACACCCCCTGGCATGACGCCTACGGCATCTGGGACGGCGACGCGATCGTGGCGCAGCGCGCCGCCCAGCGGTTCAAGCCGCGGGCCGGCGACCTGCTGATCTTCGACGGTGGCCGGCACTACCACCGCGTCACCGAGGTCGGCGGCGCCCACGCGAGGTGGACGCTGGGCGGATTCGTCGGTAGGACCCTGGCGGGCGAGTTGGCGTTCTGGAACTGATTGCGCCAACCGAGTTACCTGACCCGATCTCCTCGTCCCCGGGGCCCGATCTCGGCGTCGCTCCTCGGTCGAAAGGGAGCGACCTTGCTCCCTCGTCGCTCCTGGACCTCGGACCCCGGGACCTTCGGATTGTCGGGTCATCAAACTCGGTTGGCGCAATGAGGGCCCGCTGTCAGCGAGGTCAGCGAGGTCAGCGGTTCAGCAAGGGCCTTGACACCACACCTTCGCTCCATACAATTCGCGCGCCCGTCCCTCAGGACGAGAATCAGGAGTTATGCAGATGTACGCCGTCATTCAGGCCGGTGGCCGACAGTACAAGGTGTCCGAAGGCGACACGATTTCCGTCGACTTCTTCGAGGCGCCCGATGGGGCCACGGTCACGTTCGACCAGGTCCTGATGACCGGCGGTGACGAGACGAAGATCGGCACCCCGACCGTCGATGGCGCCAGCGTCGTCGGCGAGGTGACCAGCCAGGGCCGCGGCCCGAAGCTGATCATCTTCAAGAAGCGGCGTCGTCACGCCAACAGCGCCACCACGGCCGGCTTCCGCAGCAAGCTGACCAACGTGCGCATCGCCAAGATCAACGCGTAGGCGCAGGAGAGTTCGATGGCACACAAGAAGGGTCAGGGTTCCACTCGGAACGGCCGCGATTCCATCGGCAAGCGCCTCGGCGTCAAGCGAGGCGATGGCCAGCCGGTGATCGCGGGCAACATCCTCGTGCGGCAGCGCGGCACCTCGTTCCACCCCGGTGAGAACGTGGGCACGGGCAAGGACTGGACGCTGTTCGCCCTGGTGGACGGCAAGGTGCAGTTCGGCCACGACCGGCACGGTCGCAAGACCATCGCGGTCGTCCCCGCCGACGCGTAGCGCGGCCGGCGCCGGCCGGCCATGAAGTTCCTCGACGAGGTCAAGGTCTCGGCGACCTCCGGTGACGGAGGGGCCGGGGCCGCGACGTTCCGGAAGGAGAAGTTCGTCCCGCGCGGAGGTCCCGACGGCGGCGACGGCGGCAAGGGGGGCGACGTCGTCTTCGTCGCCACCAGTGACCTCAACACGCTGCACCAGCTGCGCTTCTCGCCCCTCCTCAAGGCGAAGCACGGCCGCCACGGCGGCACCAACAACAAGACCGGACGAGGCGGCGAAGACAAGGTCGTGCGCGTGCCCGTCGGCACCCTCATCCGCGAGCTCAAGACCGGCGCGGTCGTCGCCGACCTGGTCGAGGACGGCCAGTCGGAGATCGTCGTCCAGGGCGGTCGCGGCGGCCGCGGCAACGCCCGCTTCAAGTCGTCCCGCAACCGGGCCCCCCTCCGTCGGGACCTGGGCGAGGAGGGCCGCACCGTCGAGCTCATGCTGGAGCTCAAGCTGCTCGCCGACGTCGGCCTGTTGGGCTTCCCCAACGCCGGCAAGTCGACGCTGATCAGCCGCATCAGCGCCGCCCGCCCCCGCGTCGCGGCCTACCCGTTCACCACCCTGGAGCCGTCCCTCGGGGTGGTCGAGGTGCCGGGCGAGTGGCGGACCTTCGTGGTCGCCGACATCCCCGGCCTGATCGAGGGGGCCGCCGAGGGCGTCGGGCTGGGCCACCAGTTCCTCCGCCACGTCGAGCGCTGCCGCGTCCTGCTGCACCTGCTGTCCCTCGACCCGCTCGAGGATGAAGTGTCCGGCGCCCCCGAGGATCGCTTTGATAAGCTCAACCGTGAGCTCGAGCGATACGACGCCGAGTTGTCACAGCGTCCCCAGGTAGTCCTGTTGAGCAAGCTCGATCTCGCCGACCCCGACCGCGTCGCCGACCTGACCGCCCGCTTCGAGGCGCGCGGGCTGACCGTCGTGGCCGCCAGCTCGGTCACCGGGGAGCACATCCGGAAGCTCATCTTCGCCCTCTCGGCCGCCGTCGACTCCGTGGACGCCGCCGACGCGGAGCCCTCGGAGTCGTGACCCGGGTCGCGATCTCGGCGTTGCTCGGGCTGCTCGCCCTGGCCGGCTGCGGAGGCCCCGGGACGCAGCAGCCCGCCCCGACCGTCGACAGCCCCCTCGTCACCCTGGAGCGGCCGCCGCCCAACTCGCCGGGCACCGTGCGGGGGCTCGGCTCCCACCTGTTCGAGGCGACCTACGACCGTCGGGGCGACCGGCTCGGCATCCACCCCAGCAAGGAGTGGACGGCGCGCCTCGTGTGGGCCGAGCTCGACTACTACGAGTACGCCCGGATGGGGCCCGACGGCGAGGTCACGGCCGAAGAGGTCCGGCTGGGCTCGGCGCTGTACCGACGCACGTCATCGACCGCCCCCTACCGGAAGCTCCAGGGCACCCCCGGCGACTCGATCATCCTCCTGCGCACGCTCAGCCCCTGGGAGGGGGTGCTCTCGCCGTTCGGGGACCAGGTCGTCTACGAGCGCCTGCAGGACTCGACGGTCCAGGGGCGCCCGGTGCGGGTCTACAAGCTGTCGCTGGGGCCCCCGGCGTTGCCCCCGTCCGACCGGCCGCTGACCCCCGAGGCGGCGGCCCGGCTCAGCGGAATGACGGTGACCCCGATCAGCCTCTCGGGGTTGGTCTACGTCGACATCGAGACCGGCAACCGGCTCCTCGCCGAGGTCGAGGGGCGGTACGTGCCGGTGCGGGGCGCGAACCTCCGAGAACCGACCGACGAGGTGCTCGTCACCTACCGCGAGAGCCGCTCTCCGACGCAGCTGCCTCCGGACATCGTCGCCCCCCCCGAGGACGAGGTGGTCGAGCGTCGACCCGGCATCATCCTGCCTCGCGAACGCACCGGAGGCCGGCGGTGACCCTTGCCGGCGTCGATCGCGGGGTCTAGGATCGACCCATGAGGCAACTCCTCATGAGGCAAGGCCGCCTCCCCCTGTTCACCTCAACGGAGCAAGGACGATAGAACCCCTGAAGCAGGCCTTGATGCTGGCCGAGGAAGCACTGGAAAAGAAGGCTCGGAATCCGGTCCTCCTCGAAGTCACCCACCTCGTCTCCTACGCGGACTACCTCCTCGTCGTCACCGCGACCTCCGCCGCCCAGGCGAAGGCGATCGCGGAGAGCTGCATGCTCAAGGCGAAGAAGTCCGGTCTGGAGGTGATCTCCAAAGAAGGGCTGGACTCCGCCAAGTGGATCTTGATGGATGTCGGTGACGTGGTGATCCACGTATTCCAGCCCGAGGAGCGGGACTACTACGACATCGAAGGGCTGTGGGTCGAAGCGCCCCGGGTGACCATCCCGGGCGCTGAAGAGGCCACGACCCTCGCCCCGCTCTTCGCCTCCTGACCCGTCGTGAAGCTGAGCGTGCTCGCGGTCGGCCGCGTGCGCGACGGCTCGTGCCGCGCGCTGTGCGACGAGTACGTCCGCCGGGTGGGTAGATACGGTCGGTTCGAGGTGCTCGAGGTGCGCGACGCCCGCGGGGAGTCCCGGGACCGCGCCCAGACCATCGAAGGGGAGCGGCTGCTCGCCAAGCTGCCCACGTCGGTCCGCGCCGTCACCCTGGACGAGCGGGGCAAGACCCTGACCAGCCGGGAGCTGGCCGCCTGGCTGGGCCGGCACCGGGACGCCGGCCTCGGCGAGCTCCGTCTCGTGGTCGGCGGCGCCTGGGGGCTCTCGGCCGGGGTGAAGGCCCGGGCGGATGAGTCGATCCGGCTGTCGAGCATGACGTTCCCCCACGAGATCGCCCGCGTGGTGCTCCTGGAGCAGCTCTACCGCGCCTGGACGTTGCTCCGGGGCGAGCCGTACCACCACTGACGCGGTAGGCTGGAGACGAGGTGGAGTGGGCCAAACGATTGGGCGGAGCGCTGGGCGGCATGTTCGTGCCGGCGTCGTGTGCTGGCTGCGGCGGTTCCCTTCGGCGCGGAGGCGCTGGACGCCTGTGTCACCCCTGCACCGGCCGGATCGAGCGGGTGCAGGAGCCCTGGTGCAACAGCTGCGGGGTCCCGATGTCGGCCCCCAGCATGGGCGCCGGCGCCCTCGTCTGTGACGACTGCAGGCTCGGTCGATCGTTCGGCAAGGCGCGCGCCTACGGCCTCTTCGACGGCTATCTGCGCGACCTCTTGACCCGGTTCAAGTACAGCGGCCAGCAGGCGCTGGGCGCTCCGCTGGGCCAGCTGCTGGCGGACACCGCGGCGGAGCATTTCGACGTCGAGGAGTACGACGTCATCGTGCCCGTGCCGCTGCACCGGGACCGCCTCGCGGAGCGGGGATTCAACCAGGCGTACCTGATCGCGAAGCCGCTGGCCGCGTCGGCGCGCCTGCCGGTGGTGGCGGCGGTGGAGCGGATCCTGTCGTCGGCCGCCCAGGTAGGACTCAAGGGGGCGCAGCGCAAAGGCAACGTGAGGGACGCCTTTGGTCTGCACCCGCGACGGCGGACCCAGGTGGCCCGCCGCCGCGTGTTGCTCGTGGACGACGTCTTGACGACGGGGGCGACGGCCGAGGAGTGCGCTCGGGTGCTCAAATCGGCCGGTGCGGCCGAGGTGGACGTAGTGACCGTCGCGCGCACTCCCTGACGGAGTCGATATAGTCGTCTCTCACCCCGCGCGTGCGCGGGGTGAGAGAGCGTCGCCCGGGGGATACGGGCGCGAGAGGGGCTCATGCCGTACGCGATTGGGATCGACCTGGGGACCAGCAACTCGGTGGTGTCCGTCTATCGAGACGGCGCGCCGCTGGTCATCGCCGACGACGAGGGGAGCCGCACGCACCCGTCGGTGGTCTCCATCGGGCACGGGCGCGCCGCGGTTGTCGGCACGAAGGCCGCCCGCCAGATGGCCTACAACCCGTTGGGCACCGTCTACTCCGCCAAGCGACTGATCGGCCGCACCGTCGACAGCGACGAGGTGCAGAAGGCCCAGCAGCTCGTCCCGTACGACATCGTCGCGGGGCCCCACAACGACCCCCGCATCCGGATCCACGACCGCATCTACACCCTGCAGGAGATGAGCGCGCACATCCTGCGCTACCTCAAGCAGCTCGCCGAGTCGTACCTGGAGGAGGAGGTCCGCCACGCGGTCATCACCGTGCCGGCCTACTTCAACGACAACCAGCGCCAGGCGACCCGGGACTCCGGCACGATCGCCGGCCTCGAGGTGCTGCGGATCGTCAACGAGCCGACCGCGGCGGCGCTGGCCTACGGCCTGGGCCAGGCGAAGAACGAGTACGTCGTCGTCTACGACCTGGGCGGCGGCACCTTCGACGTCTCCGTCCTGCACATCATGGGCGACGTCTTCGAGGTGGTCTCCACCGCCGGTGACACGTTCCTGGGCGGCGACGACTTCGACCAGGCGATGGTCGACTACCTGATGGCCCAGATCCCGGCCAGCGCCCAGGCGGCTGTGAAGCGCTCCCCGTCGGCGCGACTCAAGTTCAAGCGGGCCGCCGAGAAGGCCAAGATGCTGCTGAGCAGCAAGGACGAGGCGATCGTGCACGTCGAAGCGGTGGTCCGGGACGACCGTGGCTTCGAGAAGGACTTCGAGAGCAACCTGAGCCGGGTGCAGTACAACCAGCTGGTCTTCCCGCTGGTCAAGCGCACGTTCGAGGTGTGCGACGAAGCGCTCAACGCCGCGCGGCTGTCCCCGTCGGACATCGCCGCGGTGGTGCTCGTGGGCGGGATGACCCGCTCGCTGATCATCCAGGAGGCGGTCGAGAGCTACTTCGGGCGCGCGCCGGAGCTGGGCGTCAACCCGGACGAGGTGGTGGCGGTCGGCGCGGCGATCCAGGCGTCCAACCTGATGGGAGCCATCGAGGGCACCGGCACGGCCGGCTCGCTGCTCATCGACGTCACCCCCCAGAGCCTGGGGGTCGGCACCGTCGGCGGCTTCTGCGAGCGACTCATCGAGCGCAACACCGCCATCCCGGTGGGTGAGACGAAGACGTTCACCACGTCGGTCGACGACCAGACGGAGGTGCGCATCGAGGTCTACCAGGGCGAGAGCCGGATGGCCGTCGACAACGAGAAGTTGGGCGAGTTCGTGCTCGAAGGGCTGCGTCCGGCGCCCCGCGGCGACGTGCGGATCGTCGTGTCCTTCGATATCGACGCCAATGGTATCGTCAACGTCCTCGCCGAAGATGAAGAGAGCGGACGTGATGCGTCCATCCGGCTCGAAGCGAGCACCGGTCTGACCGACGACGAGGTCGAAGACCTGAAGTTCGACAACCTGGACTTCTAGAGCCCCGGGGAGATGTGACATGGCCGTCGACATTCGCAAGAAGATCGAAGTCGAAGCGCTCGCCGGCGTGGTCGACGATCTGGACTACTACCAGCTGCTCAAGCTCAAGGGCGGAGCCCCCATCCCGCACGTCGAGAAGGCGTTCGCGCGGCAGAGCCAGGAGTTCCACCCCGACCGCTTCTTCGGGGTGCGCGACCCCAAGTTCATGAAGCAGGTGACCGTGATCTTCAAGAAGATCACGGAGGCCTACTCGGTGCTCAAGGACCCCGAGCTCAAGAAGATGTACGACTCCAAGATGGGGCTGCGGGACAAGACCGACTCGTCCGTCGGCACCTCCAGCGGACGCCACGTCGGCAAGGACGCCCTGGAGGCGGAGAAGGCGGCGGGTGACGGTGACAGCGTCGTCTCCGACAAGCGCGCCCGGAAGTACTGGGATCTCGCGCAGATCGCCGAGCAGAACGAGGACTGGAACGGCGTCGTGATGAACGTCCAGTTCGCCCTGACCTACGAGCGAGACAACCAGATCCTCAAGGACAAGTTGGCGACGGCGAAGGTCAAGATGAAAGAGAAGAACGCCAAGGACAAGAACCCCTACAAGATCAAGATCATCTGACCACGCTCCCGGGATCCCGTCCCAGTCAGGGACCGCGGACCGGATGAGCGCTATTTCGGCTCGACCCTCGGCGGTGTAGACCGCCCCCGTTCGCGGCACGTCGCCGCGCGGGAGTCGTCATGAGCCAGGGTCAGCAGTCGACGCACGAAGTGGACCTCCACCGGGACTGGAGCGGTCGGATCGACGCCGCGGAGCAGATGATCCCGCTCATCGGGCGCCTCTACCGCGGCCGAAGCGTGGTCACGAAGGTCTTCGGTCGGCCGCTCCCCAACCGATCCCCCATCGAGATCCTCCGCGACCACAAGTTCGCCCGGAAGGTCACCGGCGAGTCGCTCACCGTGCACGACACCCTCCCGCTCCTCCGGGCCCTCGTCGAGCAGGCTCCGCAGGGCCGGCTCCGCATCGACGTGGGCAAGCTGGCGGTGACGTGGGCTCGCGAGCAGGGCGACGCCTCGTCGTTCATCCGCCGGCACCTCGGCGACATCGACGCCTCGCGGCTGCCTCGCCCCGAGCACCCCCAGGACATCGTGCTGTACGGCTTCGGTCGGATCGGGCGCCTGCTCGCTCGCCTGCTCATCGAGATGAGCGGGGCCGGTCAGTCGATGCGGCTCCGGGCGATCGTCGTCCGGCCCGGCGCCGGCGCGGACCTCGTCAAGCGGGCCAGCCTGCTGCGCCGCGACTCGGTGCACGGGCCCTTCCGGGGGACCATCCGGATCGACCACGACCGGCGGGCGATCATCGCCAACGGCAACACCATCCTGCTCCTGGAGGCCAACGGCCCCGAAGAGGTCGACTACGCGGCGCACGACATCCGGGACGCGGTGGTGATCGACAACACCGGCAGCTGGCGGGACCGCGAGGGGCTGGGGCGTCACCTGGCGTCCGGCGCGATCAGCCACGTGGTGCTCACGGCGCCGGGCAAGGGGGACATCCCCAACGTGGTGTACGGGATCAACCACGACGAGCTGGCGGGCTCGGACGAGCGCATCGTCTCCGCGGCGAGCTGCACGACCAACGCGATCGTGCCGGTGCTCAAGGTGATCAACGACACGTTCGGCATCGAGCACGGCCACCTGGAGAGCTGCCACGCCTACACCAACGACCAGAACCTGATCGACAACTTCCACAAGAAGCCCCGGCGGGGCCGAGCCGCCGCGCTGAACATGGTGATCACCGAGACGGGGGCCGCCAAGGCGGTCGCGAAGGCGCTCCCGGAGCTCGCCGGGAAGCTGACCGGCAGCGCGATCCGGGTGCCGACCCCCAACGTCTCGCTGGCCATCATGACCCTGCAGCTCGGGCGCGAGACGACGGCCGAGGAGCTGAACGACTGCCTCCGGGTGGAGTCGTTGGAGGGGCCGCGCCAGCTGCAGATCGACTACTCGACCTCCCCCGACGGCGTGTCGACCGACTTCGTCGGCAACGGGCACGCGGGCATCGTCGACGCGGCCGCGACCCAGGCGATGGGGAAGCAGGCGACCGTCTACGTCTGGTACGACAACGAGTACGGATACTCCCGCCAGGTGCTCAGGATCGTCGAGCGGGTCACCGGATTGAGGCCCCCGACCTTCCCGTGACAGCTTGGTGTTTTGTGTCGCTTTCGCTGTACAGCGGGGCCTTTGTCCTGTAACCCGTCCGCTAGCAGAGAACGGCCGCCCACCGCATTGGAGCGGGGAACGGTCGGAGGCTCCTTCGCGGGATCCTCGAGATGCGGGCTACTCCGCTCGCGCACGAAGGTCCGCCGGCTCCTGCGGCGGACGAAAGAGATAGAGACTAGATAATGGGAAACAAGCTCTTCGTTGGCGGTCTGGCCTGGGCTACGACCGACGACTCGCTCCGCACCGCTTTCGAGCAGTTCGGCTCTGTCACTGACTCCAAGGTGATCACCGACCGTGACACCGGCCGCTCGCGCGGCTTCGGATTCGTCACCTTCTCCACCGGTGAGGAGGCCTCGGCGGCCATGGAGCAGATGGACGGGCAGTCGCTCGACGGCCGTACCATCCGTGTCAACGAGGCGCAGGAGCGCCGCGGTGGCGGTGGTGGTCGCGGCGGCGGCGGTGGTTACCGCGGCGGCGGCGGCGGCGGTGGCGGCTACGGCGGCGGCGGCGGTGGTCGCGGCGGCGGCGGCGGCTACGGCGGCGGCGGCGGTGGTGGCCGCTGGTAGCAGCGAACACCCACAGAACTGAAGAAGGGCGCCCCGGTCGGGGCGCCCTTCTTGCTTGGGATTTGGCACAGTCAGCCCAGGTAGTCCTTCCAGGCCTCGGGCATGTCCGAGCGCCAGGGGACCAGCCGGCTGAACGAGCGAGGCCGGGTCGGCTGCTTGCGCAGCGCCATGCGGGCCTCGCGGGGGGTCCGGTCGGCCTTGCGCTGGTTGCACGGCACGCACGCGGTCACCACGTTCTCCCAGCGATGCTGGCCCCCACGGGAGCGGGGGATGACGTGGTCGAGGGTGAACTCCCGCGCGCTGACGTGGCCCCCGCAGTACTGGCAGAGACCGTGGTCACGCTGGTACACGGTGCGCCGGCTGAACTTGACCGTGCGGCGGAAGAACCGGGCCGCGCCGGTCAGGAACCGGACGATGGACGGGACCGGCCAGGCGGACCGGGCGGAGCGCACGACGCGGCCGTCGTAGATCTCGACGATCTCGGCCCGGCCGGAGCAGACGTAGCCGAAGGCCCGCTGCCACGACACCCGGCGCAGAGGCTGGTAGCTCGAGTTGAGGACCAGGACGTCCATGGTGTCACTCTCTCCCTTCCGCCGGGGCTTCCGCGCCAATGGACGCGGCGGCTGCTCGCAAGAGGCCGCGCGCTCCTCTCCTATTCATGGTGACACACGGCTCGGCGTGCCAGTCACGGCCGTCCGGTCATCCGGTAGACGTGGGCGGTGGTGTCGGCGCCGTCGACGTTGAAGTCGAGGCGGCCGAGCGGCTCCCAGTCGTACATCGAGGTGACCACCGACCACCACTCGTGGCGGGCCCCGGCGACCTCCCCGTCCGTCGCGTCGACGGCCCAGACGACGCAGCCGCCATGCTGGTCCCAGCGGGCTCGGACCGACCGCCGGTCGGTCATGTCCTTGGGCGGGTGGCACAGGTCCCACTGTTCACAGAGGTGGTAGTGGCTGGCGTACGTGGCGCAGTTGGCGGCGTCGAACTCCGGCCGCCCCTCGGGCTCGGCCACCCCGGCGAGGGCCGGCACCCGCTGCGGATCCTCGGTGCCGTACCGCGCGCTCCAGTCGGCCAACTGCATGCCGCTGCTGGCGACCGCGCCGACCAGCAGCAGCGCGGCCACTCCGCCTGCCAGCGGCTTGTTCGGGAGCGCCCCGATCAGGGCGACGAGCCCGATGACGCAGGCGATCAGCGCCGCGGTCATCATCGGCAGGAGGTGCCGCTGGCCCAGGCTCATGAACGCGAGTGGTGGCACGAGGGAGCAGGCGGCGCAGATCCAGGCTGCCCGGGTCGCCGTCCGCAGCCTGGCGTCCACCCGCCCGTTCGCGGCGGCCCAACCGGAGAGCATGGCGAGCAGCGCCCCCGGGATCGTCGCCAGGGGGATCCACAGGGCGGGGATCCGAAGGTAGGTCGGGATCATGTAGAGCCCGAGCCGGTAGTCCTCCCGCTCGTGCACGAGGCTCAGCATCTGCCAGGTGGGCAACGCCAGGAGCAACGCCGCGACGCCGAAGCCGGGGGCCCAGACCTTCCACCGTCGCCACGCGCCGGGCTCCCCCAGCAGCATCGGGATGGCCGCGGTGCCGACCACCGCGCCGGCCAGCTCCGACCGCAGGTGCAGGGTCAGCGCGCCCAGGAGCATCCAGGCGGCGCAGCTGAGTCGGTCCGTTCGGCGGGCCACGAGCACCGCGGCGAGCAGCGTCGCCGCCCAGGTGGCGTGGGAGATCGCGACGTGGAAGGCGTGCACCCGCCAGTAGACGAGCCCCGGGAGCGTCGCGAGCAGCAGCCCAACCGCCAGCCCGGCCCACAGGCGCCCCGTGAGGAGCTGAGTGGCCAGGCCCGCGAACAGCAGACCGCCCCCGCCGAGCAGGAGCGCCATGACGACGAAGCCGGTGGTCGTCCCGCCGAACAGCGGGCCGGCGGTGCCGTAGATGACGGCGAGGAGGGGGTGGACCTCCAGCGGGTGCAGCTGGTCCTCGCTCAGCTCGGTGCCGACCCACAGGTCCCACAGCGACGCCTCGTGGGCGCGGAAGGCGTGGTGGTCGATGGCGTCGAAGCAGACCAGCGAGACGACCACCGCCAGCGCGAGCACGCCGACGTGAGCGGCGAAGCCGAGCCGGCCGATCTCGCGCCAGGTGGCGCGCGACGCAGGCCGGGCCGCCGCCACGACGCCGACGGCGAGGGCGGCGGCGGCGAGCAGGAGGGAGACGAAGGTCACGGAGTCGGGGTCAAATCAGTCCGTCCAGCGGAGCCAGCCGCGCTGCTGCAGCTTGCCCAGCTCCTTCCAGAAGCCGACCGCCGGGATCTGGGGCAGCGCTTCGCGGAGCTGCGCCAGGGTGTGTTGGCCGTCGATCGCCATCACCAGCGTGCGCTGATCGCCCGCGGTGACGGCGGCGAGCCTGGTGCGGGGGTGGGTGAGGGCCGGAGTGCGCTTGAACGTCGCTCCCGGGCAGGCGGCCAGCATGATCCGGCGCTCCCCGTACTCGAGCCAGGTGGCGAGCCGGGGGTCGTCCGGCGCCTGGATCCGGGCGGACTCGAGCAGCGCCATGCCGAGCTCTTCCTGCCCCGTCCCGAAGAACTCCTGGGCCTTGCCCAGCGCCTCGTCCAACGGGAGCATCGCGAGGTCCGGCGGGATCGAGGGGAGGCGGGCCTCCGAGAACACCTGGTCGCCCAGGTCCGGCTGGCTGTCGTCGATCGAGATCTCGATGTCCGCGACCGAGCCTTCGGCCGGGGCCGGGGCGGCCGGGGCGGGGGCCTGGTACGCGGGGCCCGCGACGTCGGCGAAGGACTGGACCACCGGCCCGACCTCGTCGGCCGTGGTGGTCGAGGTGGGGGCCGGGACGTCGGCGATGCTCAGGAAGCCGTCGTCGTCGAAGGCGACCTGGCTGTCGTCCGGGCCGGGCGGCGGGAGGTCCGGCTCGGGCTCGGGCTCGGGCTTGTCGACCTTGGCGCCGGTGGCGGGGCCGGGTGGGAGGTTCCAGTGCTCGCCCGTGAAGTCGGGCAGCTCGGGGAGGGGGGCGGCGGCCTGGGCCTCCTCGTCGCTCGACGGGGGCGGCAGCGGCTCGGGGGTCCAGAGCTTGGGCGCCGGCGGCGCGGGGGCCGGCTGGGACGACGCCGAGGAGGTGGGGGACCACGAGGTGCCGACGGGGGCGAGGGGGTCGTCGATGGCGTCGATGGAGCCGTCGGTGACGGCGTCCAGGTCCCACCCGGTCGCCGGGTCGAACCAGTCGTCGGTGCCGGACAGGGGCTCGTCGAGCTGGGGTGGATCCCCCGCGATCCCCGCGTCGGCGCCGCTCTCGGACCAGTAGGCGAAGCTGTCCTCTTCCTCGATCCGGCCTCCGTTGGCCATGCCGAGGGAGGGCGGGGGCGGCGGCGCGCCCACCGGCGGCCGGGGCTTGCTCGGGGGCGGCGTGGGGTCGCGTCGGACCCCGCGGTCGATCTCGAACCCCTGCCCGAGGTACTCGGACTCCGGAACGCGCTTCGGAGTGAGCTTCGCGGACTTGTCGCCGCTCGGCTTGTCCCAGGGGGCGCTCTTGATCTTGTCCCGCTTCATGTTGCTGTACACAAATCTAGCCAATAGGAAGGGAGCAGGCCATGGGTTGCCGACGCCGGGTCACACCCCGCGACCGAACTGCAGGCCCCACTCCAGCGCGGCTGGGCAGAACGTCGCCTCGCCGTCCCCGGCGAGCGGCTCGTCGCCCTCTTCTTCGGCTTCGGGGTCGAGCCGGAAGTTGATGCTCTCGTCCTCGGTGTAGCGCTTGATCGTCGCCGTGCCGCCGGTCGCGGAGTAGACGGTGGAGCCGTAGAACGTCTCGCCGCTGAACTCGGTCGCGCACGCGTCGAACGTGGGGGCCGGGTAGAAGGCGAGGTCTGCGTCGAACGAGGGCCCCTCGGCCTGGCCCTCGCCGGCCGAGTCGTGGAACGCGTACTCGGTCGCCGGCGTCACGCCGTCGGCGCGCGGCAGCGCCTCCAGCCGGAACCGCGCGACCCAGAAGTCGTCGAGCCCGGTGAACTCGTCGTACAGCGCTTCCCAGGAGTCGCAGTAGTCGTCCGGGGGGAGTCCGTCGTCCAGCTCGGTCCGCAGCAACGACAGGTCCGAGATGAAGCCGTCGAAGCGGGCGCAGCTGTTCTCCATCGGCATCAGCCAGACGTCGATGGTGTGGAACGGGGTGGACGTCGCCACGTCGGTGCCCCGGAGCTCGACGTAGGTGACGTCGACGAAGCCGAGCTCGTGGTCGGCGATCGTGCCGCCGAGGCCGAGGGGCAGGCAGCCGCTCAGGGCGGTCAGGCAGGTGAACAGGATGGCCACGCTACGCATCGAGCAGCTCCCTCCGGGCGTCGAGGTACTTCCAGGTCGCGCAGTCACGCACGTCGGCGCGGCCGCCATATTCCAGCCAGAACAACCGCAGATCGTCGGGCGTGTCGATGTCGGGGAACCGCTCCAGGGAGGTCGCCTGGAGCTCCCGGCGCTCCGCCTCGGCCAGGGTCTCCTCGTAGACGGACGAGGTGCTCATGGTCCGCGGGAAGATGCCGTTGGGGAGCACGTCGAGCCCGACGAGGTAGTAGCCGCCGTCCAGGTCGGGGCCGAGCACGATCGTGCCCCGCCCGGGCTCGGCGAGGGCGTCGAACGCCTCCTTGAGCGAGTCGACGGGCAGGTGGGGCGAGTCGGAGTTGCGCATCACGACCGAGCGGTAGCCGGCTCGCAGGAGCGTGTCGAAGACGGTCTCCATGCGGTCGGTCAGGCTGTCGCCGGTCTGCTTCAGGAAGCGGAAGCGGTCGCCGAAGATCTCGCGCAGCTCGGCCTCGCCCCCGTCGGGGCCGGCCCAGGCGACCCAGAGGTCGCAGGGCGACTCGCGCCAGTCGGCCAGGAGTTGGGCGATGTCGACCAGGAACGCCCGGTACAGATCGGCGGCCTGGTCCCCGGTCAAGGGGGGACACAGGCGCGTCTTGCAGCGCCCGGATTCGGGGACCCGCGCCATCACGACCAGGGCGGCGGAACGGCGAGGAGCGGCGGAGTCGTCGGGTGGCGGGGACATTGGTGTCGTTGGAGTCTATAACGCCGCCATGTGCGGCTTCATAGGTCTGGTCGACAGCGAGCCCGTCGCGGCGCGAATCTCCACCGGACTGCAGACGCTGCAGCATCGGGGGCAGGACTCCTGCGGGCTGTACACGTTCACCGGAGATCGCTTCCCGGGGCACCGGGGCCTGGGGCTGGTGCGCGACGTCTTCACCGAGCCCCTGCTGCGGGCGTTGCCCGGCAACGTCGGGCTCGGCCACGTCCGGTACCCGACGATCGGCAAGGGCGTGCTCGCCGACGCGCAGCCATTCTTCGAGCGTCGGCCCGGCGTGCTGATGGCGCACAACGGCAACCTGACGAACTACGAACGGCTCAAGCGGCGCCTCGCGGACCGCTCCATCCACCTGCTCTCCGCGTGCGACGTGGAGCCGATGCTCTGCGTCTTCGCCGAGGAGTTGATGGCCCGCCGTCGGCGGAGCCACACGCTGGACGACGTGGTCGCGGCGCTTCGGGACACGATGCGGATCGTCGAGGGCGCCTACTCGGCCGGGATGGTCCTGGAGGTCGACGGCCAGCCGACGCTGGTGGCGTTCCGGGACCCTCGGGGGATTCGGCCCGGGGTGTGGGGGCGACGGGGGGACGCCCGGATCGTGGCGTCGGAGTCGGTCGCGATCGACGCGCTGGGCTTCGAGCCGATGGGTGACCTGGCGCCGGGCCAGGCGATGTTCATGCGGGCGGGCGAGGATCCGATCTTCCGCAGCCTCGAGGAGCGTCCGCCGAGCCCGTGCGTGTTCGAGTCGATCTACTTCAGCCGCCCCGACTCGGTGGCCGATGGCGAGACGGTGTACGAGCGCCGGCTGAGCCTCGGTCGGCACCTGGCGCGTTGCTGGATGGCCAAGGGGCTGGAGGCGGACCGCGTCATCCCGGTGCCGGACACGTCCCGCCCGGCCGCGATCGCGTTCGGCGAAGAGGTCGGCCTGCCGTGCCGCGAGGGGTTCATCAAGAACCGCTACTCGGGGCGCACGTTCATCATGGGCAGTCAGGGCGAGCGGGAGTCCGCGCTGCGGCTGAAGCTCAACCTGATCCGGGCGGAGTTCGAGGGTCAGCGGGTGGTCATCATCGACGACTCGATCGTCCGAGGCAGCACGATTCGGCGCCTCCTGGACCTGGTCTGGGCCCAGGGTCCGCGGTCGGTGCACGTGGCGATCCACGCGCCGCCGGTCCTGAACCCCTGTTACTACGGCATCGACATGTCGACCCCGGAGGAGCTGGCCGCCCGTCGGTTCGCGCCTCCGGGAGCCCTGGCCCCGGGCGAGCTCGACGACGAGGCGATCGGTCAGCTCGAGGCGAGCTGGGCCGCCGAGCTGGGGATCGACTCCCTGACGTTCCTGTCGATGGACCGCCTGGAGCGGATGTTCCCGACCGACCGGCGGTGCGCCGCCTGTTTCGACGGGATCTACCCCCTCCCCGTCCCGGAGGAGCAGCGGGCGTCGATCGTCAACGACCGGGTGTGCGGGAGGGGTTAGAGGGGAGCGCGGGTCGGGTCGCGGCCGGGGGGTCTTGGGGCTGGGGCGACGACGACCCGACCGTCTACCTCGACTCCGCTCGGCTCGCGCCTCGCGGCGCAATGAGGGCCTTGCTGTGGCCCTGCTGGACCGTCGGCGGCCGGTAACCGGCGAGCCTTCGCTCGGAAACGGTCGTCATGGGTCTGCTTCTCGCTGCGCTCGGCCGCCCAAGACATCCATTTCATCGCGCCGTTGTGGGGTCCGTCCCGGACCCCATCCTTCGGACGCGCCGCCTTCGGCGTCACGCGACCCTCCGCCATCCTGGCTCCGGGTACGCCGGGGCCGCCGGGTGTGAACAACAGCCACGCGACGCCTTCGGCGTCTGGTCGAACCGCCGCCGCAGGCGGCGCGCAGCGTCGGCGGAGCCGCAACGTGCGCCCCTCCCACATCTGAACCGGCAAGCGGCCCTCAGGCCGCGCGCAGCGGCCGCAGGCCGCGAAGTTCCCCAGGTCGTCGTCGCCCCACGCCGCGATCCCCCGCCGTCCTACTCCACCGAAATCGCCAGGTCGAACTGCCACGGCGCCAGCGGGTTCTCCAGCCCGCCGTAGACGTCGACGACGACGTAGTAGCGGCCCTCGGCGGGGGTGACCCAGGCGGTGATCACCTCTTCCTCGCCGAACAGCGTGGCGTCCGCCACCGCGTCGTCGAAGCAGGCGTCGGGGTCGAAGCAGTCCGACAGCAGGTAGACCTGTGCGTCCTCCGTCGGCAACGTCACCGCGATGTCGACCACCGCCCCGGCGAACAGCTGGATCGGGAGGATGATCTCCGGTCCCACCGAGGGGTAGGGCATGCAGCTGATGTCGTCGAGCACCGAGCTCGTCGCCGGCGCATACCCCGTCGTCGAGGCCGGGGCGACCGCGGTGGCGGCCGCCGCGTCCTCGCAGGTGTTGTAGATCGGCCAGCCGGTGACCCACAGCGCCTCCGTGAACGTCACGACCCCGCCCGGGCCGTTGTCGACCACCACGTCCCGGGGACCCGGCAGCGCCGCCGCGTTGGCGGTGGCGAGGAACTCCAGGTCCGTCGGCACCGAGCCGATCCCGAGCGCGTCCACGCCCAGCCCCTGGCCCAGGTCCACGTCCGCCGCGATCAGCCCGCCGTCCCAGGGCGCCTCCCCGGACAGCACGAACGACTCGGACTCCCCGGGCACGATCCAGTCGGGATCGAGCACGTCCCGCTCGATGCTCAGCTCCAGCTGCCAGGCGCTGCTGTACGCCCCCGAGCTGCCCGACGTCCAGGCGTCCACCACCAGGTAGAAGACGCCGCCGTCGGGTGACGTCCAGGCCAGCGTCTCGGGGTCGCCGCCGATGCCCGTGTCCGAGCAGGCGACCGCCGATGCGAGGTCGTCGCAGGTCCCCAGCAGCGCCAACGCCCCGTCACCCGGATCCGGCATGTCCAGCGTCGCGATGATCGTCTCGCCCGGCTCCAGCTCGACCCGGTACACCGCGTCCGCGCCGTTGAGCGACCACGACAGGCAGGCGTAGCCCGACGCGTAGTCGTTGCTCAGCCCCGCCGTGGTCGACGCGTAGTCGCCGGCCACCAGCGGGGGCGCCGCGTCGGCCGTCGCGCAGCTGTCCGAAGGGGCCAGGTCGAGCACCGCGAAGCCGCCCCCGAGCACCAGCGGCTCACCCCCGGCGACCTGCAGCGTCACGTCTCGCGGGCCGGCCTCGGCCGTCGGGTGGATCACCACCTGCAACTGCACGGAGTGCTCGTCCGACGGATCCGGCACCACCTGGTTGATCACGACGCCCTCGCCCAGGTCGACGTCCACGCCCGCGGAGAGGTCCTCGGTGAACCAGGAGAGCCGCACCGCCAGCGTGTCTCCCGGCTCCCCCCACGCCGGGTCGAGCACCACGTCCGGCAGCAGCTCGACCGTCGCCCGACGCTCCTCCCGCGTGCGCATCAGGATGGTCCCCTGGGGGTGGTCCAGCGGGGTCTGCAGGTTGCGCGCGACCACCACCTCGACCGTGCCGGAGCCGAAGTCGCCCCGCAGCACGTCGCCGGGCACCACGTGCTCCCCGTTGTCCGGGACGTGGGCGATGTAGGCCATGCCGAAGCCGTTGAGCACGCCGACCGTGACGAAGGAGCCGTCGCTGCCCGGGGCCCAGCGCACCTCGAGGTCCAGCGCCGCGGGGTGCTCGACGGTCGAGAAGGCGGGCGGCTCGATCAGGTCCACCGCTTCGGGCAGGGGGAGCTCGCCCGTCCAGTCGATCACCGGCTCGCCACCCTCGTTGGCCCAGCTGAGGGTCCCGCCGGCGGTCCAGCCCGCGGCGCCGGGGGAGACCGGATCGTCGACCATGTAGGCGACCACGTCCGTCAGGTCGAGGCGCGACGTCAGGTAGTTGCCGACCCCGATGCGGTCGCCGCCGTCCCACCAGGTCTGCTCGGCCGGCGACCAGGGGTACCAGGTGACCATGTCGACCACCTCCGAGCTCCCCAGGGCGGGCAGCGGGTAGGCCCCCAGGTCGATCCGCCAGTACGGCGCGTCGGCCCCGTAGCTGAAGGTGCCGAGGTACGCGGCGGGGCTGAGCACGTCGTCCGGCGAGGCCGCGAAGGTGCCGAACGCCCCGGAGAAGTCGACGTAGGAGACCTCCGGCGACTGCACCACGTTGATCAGGTTGAACACGCCGATGACGTCGGCGAGGGGGTCCGGCGGCGGGGTCGCGTCGTCGTCGTCCGCCGCGTCGTCGTCGTCCGTCGCCGGTGTGGTGTCGTCGTCGTCCGTCGGTTCGGTGGGGCAGCCCGCGGTCAGCAGGGCGAGCAGCAGGAGGAGCACCCATTTGTCGCGACGAGCCAGCATGTGACAGGCTTCCTACCCTGCCAACTGCCCTCGGGACAAGGGAGCCGTGCATGCCCTGGCGACTTCGAAGCTTCTGTACCGCCCTGCTGCTCGTCGCTGTCGTCGCCCTCTCGGGCTGCATGACGCCGGAGCAACGCATGATCTCCAAGGTCGAGCGTTTCCTCGAGCGCGAGCAGTACGACCAGGCGCTCGAGTACCTCGACGGCTACCTCGCCCGTCACCGAAAGAGCCTCGCCGGCTGGCGCTACCGCGTGCTCATCCGCCTCGACCAGGAGGACCGCCCCAAGGCCGCGGCCGAGTACAGCGCGCTCAGCGCCGCCCTCGAGCGGCACGAGCCCGACGTGCTCCGCGAGGTGGTGTTGGGCGCCGGGGGACGCTGGCTGCTGTCCGACTACCGCGCCCTCGCGCGTTGCGCCCCGGACGGCGTGGCCGACGCCGCGTTCTTCGCCGACATCGTCGAGCCCAAGCAGCTCGGCTCCGGCTCCATGAGCAAGGTCGCCGTGGCGGTGGACGAGATCGCCGCGGTCATCGACGCCCTCCCCGGCACGCTGCCGGCGAACGAGACCTGGCCGGTGGTCGCGAAGTTCACCGCGGACCCGGATCCCAAGTTGACCAGCCGGGTCGTGCGCGCCGCCGCTCGGCACCTGGAGACCGGCCAGTTGACCGTCGCCCAGACCGGGGAGGCGCTCGACGCCCTCCGCTCCGGCGCCCTCGGCGGGGCCGACGAGCGAGAGGCCGCGCTGCTCGCCAGCCTCGACCTGCCCCTCGGCCCGGGCCGGCGGGACTTCATCGCGACGCTGGTCACCTCCCTCGCCGCCAGCGGGGACGGCGGCCGGGCGGCTTCCCTGTTCCTCCTCGGTCCCCAGTCCGACGGCCCGTCGTGGACCGCCGACGAGTTGAGGGTGTGGGCCGAGACCGCCGAAGGGCCGCTGCGCGTGCTCGCGGTCTCCGGGCTGCACGCCGTGGAGCCGACCCGGGAGCGCACCGGGTTCCTGGAGGACTCCGACGGCTCGGCCGAGCCGGCCCGACGCCTCGCCGCGGTGGCCGGCTTCGAGCGCGAGGGAGCGCCGTCCCCCGCCACCGTGTGGGCCAGCCTCAGCCCCGACGAGCGCCGCCGCTGGGGCCCCGCGTTCGTCCGGACCGCCGCCTCGGACCGCGGCGCCTGGGCCAGCCTCGCGCTGGGCGACTCCGACGCGATCACCGCGCAGCAGGCGGCGCTCGCGCTCGGGCTGCCGGGGCTCGGCGACGATCCCGAGATCGCCCCCGCCCTGGAGGCGGGCATGAAGGTGATGGACCCGGCGACCCGGGCCTACTCGGCGCGCGCCGCGGTGGTCCGGGGGGCGACGGCCCTGTCGCTGCAGGTGCAGGGCGTCTTCTCCCAGGGCCACGACCGCGTGATGACCGAGGTCCTCCAGGGGCTGGTGACCGAGGGTGGCGACGACATCTGGGCGCCGCTCGTGGCCCAGGGGCTCGGGGCCGACCTGCCGACGATCCGCGAGCTGGCGGTCGACGCCGGCGTGGCGAGCTGCCGCGAGGGAGACCGTCAGCTGATGCTCGGCCTGCTCACCGACGGCGATCCCCACGTCGCGGTGCGCGCCGCGAGCGCGCTCTACCTGCTCGTCGGGGCGAAGTAGCGGCCTCTACAGGACCCGCAGAGACGTTCCGAACATCGCCCGGAGCACGGGCTGGAGGTCGTCGAGGTCCTGGGGCGTCTTGACCGGCCGGAACCGGTCGCGCGACACCCGCACCCACTCGGTCTGCAGGAACCAGCTCAGCTGGCCGATCAGCCGCTCGAACTGCACCACCGGCTCGCCGTCGGCTTCCTTGTTGACCACGTACCAGCGCAGCGGGAAGTCGGCGTCGAGCGCCTCGGTGCGGAACCACAGCGTGTTGGTGTTGAACACGTCGATGGAGTCCTGGTCGAAGTCGGGCGGGAACGCGAACCCCTCGACGATCGCGAGTCGCCCGTCCACCTTCGCCGGGGCGCCGCCCTTGTCCCCCGGCGCCTTCGGCGCGACCTCGACCATCATGTCGGCGCCGCTGGCCGCGAACCGCCCGAGCAGCGCCGGGTCCAGCGTCGCCCCCAGGTTGTCGACGTTGGCCATCAGCAGGTACTCGACGCCCCGCTCCCGCGCCCAGCTCAGCCCCCCCGACGTTCGCAGGCAGGGGGCCATGTCGCCGTGCCCGGGGCCGTACACCGACAGGGCGCCGGCGGCGTCGCGGTACAGGGAGCCGTCGGCCCGCAGGCGGGGCGCGCCGGTCTGGCGGAAGCAGCGCACGTCGTCGCGATCGAGGCCGAAGAAGCGGTTCGCCTCGAGGTGCTCGACGGTGGCCTCCTCGGTCGCCCTGGAGTTCATGACGAGGAGCGGGGCCGGCAGGCCGGTGGCGGATCGCACCGTCGCGAGCCGGTCGCACTGCAGCGACAGGAAGCTGCGCCCGGGCAGCGCGTCGACCACCCCCTTGACCCGCCCTCCGAAGCGCGTCGCCATGCCGCCGTTGAGCACGATCAGACCCGCCCGGCCCCCGTGCAGCAGCTGCATCCCGGCGTCCACCAGGGCGTCGCCTTCCATCGTGCCGACGGGGGCGAGGGGGAGGATGTCCCCGGGCGCCGGCGCGTCGACCCGACCCTCTACCGCGTTGCTGCGCGTCGTGCCGGTCCGCACCTGCTCCGCGAGCGCCTCGAACGGGCCGGGGTCGAAGCCCAGGTCGGCGAGGTGGGTGCGCTCGGCGGGGGTCAGCTCGTCCAGGGGTGAGCTCAACGGCCCCTCCGGTCGTCCTGGGCCGCCCGAAGCACCCAGGTCGTGAAGCCGGCGCCGCACGACCAGCAGCGGTTCTGTCCCCCGAGGTCGACCTCGAATCGCTCGCCGCACCGGGGACACTCCCCGACCTCGAGCACCCGGGCGAGGGCCGCGTCGAACGCCGCCCAGCTGACGTCTCTCCGGTCCTCGGCGAGGTCCGGAAGGTCTCCCCGCCGCGCGAGGAACCGCAGGTGGGCGACGAGCTCGCCCAGCCGCACGTCCGCCGGCAGCGCGTCCGACATGCGCTCGAAGACGTCCAGCGCCTCGGCGATGCGGCCGTCGTTGAGCAGGTAGATGGCGTGGTCGAACCACGGCGCGACGGCCGAGTCGGCCTCGCGGCGGGTCTCGTCGTCCCGGTCGGCCTCGCGACGATCGGGGCGGGGGCCGCGGAAGGCGATGCCCTGCTCCGCCAGGTAGCGCAGCACGGCGACCGCGCGGCCGTCCTCGACGAGCACGCCGGCCTCGGTGAGCTGCGCGATCCAGCTGTCGAGTTGCTCGTCCCCCAGCGCCTCGCCGGTCGCCGCTTCCCAGGCCGCGAGCACATCGCTCCGGGCGGCGATCCCGTCCATCCGCTCCAGGAGGAACCAGCCCCCCTCGGTCAGCCGGAACAGCTCGGCGTCACCGCCGTCGCGCACGACGTAGTCCTCGCCCTCGCGCGAGATGCTCACGTCGTCTCGGAGTCGGGGGACCCTGCTCAAAGCGCCGGTATCCTACTCCAATCGACGATCGTCGCCGACACGACCGCCTGCTCCTCGCGCTCCCCGTCCTGCTCGCGGTCCTGCCGTGGCTCCCGACGATCGGGGCGCCGCTCATGGTCGACGAGCGGGTGATGACGTGGGAGGCGCGCAAGTGGATCGGCCTGGACCCGGTCGCGCCCCTGCACCTGCCGCTGGGGGGATCGGGCACCTGGCGGCCGCTGACCGTCTACTCGTGGTGGCTCGACGCGGGCCTGCCGGTCCCCCTCCGACACGCCCTCCATCTCGCCCTCCACGGCGGCCTCGTGGCCCTCGTGCACGCCTGGTTGCGCGGTCGCTTCCATCCCGCGGCGGCGGCGCTCGCGGCGTGCTGGTTCGCGGTGCACCCGGCCCACGTCGCCAACGTCGGCTGGCTCGGCGGGCGGCCCGACCTGCTGATGGCGGTGGCGGCGGCGGGGGCGCTCCTGGCGTGGGATCGGGAGCGCTGGGTGCTGGCGTCGGTGCTCGCGGCGGCGGCCGTGCTGTTCAAGGAGACCGGCGTCGCGGTGCTGCCGATGCTGGCGCTGACGCGCGCGGACCGGCGGCTCGCGGGGCCCGCCGTGGGGGTCGGGCTCGCCTTCGGGCTGACGCTGCTGCGGGCGATGCCGGAGCCGGGCTACGCGCCGTCGGCCGACGCGATCGGCGCGGCCGCTCCGCTGCTGCCGCCGTTCCTGGTCGAGCTCGTGGCGCCCTGGTTCGTCCCGATCGGCGTGCCATCGGTGGCTCGCGACCTCGTCGGGATCGCCCTCGCGGTGCCGGTGATGGCGGCGTTCGTGCTCGTCGGGGCGGGCAGCCAGGCCTGGCACCGGGGGGTCGCCCTGGCCCTCGTCGCGCTGCTCCCGGTGCTCCACGTGCTGCCCAACGACGGCGGCGCCTGGTACCTGCTCCTGCCGTCGGTCGGGCTGGCGATGGCGTGGGCCGAGATCGCCCAGGAGGCGCGCTGGCGTCGGGGCCTGATCGCGATGGTCGCGCTGACCGCGATCCTCGCGACGACGGAGGCGTTCGCCTGGCGGGCGGCCGCGATCCGCGTCGACGCGACCCTCGCCGACGTGCGCGCCGGCGGCGACGAGCCTCCCCGCCAGGACCCCCGCGACTGGCCCCACCGGGGGCCGTCGTTCTGCTGCGGCGTGCCCTACCAGGCGGTCCCCGACCTGGCGCCCGGGTGGGGCCCGATCGTCGAAGAACCCATTGCGCCAACCGAGTTTGATGACCCGACAATCCGAAGGCCCCGGGGACGAGGAGATCGGGTCAGGTAGCTCGGTTGGCGCAATCAGCCCTTGAGCGGCGACGGCATGTCGAGCACGGGCACGCCGTGGTCGTCGCCGTCGACCAGGAACTCGAGGGCCGCGCGGTGCTCGGAGATCAGCCGCTTCGGCTCCTGGCCGGGCAGCTCCAGCGTGAAGTCGGCGCGGGCCAGCTTGCTGTTGAGGCAGGTCCGGATCCCGCCCGGCGGATCCCAGTAGGGCAGACCCACGAAGTCGCCGGGGGCCGCCTCGACGGTGCCGTGGAAGCGCAGCCCCCCCTGCTTCGCGTCGAAGCGCAGCGTGAACGGCTCTCCGCGTCCTCCGTTGCGCAGCGACTGCCCGATCGCGTTGAGGCGATGCTCGACCCCGTCGACCCGCAGCACGATGACCGCCATCCAGGGGGTCCAGAGGGGGCCGAACTTGAGCTTCGCCGCTCCGCACTCCAGGAACGACCCGGGCTCGCCGTCGAAGCCGGCGACCTGCGCCCAGCCGTACTTGTCGGTGTGCTTCAGACCCCAGTTGTGGTTGTGGCTCCCCTCCCAGCCGTCGATCTCGATGCGCTCCCCGTCGACGACGAGGCTGCCGGAGTAGATCGCGTTGGGGGAGCCGACGAGCGCCTTGGCCTTGGGGAACCCGCCCTCGTACAGCTTGGGCGGGAAGTCGAGGATCGGCGGCGTCGGCGACGTGAACTTCAGGTCCCAAGACAGCGTGTGATCGCCGTGCGATGCGCTGCCGACGAGCCCGTCGGGCACGACGGTCGACGGTCCCATCGCCACGTCGAGCCCCGCGTCGGACAGCCGACAATCGGACCACGGCACGATCTGCTTGGCCGCGACGATGCGGTCCGCCTCCTTGTCGAACCAGATCGCCCACAGCTCCCCCGCGGCCTCGTCGGGCCGGCCCTTCGGCACGAACACCGTGTAGCGAATCCAGAACGCCAGCGGCCGCGTCGGGTGGTTCGCCCGGGCGAACCAGCTCTCGTAGAACCCTTTCTTGTCGCTGGAGGAGAAGCGGGTGGCGTTGCACCAGTCCCGCGAGGCGGCGTCAGCCGAAGGTGCTCGTGAAGCTTGAGAGGGCATCGGACCCATCGAACGAGTCCATCTCGCTGCTGTCAAGCCGCAGCAGCAATGCGCGGGCGACTCCGCGGAGGCGGTCGGCGTCGGTGTGGCGAGGCGCCTGGAAGAGCAGGTCGTCCACCTCGATCAGGTCGACGCCGTCGGTCGCGGTCGCCTCTTCGTGCTCTTCCTTCGTCGCCCCCGGCGCCCGCAGCAGCGACGCCTTGCGCCACGCGGTGGTGCGGGTGTGCTCCAGCGCCCGGTAGGCCAGCACGTCCGAGACGTGCACGAGCCCGACGAGATCGGCGAACTTCGGGTCCGCGGCCTCGGGGTGGTGGTGCCAGGCCATCGCGGCGGCGACGCTCGCGGCGAGGTCCCAGCAGCCCAGGAACAGGGCGCCGAGGCGGCAGTGGTAGCGGCGGGCGAGCTTGCGGAGCGCGAGCCGGTCCGGCTCCAGGGCGCCGCCGGATCTCCTCGTCTCGTCGATCGCCTTGCGCACCAGCGCGTAGGCGAGGACCTCTCCCGCGTCGTGCAGCAGGCCGGCCAGGAACGCCTCGCCCGTGTCGATCTTCGTCTGCTGGGCGAGCATCTCGGCCGCGACCGCGGTCGCGTAGCAATGAAGCCGGACCTGGCTCATCGTGCGAGAGAAGCCGGCGACTTCGTACGAGCTGCCGACCACCGTCGCGAGGGAGACCCGCCGGACCTGGTCGAGGCCGATGCGCATGACCGCCGCGTTGAGGGACGCGACGGGGACCGCGGCCATGTAGAAGGGGGAGTTGGCGACCTTGACGATGTTGCCCGCGAGGATCGGCTCGGACCGGACGATCTCCACCACCTCGTCGTCGGTGGGGCGGTTGCCGTCCTTGCCGAGCAGCCGCCGCGCCGCCGCCGGGAAGGGAGGCACGAACAGCGGCTCGTTGTCGACCTGCCGTCGGAGCGACGCGATCACCCGTCGATTGCCGTCGTCGGTCGCGGCCCCCTCCTCCTTGCGCAGGTCGGCGACGATCGCGTCGCGGATCGCGCGCTCGTCCCAGATGCTCTCCGGCGGTTGGCCGTTGTCCCGGTCCGAGCGGGCCTTTGGCCGGCGGCTCATCGACACGCTGGTCGACGGTCCGAGGGAGTCCGACGCGCTCGCCGCCGGCGGCGGGTCCTCCCTCGGCGGCGCGCTCGGCCCCGTCGGCTCGAGCCGGATCGGCGGCCCCGCCGGCTCCTCGTCGGCCGCGCCGCCCCCCGGGGGGGGCGGCCCGGGGGGCGCCCCGGGGCCCCCCCCGCCGCCCCCCCGCGGGGGGGCCCCCCCCCCCCCCACCACTGGCTCACCCCGCTGCAGCGCAAGGCGC
>CAYQEG010000095.1:0-29544 GCA_964416435.1 uncultured Rickettsiales bacterium
TTGCTGGTGAAGTTAGCGCCGGGGCCCAATGGTGGGCCGGCCCCGCCAGGGGGTCCTGACGGGGCCGATCCCGAATGGTGGAGGCGGCGGGAATCGAACCCGCCGCGGCGGTGGGGCGCCGTGGCATGCTCCTCCCTCGCCGGCGGGGGGCCACGCCGGGTCCAGGGGGAAGACATGGGCGACAGCGACTCGATCGGTATCGAGATCCAGATGCAGCGGCACCCGTTCACCGACGTCGACATCGGCGACGTCGACGGCCTGCGCGAGCACCTGAGGGAGCAGCTCCAGGGGAGGCACGTCTTCATGGGTCGGGCGGTCGGCGCGGCGCGGTTCTTCGGCGACGGCGCCGTCGAGCTGCTCGAGCTGGACGGCCTGACCGAGCCCGGGCAGGAGGCGATCCTGGTGCAGCTCGTCGTATCGCTGGGTCGGCGCGACGGCATCGTCCGCACGTTTCGGGACGGCGAAGCGCTCGTGCCTTCGGAAGGGGGCGGGCTGCGGCGGGCCATCGGCCTCCTCGAGCTGATGGACGGCGGCGAGGGCGGCCTCCGATGGTGGCTGACCTGGCGCCACGCAGGGGCGTCGGCCGACGGGGTGGGCCAGGCCCTCGGCGACTGGACGACGCTGGAGGGTGGGCCCGAAGACATCTCCCGTCTCCCCGAGGGCTTCGACGAGTGGGTCGATGTCCGCACAGCCCGCCTGGGCGAGCTGAGGATGGGGCCCGAGACGCCCAACCAGCCTCGGATGAGTGGGGGCCTCTGCGCCTACTCGGGGCCGCCCCCGAAGGACGCCATGGACGCTGTCCGGATCCTCGCCCCCCAGGTCTTCCCCGAGGTCATGAAGACCGGCTTCGCGCACATCCACGTCTTCGTGCTCGCCGAGGCGACCTACGAGGTCTACAGCATGCCCCCGCCTCCGCCGATCGCGCTGCCCGACCTCGTCCGTTGCCTCGTCGGGCGCGCCGACGGCGTCGTATACGCCGCCGCCGTCGCGCTGCCGACCGCGCTGAACACCCCCGACGGTCAGCGCCGGGGCGTCGGCCTGACCGTGGAGCACGACGGCGAGCGGCTGCTGCTGTTCCACGACCTGGTGGCCGGTGAGGGCGGCCGCCCCCTCCTCTCCCGGGAGGGGACCCTCGCGCCCCAGGGGCCCGTGCCCGAAGGCGAGGGCTGGATCGGCGTGCCGCCGACACAGGAGATCGACCTCACCGTCGCGCTGATGGAGCTGCCGGGGTTCGGCGGGGCGCCCGCGGACGCCTGATCGCGCCGACCGCGTCGCGCGCGCTCGGGTCAGCCGTCAGCCAGCTCGACCTCCGCTGACGCGCCCGCCAGCTCGTACGCCTCGACCCGCTCGACCAGGCTTCCCAGCCCCGGTTGTGCACCGATGCACGCCCCGCGCTACGGATTGACCGCCCCTCGCGCCGTTGGAGACTGAACCCGCGACGCCGCCGAGGGCCCGACGCCGCCAGGAGCGTCTCATGACCTCGTCCTCCCCCCTGTTCGCGATCGCCGCGTGCCTCCTGCTCAGCGGGTGCGTGGTCCAGCCTCTGTTCGTCGACGTCACCTCGGGCGGCACCGTCGAGCTGAGCTGGGCCGAGCCACAAGGCTGCACCGGCGGCTCGGCCCAGACCACCTGCACCCCGAGCGACAGCTGCGCGATCGACCTGTACGAAGGCAGCATCGTCACGATCGAGGCCGAGCCCGACGAGGGCTGGGTGGTCGACCGGATCTCCTGCGACAACGACCAGTCGACCGGGCAGAGCAGCCTGACGTTCGAGCTGGACGACACGGTCGAGTGCGTCGTCAGCTTCTTGGAGGCGACGTGCGACAACATCGACCTGTCCGGCGTCTGGCGGGAGTCCTACACCTGCGAGTCCCCCGACGGGGCCTGCGTCGAAGAGCGGGTGTCGACCCGGTTCGACTGCGAGCACGCCGGCGGCGCCACCTTCGACTGCACGTACCAGGAGACCGGCGCCGTCTACGTCGGGGACCTGGTGGACTGCGTCTACACCTGGTCCTACGACGATGGCCCGCTCGCGGTCGGCTACGACGAGACCGGGGCCTGGACGTTCCGGGACGGTGAAGGCGCGCCCACCCCCAACGCGTTCGTGAAGCGCTCGGACTGCTGGGTGGACCTGGAGGACCAGGTCAGCCCGCCGCTGTGGGTGTGCACGGGGTACGGCTCACGCGGGGAGTCCTCGACCCCCCAGCCGGCGATGACCTGCGACGAGTTCGAGCCGTAGCGCCCGGTCGGGGCGCTCAATCCAGCAGGTCCACCTCCGCCGACGCCTCCGCCAGGTCGTAGGTCTCGACCCGCTCGATGAGGGCGCTCAGCCCCAGCGCCCGAAGCAGGTACGGCGGGTGGGTGCGGAGCCGGACGCGGGCCTCGACCTGCAGGGGGCCGGGGGTGGCCGGAGTCGTCGGCACGAACAGCGTGGAGGTGCGGTCGTGTCGGGGCGGGATCGAGGCGCTGGTGTGCTCGTTGGCCCGCCACGGGAACAGCTCGGGCGAGCCGTCCAGGGCCGTCAGCTTGCTGCCGTAGGTGACCAGGTTCGGGTCGCCGTAGGGGTCCAGGTCGCTCCAGTGGTCGCGCAGGTCCCCGTTGGTGTCGAGGTGGCCGGTCTCGTAGAGCACCGCGCCGTCGGCGTCCGTCACCGTCACCTCCAGCCACATCTGCCGCAGGAACGTCGAGCCGGTGGGCAGGTTGTGGCCGTCGATCTCGTTGGTGACCGTCACCACCAGGTTGGCCGTCTCGCCGGCGGCGATCGGCTCGGCGGTCACCTCCATCGAGGCGGCGGTGGCGAGCAGCTCCTCGATCTTGACGCGGAGCTCCTCGACGTCCTCGGCCGGGGCGAAGTCCTCCGTCAGGGGGATGTCGATGCCGACGAAGCGGTGGTCGTGCAGCGTCCGGTCGGTCATCAGGTCGACCGCCGCGGGCCCCTGGCGGGTCGGCATGTGGCAGTCCTGGCACGTCTCCCCGGCCTCCGCCGACGGGCTCTCCGTCCACTCCTCGTAGGGGCGCTCGAGGTTGAGGCCGTCGAGCTCGACGACGTCGTGGCAGCCACCGCAGAACGCCGCGCTCGTGTGCAGCTCGGAGTAGACGGAGTCGTGCTCCGGCGAGTCGACCGGGTTCTCGATCCCGCCGCGCAAGGGGCCGTCGGGATCGAACACATGGCCGCTGTTCCAGGTCCGCTCCAGCGAGGTCACCTTGTGGCAGCTCTCGCACGTGACCCCCTCCTGCACGACCGGGGAGAGCTCGTCCCACTCGAAGTTGGGGACGATCTCGCCTCCGCGGGTGCCGATCGCCGTGTGGCACTGGAGGCAGAACGTGTCCTGCGCGCCGTCGAAGTCGGCGCGGCGGACCTCCACGAGGGCGCGGAAGACCGGGTCCACCATCGCGTAGGCGTGCGAACTGACCGCCCACTGGGCCGCGTGCTCCGGGTGGCACTCGGCGCACGCGGAGGAGACGGCGAACGAGTCGACCGACAGCGTCGGCTCGGCCGGCCGCGAGAGCGGGTCGATGATCTCGGGGACCGGGTCGGGCTCGCCGTCAGCGGGGCAGCCGAGCAGCACGACCGGGAGCAGCAACAGGGCGAGCCGGTGCCTCACAGCGACCCCACGAACGCCAGCAGGGCGGCCTGCTCGTCGGCGTCCAGGGCGGTGAAGGCGGTGATCACAGCCGTCGCCTCGCCCGCGTGCAGCAGGATCGCCTGCTCGAGCGTGTCCGCCTCGCCCGAGTGCAGGTAGGGCGCGGTCATCGCGACGCCCCACAGCGGGGGCGTCCGGAACTCACGCATCTCCGCCGAGGCGTCCTCGATGCCGAGCGCCCCCTCGGGGAGGACCTCGTGCAGCAGCAGGTCGCTGTACAGCGGCACCGGGCCGTCGGCGCCGGGCAGCGACGGCGTGTGGCAGGAGGCGCAGCCGACGTCGGCGAAGAGCGCCTCGCCCGCGGCTTCGAGTTCGGGGTCGTCCCCGCCGGTGCGCGGCGGAGGCGCCAGCGTCCTCAGGAAGTCGCCCAGCAGATCCGCGTCGTCCAGGGTCAGCTCCGGGTCGGACACGTCGTCGTTGTCCTGGACCCGTCCGAAGGTCATTCCTTCGACCCACGGCAGCGTCATGCCCAGCTCCGCCGTCACGGCGTCGCGCACGAACTCGTCGATGCTGGGCACCTGCGCCTTCCAGCCGAAGCGGCCGAGCCGGCCGCCGTCGGTCCACGACGGCTTGCCGCTGATGCCGTCACCGTCGAGGTCGTCGGGGTCGGCCGCGGCGAGGATGGCGGCGGCGTCGATCCCCTCGATCAGCCCCAACCCGAACAGGTGGGGGGTCTGTCGGTGCTCGAAGATGGTCGCCTCGGGCTGGGCCCGCGGCGCGGCGCCGATCAGGGCGGTCGTGCGGTGCAGGATGGTGCCGACCGCGGGCACCGCGAACTCCCCGGCGTCGGTCAGGATGCCGTGGCGCATCACGTTGACGCCGCGGGGGCCGGCGCCCCCGAAGACCGGCTCGAAGTGGCAGGCGCGGCAGCTGTCGCCGTTGAGGCGAGGCCCGCCAGCGCCGTCGGCGGGGCCGAACTCCCGGTCGAAGAGCCGACGGCCGGCCTCGAAGCGGTCGGGGTCGGTGCCGGGCAGGGGACCGCCCCACTCGCCCTCGAGCGGAGCCGGCTCGTCCGGCGGGATCAGCCCCAGGCTGTACTGGTCTCGGCCGCCGAGGGTCAGCAGGAACTCTTCGAGCTCCGCCTGCTCCTGGACGGTCAGCGCCAGGTAGGCGTCCCGGGCCCGCTCCCCCTCGCCGCCGTGCCACGCGATCGCCTCGTGGATGGTCTGCGCCCGGCCGTCGTGCAGGTACGGCCCGACCGCGCAGATCCCCCACAGCGGCTGGGTCCGGAACTCGCTGCCGGTCGCCTCGCCGGGGACCAGCCCGTCGGCCAGCTCCGGGCCCATGTCGTGGAGCAGCAGGTCGGAGTAGATGTGGAGGTTGCCGCGCGGCCCCTTCAGCCGCGGCGTGTGGCAGTCGCCGCAGCCCACCGCGTCGAAGTGGCGGAGCCCGGCTCGGGAGCGGTCGGTCAGCTCCTCGACCTGCGGCGCCGCCATCAGCATCGCCATGCTGACGAGGTCGAACAGGTCGGGGTTGGACAGCTCGGGGTCGGCCACACCGTCGTCGTCGGTGAGGGGCGACGCCGGGGCGGCCACCTGCGCGTGCGCGCGAGGGATGAGGTGGAAGCCGAAGCCGGCGGTCTCCGTCCCGCCGCCCGAGCTGTCGATCGGCAGCGCCGCCTTCTCCTCGTCGGTCAGCGGGTCGGTGGTGATTCCGAGGTGGTTGAACAGCGGGCCGCGGATGAACCCCTCGATGCTGACCGTCTGCGACTTGCGGCCGAACCGACCGACGAAGCCCTGGTCGTAGTTCGGCCGGCCGCTGATGCCGTCGTTGTCTCGGTCGTCGGGGTCGGCGCGCTTGAGGATCTCCTCCTCGGGGATCTCCGCCATCAGCCCCACGCCGAAGAACGGGATCGGGTTCCGGCGGGCGACGATGTCGTCGGCGGGATCGAAGTAGGGCTTCGCGTCGGCGTCGTCCCCGTACTCGTAGAGGCGGATCACGCCGCCCGCGGCCCCTGACGACATCGCCGGCTGGAAGGCGCCGTCCTCGGTTCGTCGGGCCGCGATGAAGAAGTTGCGGTAGGAGCCGGCGCTGCCGCCGAGCGTCGGCCGCTCGTGGCAGGACGTGCAGAAGGTGACGTTGAACGCCGGCCCCAGCCCGTCGGCGCGGCTGAAGCGGCGCGCGGCCACGGCCTGGCCGCGGACGAAGGTCGCCTCCTGCTCGGCCGTCGCGTAGGGGACCGGCTCCCCCATCGGCGCCATGATGTCGTCCGCGATGGGGCCGTGGCCGTCGGCGCAGCCGCCGAGCAGCGCCGCGCCCAGGATCGAGATGATGAGTCGGTTCACAAGGCTCCCTTTCGCACCCACGCCAGGCCCGACAGCGGCTCGTTGAACCGCCCCCCGACCGCGTAGAAGCGTCCCTCTCCGTCGTTCCAGATCGCGTGCACGTCGCCGCCCTCGAGCACCTCGTCGAGCTCGACCTCCCCCGTCGCGACGTCGAAGACGCCCACGTAGCCGTTGATGCCGCCGACCAGGGCGGCGTCGGGCGCGGCCATCGAGACGGCGTTGAGCCCCCCGAGGGCCGACGGCTGATGCGTCTCCCACGCGGCCCCGTCCCACTGCCCGATGCGGGCGTTGCCGCGGCCCCCGACCGCGACGATGTTGTCCTCCGACGTGCCCCACAGCGACACGAAGTCCTGGTCGGCGCCGGCGCCCGCGGGGGAGTCCCGCCAGTCGGACCCGTCGTACTGCAAGATCTGCCCGCTCTGACCCAGCGCGAACAGGGTGTCGCCGATCCCCCACACCTTGAAGAGGCTGGCCGGCGTGCGCGGCATCTCGGCCGGGTCGATGACGACCTCTTCGAAGGCGTCACCGTCCCAGTGCAGGATCACCGGCTCCGACCCGATGTCGTTGGCGTCTCCGCCGACCGCCCAGGCGTCGTCGGGCGCGAACCCGAAGACGCCCCACAGATCCTCGTCGGTGGGGGTGTCGATCGCCTCCCAGGAGCTGCCGTCGTACCAGGCCGCGGCGCCGTCGACGCCGACCGAGAGCACCTGGTCGGGGCCCCAGCCGTACGCCCACGCCAGGAGCGGAACGTCCGGGGCCTCCATGTCGGTCCAGGTCGTGCCGTCGAAGTGCACGATCTCGGCCTGCTCGAAGGTGCCGCCGACGATGAACACGTCGTCCGGGCCGGAGCCCCAGACCCCGCTCAGCGCGCCGTGGCTCGCGCCGTCGAAGGCTTCGGTCCAAGTGGGGCCGCACCCGGCGATGGCCAGGCTCGCGACGATCGCGATTGTCCGGATCATGGCTGTGATCCTAGGAAACCGCGGCCCATCGGGCAACAAGCACGCCGGCTCAGCGGGCAGCCAGCGCCTTGGCCATCCGGTCGAACGCGTCCTGCGGGCGGGCGGCCTTCACGTCGAGGTGCGACTTCCAGCCGATCGCGGCCTGGGCCGTCGATCGCACGGACGCCAGGACGAGAATCTCGGAGTCTTGTGCCTTGTCGTCGAATATCTCGCGCCGGGTGATCGTCAGCGTGAGCGACTGCCCTGACGGAAGCGGGCTGGAGGTCGAGAGCACCTCCAGGTTGTAGTCGTCACCGCCCACCACCTCGACGGTCACGTCGGCCCCGGAGACCTTGGCGATGCCCTCGATCTTGCCGGTCGTCGACAGCGGAGGAGGCGCCTTGGCCTTGATGCGATGCATCGGCATGACCCGGCCGACCGCCTTCTTCAGTCCTTCCAGCGTGAAGGGCTTGCTCATGAAGACTTCGACCCCGAGCTCCTTGAGCGAGCGGGCGATCGCCCCCCCCTGCGGGTACAGCGCGCTGGCCGCGATCACAGGCACGTCGCGCGCCTCCGCGACGCGTCGGGCGACCTTGAGCAGGTTGACGCCGTCCATCTCGGGCAGGCAGATGTCCAGCAGGATGAGGCTCGGCGGGCGCTCCGCCAGGGCGTACAGCGCCTGGTGGGCGTCGGCGCAGTGCTCCACCTCGAACCCCAGCATCGCGAGCATGCCGGAGGCGACCTCCGCGGCATCGGGGTCATCTTCGATGACCATCGCGACTGGGATCGAACCGTCCATCAACACCCTTCGGGCTTTGACTTCCCGGATAGTCCGGGCAGGATGCCCAACTTCGAAGCTAGCGGCGCGCGAACTCGGCCGCAACGCGACCTGACTACAGAGGACCCAACATGCTCCGCTCCGCCATGATTCTCACCGCCGCCTGCTCCCTGGTCCTGCTCAGCGCAGGCACCGCGTCCGCCGACGGCGCGTCCGACTACACGACGTACTGCTCGACGTGCCACGGCGCCGGTGGCGCGGGCGACGGCGCCGCCGCTGCGGGCCTGGACCCGAAGCCCGCCGACTTCACCACGGCCGAGTTCTGGGAGGGCAAGGACGACGCCTACCTGACCAAGGTCATCAAGGAGGGTGGCACGGCCGTCGGCAAGTCCCCGCTGATGGCGGCGTGGGGCTCGGTGCTGTCGGACGAGCAGATCAAGGCCGTCGTCGAGCACCTCAACACGATGAAGAAGTAGCGCGGTCGTCACGACCGATCCAGCTGCCCCGCGACGCGGTGCAGCCCGTCGATCGGGTTGACCATGCGCGCGTCGATCCGATAGCGAACCCCGGCCGGCGTGGTCACCAGGTCGGTGACCCGGCCGACGATGCGCACGGTGGTCCGCTGCATGGCGTCGTCGACCACCTCCCCGATCGTGATCGACGCGCGCACCTCGTCGCCGGACGCGAAGGTCGACTCGGCCGCCTGCACGTCCAGCCGTCGGTCCGCCGCTCGCACCACCAGCATCGGCACCTCGCGGCCATCGCCCTCGACCAGGGCGACCGTGTCCTCCAGCTGCAGGACCAGGGTGGCGGTCTCGCTCGCCGGATCCGAGTCGTCTTCGTGGGGCGCCGGCGGCGCCGGCGGCGCCGGGGACGCCGGCGAGGTCCCCCGGGCGAGGGAGGCGGACCCCGCCGGGCCGGTCGGGTGGGCCAGCTTCACCGCGCGCCGGCGCGCGGCGAGGTTGAACGGCTTGGCGAGGTAGTTCTTCACCCCGAGGCTGCGCAGCACGCCTCCCACGGCGGAATCCGGGGGGTAGACCGCGCTGCAGGCGACGACCGGCGTCTGCCGGGTCTCCTCCACCCGGCGGGCGACCTTCATCAGCGTCACGCCGTCCATCTGGGGGAGGCAGATGTCGAGCAGGATCAGCGCCGGAGGATGCTCGGACAGCGCGAACAGCGCCGCATGTCCGTCGGGGGCGATCGACGGCTCATAGCCCAGAACGCGCAGCATGCCGGCGGCCACCGCGGCTGCGTCCGGGTCATCCTCGATCACCAGGGCTGGCACTCGTTCGGTCATTCACGCTCCGCTGGGTTCTCATAATAGTCCGAGCCGCTCGCGTCGGAGCCTCCTCGGAACATATCGGCGGTGGGAGGGTTAACCTGACGAAGGACGCTCCTTCGCCCCGGAGCGACCGACGGCTGCGTGGAGACGTTCGGCAACGGGTCGGCCGTCATCGCGTAGGCCGGAGGACCCGGGGAACCTCTTCCCGGGCGCGTTGTCGGAGATCGCATGCGCCCCGCACCTTCCGCCCCCCTGGACGTCGCCGTCGAACTCGTGGGCTCACGCCTCCGGACGCGCCGCACGGTGCGCTGGGCGGTGCTCGGGGGCTGGATCGGCGCGCTCCTGTCGGCCCTGTGGCTCGGGGCCTGGCTGATGCGGTGGGCGCCGTTGCCCCACTTCGCGTGGCTGCTCGCCCCCCTCGCGGGCACGGCGGCGATCGCCGCGCTGATCGGACGCTCGACGTTCAAGGCGACGACCTCCGACCTGGCCCTGCTCGTCGATCGCCTCCTGGACTCCGAAGAGGTCGCCATCACCGCCCTGGAGCTCCGCGACGGCGCCCCCGGAACGGCGCTGGCCGGCCAGGTGCTGGCCGACTCCGATCTCGCCCTGGAGGGGCGCCGGACCGAGCTGAAGGGCTCGCTGCCGGTCGGCCCGCCCCGTCACGTTCGGTTCCTCCCCCTGGCGCTCCTCGCGGTCGCCGCGATGACGTTCCTGCCGCGCGCTCCCTTGCGGGAGAAGCCGGCCGGCCCGGCGGGGGACCTCGCGGCCGAGGCGGAGCGCCTGGAGCAGCGCAAGGAGCAGCTGGAGCAGGAGCTCGGCGTCGAGATGCCGGACGACCTGGACGCTCAGATGGCCGAGCTGATCGAGGCGATGAAGAACGGCTCCATCGGCAAGGACGACGCAGCTCAGAAGGCCCAGGAGCTCAGCGACGCGCTCAACGACCTGAGCGGGCGCAACGCCGACGGCGTCAGCGACGCGCTGGAGCAGCTTGCCCAGGACCTCGAGGGGATCGACCCGGAGCTCGCCGAAGACCTCAAGGACGCGTTCGACGACGCCGACCTCGAAGAGGCCCAGGAGGCCGTCGACCGCATGCGCGAGCGCATGGAGCAGGCCTCCCCCGAAGAGCGGGAGCGGGCCGCCCGCGAGATGGAGCGGGCCGCCGAGTCGGCGATGAACAGCCCCCTGCCGGGGCTCGGCGGGGCGCTCCGGAGCGAGGCCGGCCGGATGCGCCAGCAGGCGGGCAGCGGCGGCTCCCAGAACCAGGGCGGTCAGCAGGGCGGTCAGCAGGCCTCCGGCCAGGGTCAGGGGGGCACCGGCGGCCAGCAGCAGGGTCAGCAGGGCGGCGAGCAGCAGGGCAGCCAGGGCGGTCAGTCCCAGGGCCAGGGCGGCCAGCAGGACGGCCAGGGCCAGCAGCAGGGCGGCGGTCAGACCGGCGGCGGCACGGGTCAGCAGCCCGGCGGCCAGCAGGGCGGTCAGTCCGGCGGCCAGGGCGGCGGCGGCCTGTCCGAGTACCTCGAGCAGCTCGAGCAGCAGGGCCTCGGCGGCGACGGGCTCGCCCAGGAGGAGGCCCAGAGCCAGATGCAGCAGCAGATGGAGCAGGCCCTGGGCGGCGCCGCCGGTCGGCTCGGCGGCAAGGGCGCCACCGGCCAGCAGGGGCACGGCCAGGGCGGCGACCAGGCGTCGTGGGGGGCCGGCACCGGCCACACCGACGAGGACGCCGGCACGTTCGACACGACGGGCCGCTCCCACCAGGACATGGATCGGCAGGTCGACGGTCGCACCAGCGACTGGGTGGTGCCGTTCGACCAGCAGCACGCCCCCGAGCGGCTCGACGGCGTGGAGGCGGTGGCGTCCACCGTCGACGTGCCGCTGGGCGACGGGCCGGTGGACGTGGAGACCTTCCGCCTGGAGGGCAGCCAGGAGCGCTCGGGCGCCCCGCTGCTCCAGGCCCCCGACGGCTACCGCGAGGCGGCGGAGGAGGCGATCGACGGCGAGTCGATCCCCCGCGCCTACCGCGACCAGGTCAAGACCTACTTCGACGCGATCGAGTAACGGCGCCCCCAGGACGCCGTGGAGGACCCCATGGACGACGCACGCACGGATCTCCCCCAGGCCATCCCGCAGCTCCCCGCGGACGCCGCCAACCGCTTCCGCGAAGGCTTCGGTCGGCTGCGCGACGAGGTCGGCAAGATCATCGTCGGTCAGGAGGAGGTGGTGGACGGGGTCCTCATCGCCCTCGCCGCCAACGGCCACGTCCTGCTCGAAGGCGTGCCCGGGCTCGGCAAGACGCTGCTCGTACGCAGCCTCGCCCAGGCGCTGGAGCTCGACTTCAACCGGGTGCAGTTCACGCCGGACCTGATGCCGGCGGACATCATCGGCACGCACATCCTGCTCGACCACGAGGGCGGCCGTCAGATGACGTTCAGCAAGGGGCCGGTGTTCACGTCGGTGCTGCTCGCGGACGAGATCAACCGCGCGACGCCCAAGACGCAGTCGGCGCTCCTGGAGGCGATGGCGGAGCGAACCGTCACGACCGGCGGCGTGCACCACGACCTGCCCGCCCCCTTCTTCGTGCTCGCGACCCAGAACCCCCTGGAGATGGAGGGCACCTACCCGCTGCCCGAGGCCCAGCTCGACCGGTTCCTGGTCAAGGTGATGGTGCCGTACCCCAAGCTGGAGGAGCTCAGCACGATCATCGACCGCACCACCGGGGTGGAGAACCCCGAGGTCAAGCCGGTGATGCACCGCGAGGAGCTGCTCGCCATGCAGCGGACGGTGCGGCAGGTCGTGCTCGCCGACGCGGTCAAGCGCTACGCGCTGCGCATCGTGCTCGCCACGCACCCCGACTCGGAGCACGCCAGCGACGCGGCCAGCAGCTGGGTCCGCTACGGGGCGAGCCCCCGCGGCGCCCAGTCGATGATCCTGTGCGCTCGGGTGCGGGCGCTGCTCGACGGTCGGGCCCAGGTGTCCTTCCGCGACGTGCGGGAGTCGTCGATCGCGTCCCTGCGCCACCGGATCATCCGCAACTTCGAGGCGGAGGGGGAGGGCATCGAGACCGACGAGATCCTGCGCCGGATCCTCGACGAGGTGCCCGAAGCCACCGGCATCGCGGCGGAAGCCGGCTAGGAGCGTGTAGCGCATTGGCCACCTGTCGCCCCATGGACCGGATGCGTCCGATCCCGTTGTTGCTCCTCGTCGTGCATTCCCGATGCATCTCCTCGTCGCGCCTTGGCCTCGGACACCCCGGTCTCACGGGGCTCCGGTTCCAATGCGCTACAAGCTCCTAGCCGAGGTCCACCGCGGTGCTCGACGCAAAGTTCCTGGCGAGACTCGAGAAGCTGGCGCTCCGCTCCCGGCGGCGCTCCGGCCAGCGCTCCGGTCCGCACGCGTCGCGCCGGCGGGGGCAGTCCCTGGAGTTCGCCGACCACCGCGAGTACGTGCCGGGCGATGACATCCGGCACCTCGACTGGCACCTCATCGGCCGGCTGGATCGCCTCTTCGTCAAGCTCTTCGAGGCCCGGGAGGACCGCACCGTGCGGGTGCTCCTGGACCGGTCGGCGTCGATGACGGGGGCGAAGTGGGACGCCGCCCGCAAGGCCGCGGCGGCGGTCTCCTACGCCAGCCTCTGCGGCATGGATCGGGTGCAGCTGTTCGTGTGCGACAAGGCGGTCGCGGCGGAGGGCCGTCCGGCCCGCGGTCGCTCGGCGATCCACCGGCTGTTCCGCTTCCTGCAGGGCACCGGCACCGCCGGGGAGACGAACCTGGAGCGGGTCGCCCAGAGCCTGCCGGCGGCCCGGGGGGGCGCCATCACGGTGCTGGTCACCGACCTGTGGAACCCCGACGGCTTCGAGGCGCCGCTCGCCCGGCTCGCCCACGGCGGCGGCGAGGTCCACCTGCTCCACGTCATCGACCCCCGGGAGCTGGACCCGACGCAGCTCAACGGCGACCTGACCCTGGTGGACAGCGAGACGGGGGATGAGCTCAACGTCACCATCGACAGGCCCACGCGGGAGAAGTACCGCGCCGCGGTGCAGGGCTGGTTCGCGCAGATCGAGGACGTCGCCCGGCGGCGCCGGGTCGGCTACTTCCGCCTGGACGCGTCGCGGGACGTCGAGGACGCCCTGATCAGCTGGCTCAACCAGGCCGAGCAGGACTTCCGGGCCGGGCTGGTGCGAAGGGCGGGGCGCTGATGCAGTTCGCCAACCCCCTCGCGTTCTGGATGCTGACCGCGGCGGCGCCGCTCGCCGCGATGTACTTCCTGAAGGTCCGGCGCAAGCGGCTGCAGGTCCCCTCGCTGATGCTCTGGAGCTCGGTGATCGCCCAGCAACAGCGGGCCCGGCCGTGGGACCGCTTCCGGCGGCACGACCTGCTCTGGCTGCAGCTGCTCATCCTGCTCCTGACGACGTTCGCCCTCGCCGGACCGTCGATCCCCGGCAAGACCCGGCTGGGCAAGTCGGTGGTCTGGATCGTCGACGGCTCGGCGTCGATGGCGGCGACCTCCCCCAAGCCGTCGCGCTTCGGCGTCGCCCAGGACGTCGTGCTCTCCGAGCTGCGGCAGCTCGGCGCGACCGACGAGGGCATGGTCGTGCTCGCCGGCGCCGACCCGGACGTGATCGTCAGCTTCACCCGGGACAAGGAGCGGCTGGAGGCGGCGGTCCGGGAGATGGAGCCGACCGACGCGTCGGCCAGCGTCGGGGCGGCCGTCGATCTCGCCGTCGCGCTGACCCGCAACCGGCCCGAGCGCACCATCGTCGTCGTCACCGACGGCAGCGACCGCACCGTCGACGCCGCCATGGGGCGCCACCCCGGGCTCCGGATCGAGCAGGTGGGTCGGCCGGCGGAGAATGTGGCGATCACCGCCATCGACCTGCGCCGGTCGCCGACGGTCGACCTGGAGTCCGAGCTGTTCGTCACGCTCCGCCGCTTCAGCGGGGCCGGCGGCCCGGTCGGCGTCGAGGTGACGCTGGACGGCGAGCTGGTCGCCACCGAGGCGGTCGACGTGCCGCCGGACCGGCCGGTCGCCCGGGTCTATCGCGGCCTCGGGGCGAGCGGTGGCCTGCTGCGGGTGCACGTCGAGACGGGCGACGCGCTCCGGTCGGACGACGACGCGCTGGCGTGGCTGGAGCCGGCGGCGCGCCGCCGCATCGACTGCGTCGGCTGCTCGGTGCTCACGGCTCGCGCTCTCGCCGCCGATCCCCGCTTCGACGTGACCGCGTCCCAGGGCTGGGTGCAGACCCCCGAGGGCTCCGAGCCACCGGACGCCTACGTGTTCGAGGGGGGCGAGGTCCCCGCCGAGCCCGGCGCTCCGTTCCTCGCCCTCGGGCCGTCCGCCCTCGGCGCGGAGGCGGCGCCGCCGGAGGTCAGCTGGCCCCGCGTCACCCAGTGGCGCAAGAGCCACCCGACGCTCCGGTTCGTCGAGCCGAGCGGCATCCACGTGACCCGCGCCAACCCGCCGACGGACCCCGCGTGGGAGCCCCTGCTGGAGTCCGACCAGGGGCCGCTGCTGACGACGTCGGTGCACGGCGGCCACCGCGCGGTCGTGTTGCACTTCGCGCCGACCGCGTCGGACCTCCCGCTGCGGGTCGCCTACCCGCTGTTCCTGCTGAACACCGTCGGCTGGCTGTCCGGCGAAGAAGCGCGGGGCAACAGCCGGACCCTGGCCGCCGGCACCCCCCTGATCCGCGAGGGCTGGGGGGACGACGGCGACGAGGTCGTGCTCATCCGGCCCGACGACACCGAGCTGCGGGCCCCGGTGCGCGAGGGCGTGGTGCGCTTCGGCGGGCTGCAGCAGGCGGGCGTCTACAAGCTCCGTGGCCCCCAGGGTCGGTCCGAGCGGCTGGTCGTCAACCTCGTCTCCGAGACCGAGAGCGACCTCGCCGTGATGACCCACCAGCCGCCGGAGGACCAGCCGACGGAGATGCTCGTAGCGTCCGCTCCGGGCCGCCTGCCGCTCGTCCGTCCGCTCCTCCTGCTCGCCGCGCTCGTGCTGCTCGGCGAGTGGTTCCTGTACCAGCGCAAGTACCGGGAAGAGTGAGGGGATCGCGCTGATGGACCTCTTCCGCCGCCTCACCCTGGACGCGCCCGAGTGGATGCTGCTGCTGCTCGTGCTCGTGCCGATGTGGTGGGCGGCGGGCCGCAAGACGCTCCAGGGCCGCCAGGCGAAGGTCGCGGCGGTGCTGCGCACCCTGCTGATCCTGCTCATCGCCCTGGCCGCCGCCGGGCTGACGCTGAAGATGCCGGCCAAGCGGCTGGGCGTCGTGTTCGTGCTCGACCGGAGCGCCTCGTTGCCGGAGGCGGCGCGGGCGGAGGCGCTGCAGTTCGTGCAGGACGCCGCCGAGTCGATGAACGAGCAGGACAAGGCGGCGGTGGTGGTCGTAGGGGACGGGGCGATGGTCGAGCTGGAGCCGACCGAGGACTTCGCCCTCGCCGGGGTCGAGTCCCGCGTCTCGCCCCACCAGACCGACCTCGCCGCCGGGCTGCGGCTCGCCGAGGCGGTGATGCCGTCCGACTACACGCGCCGCATCGTGGTGCTGTCCGACGGCGAGGAGACCCGCGGGGACGCCATCGCCCAGGCCGCGTCGGCGGGCGAGGACGTCGAGCTGTGGGCCCGCGCCTGGGACCGCCAGGAGGCCGACGAGGTGCTCCTGGAGGGGCTCACGGCGCCGGACCAGGTGGCCGAAGGGAGCGCGTTCGAGCTGAGGGTCGTCGCCCGCGCCCAGCACAAGACCCAGGGCACGCTGCACCTGTATCGCAACGAGCGGCTGCTCGGCTCGCTGCCGGTGGAGCTGCAGGGCGGCCGGGCGGACCTGTTCGTGCTGCGCCAGGACGCCGACGAGAGCGGCTTCCTGCGGTACCGGGCGACGCTGGAGGTCGAGGGCGACGCGGTCCCCCAGAACAACGTCGCGGTGACCACGGTGGCGGTCGAGGGCCGGCCGCGGGTGCTGTACGTCGAGGGCAAGAAGGGGCAGGGTCGCTACCTCGAGACGGTGCTCGAGGCGGAGGGGATGTCGGTCGACGTCATCCAGCCGGGCGAGCTGAGCGCGAGCCTCGTCGCCCTGCAGCCCTACTCGGCGGTGCTGCTCTCCGACGTGCCGGCGTACGCGCTGACCGACCGCCAGATGGAGGTGCTGCGGCGCTACGTGCGCGACCTCGGGCGGGGGTTCGCGATGCTGGGCGGGGACGAGAGCTTCGGCGTCGGCGGCTACTACCGGACCCCGGTCGAGGAGATCCTCCCGGTCCGGATGGACATCCAGGACAAGAAGTACTTCCCGAGCCTTTCGATGGCGATGGCGATCGACAAGTCCGGCTCGATGGGCGGCGTCGGCCCCGCCGAGAAGCTCGGCATGGCCAAGGAGGCGGCCATCCAGACGACGGACCTGATGGCCGAGCGGGACCGCATCGGCGTGATCAGCTTCGACGGCGCGGCGTCCTGGGCGGTGCCGATGACGAGCCTCGTGCACCGGAGCCGGATCCAGGACGCGATCAGCAAGATGCAGGCGGGCGGCGGCACCGACATCTACCCGGCGCTCAAGGAGTCCTACGGGGCGCTGCACCGCGAGTCGACGGCCCAGCGGCACATCATCCTGATGTCCGACGGCGTGACGATGGGGGGCGACTTCGAGACGCTCATCCGCATGGGCACGCGGCGGGACATCACCCTGACCGCCATCGCGATCGGTGACGACGCGGATCGACACTCCATGGAGGCGTGGGCCAAGTGGGGCGGCGGCCGCTACTACCTGGTCACGAAGCCGGAGCACATCCCGCGGATCTTCACGCGCGAGGCGATGCTGGCGACCCGGAGCTTCCTGGTGGAGGAGCCGTTCCGGCCCGTGCTCGGCGCGCCGTCGCCGGTGACCCGCGGCCTGGAGGACGTGAAGCTGCCGCTGCTCGGCGGCTACGTCGCGACCGAGCCGAAGCCCCGCTCGACGGTAGCGATGTGGGCCCGTCAGGACGAGAACACTCCTCTGCTCGCGACCTGGCGGCACGGCCTGGGGCGCACGGCGGCGTGGACGTCGGACTGCAAGGCGCGCTGGGCGAAGGACTGGGTCGGTACCGAGGCGTACACCCGCACGTTCACCCAGCTGGTGCGCTGGCTGGCCGCGAGCGAAGGCACCGCGGACGTGCAGGCGCACGCGGAGCTGGACCGGGGCGTGATGTCGGTGACGGTGGACGCGTACGACGCCGATGGCGAGTTCCGCAACTTCCTCGAGGGCGACGCCCGCTTCATCGGCCCCGACCTGAGCGTGGAGACCCGGCCGCTGCAGCAGATCGCGCCGGGCCGGTACCGCGCCCAGATCGACGCGACCCAGGACGGCTCGCACCTCGTCGGCGTGTTCCTCCGGGACGCGGAGGGCAACACGGTCGGCGGCGCGACGGCGGAGGCGGCCCAGCCTTACTCGCCGGAGTACCGACCGGCGGCGGGCGGCGCCGCGCTGCTCGCCGAGGTGACCCGCATCGGCCGCGGTCGACCCCTCGCGGGCGAGCCGCCGGGGGTGGTGTTCACGCCGCCGTCGGTCCCGCGGATGGTGCCCCACCCGCTGTGGCCGCCCCTGCTGATCCTGGCCGCGCTGGTGCTGCTCGCCGACGTGGCGGCCCGGCGGCTCGACTGGGGCTTCCTGCGCCGCGCGCCCGAGGCGGCGGCCACGCTCTCGATCTTCCGCCCGGCGCCCCCCCGGGCGAAGAAGAAGGCCGGCCGCAAACCCCGGCCGCGCAAGCCGAAGAAGCCGAAGGCGGCGCCGGTGGCGGCGCCCGCCCGCAAGATCGAGATCCCCGAGGTCGACCCCGACACCAACGCCCCCGGCGATCTCCCCGTGGGCCAGACGGAGCCGACCCCTGCAGAGCCCGAGAACCAGTACGTCGGCGGCCTGCTCGCCGCCCGCCGCCGGGCCCGGGAGAAGCACACCGACGACGAGTGAGTTCGCTCCCCCCGGTCAATCCAGCCGGGGCAGGGTCGCCGGGATCACGAAGGACTCGCCGACCCCCGGCAGCGTCAGCTCCCGGGGCCACCCGTCGACGAAGTAGAGCCAGACCAGCGAGGGGTCCTCCAGCGGCGCCTCGAACCGGAAGCTGACCACCGCGGGTCGGCCGTCCTCCGTCAACGCGTCGACGTGGGCGACGAAGTCCGGCCGCGCGATCTCCTCCCCGAGCTCGAACCGGTCCTCGGGGTGGCGGGTCAGCGTGTCCATCATCGTCGCCAGGAACCCGCCCTCGGGCTCGATCTCGAGGGTGTGCGCGTCGATCCGGGTGACCCGGTTCGTGGTGATCATCGACGCCAGCTGCGCCGTGCGGCGGGGGATCGGCAGCCCTATCGCGCCTCGCGTGGGCGCGGTGTACGCCGTCGGCAGCTCGCTCCCGGTGACGAAGACGAACGTCTGGTCGACCACGCCCTCGTCCGTCGGCCCGGCCTGCGCTCCCAGGGAGAAGAAGTTGCCCAGCGCCTGGACCAGCAGGACGCGGGGAGTCAGGGCGGCCAGGGCCATCGGGCCGTGCAGCAGGAGCAGCGCCACGACGGCCCAGCGAACCGTCCGCCTCGGGTCCCGCGGGGTCGGCTCGTCCCCCGCGGCCGCGAACCCCAGCGCCCGCTCCGCCATCAGCGCGACCAGCGCGAACCCCCCGAGCCCCGCGAACAGGGTCAGCCGGTCCAGCGGGAACGCCCCGCACGGCGGCACCAGGCAGAGCGCCATGCCGCCGGCCCAGAACCGGGCCATCGCGCTGTCTCGAAGCAGCCCCCACAGCAGCCAGACGATCCCGCCCAGCCCCAGCGCGGCCACCGCGGACATCGCCACCTGCGCCGCCCGCGGCAGCATCAGCCAGACGTCCACCGGGGGGCTGAACCACTGGGCCGCCATCAGCAGCGGCCACCGCTCCAGCAGGGACGCGGCGAACCGGAGCGGCTCCGCCGCGGGGTCGACGTACAGCCCCGAGTGCGACGCGCCGTAGCCCAGCGCCCCGTACATCGCCGTGTAGAAGACGCCGAGCACCACCCACGGCGCGAGCCCCTCCAGCCGGGCCCGCCAGCCGGGCCCGTCGACGAACAGCTGCCACGCGGCGACGTACGCCAGCGCCCCCAGGGCGGCCTCCCCCGCGGCCAGCCCGCAGCAGCCCGCGAGCAGGGCCGCGGGCAGCCAGCGCCGCTCCCCCGACCGTCGCCAGCGCACGTGGAGCGTCAGCGCCGCGACCCCGAACACCAGCGCCACCACCGCGTTGCGGTTGGCGAGCCAGGCCACCGGCATCGAGTGGGCGTCCTCCACCGCGAACAGCACCGCGGCGAGCCCGGCGACGGCCGGCCGGTCGATCAGCTGTCGGTACAGGACCGCCACCAGCCCGACCCCGAGCCCCCACCACAGCAGGCTGTGCAGGTGCTGCAGCCAGAAGAGGTCGGGGAACAGCGCGTAGTCCAGGAGGTGGGTGGCCGAGCTCAGCGGTCGGAAGAAGGCGACCCGCAGCTCGGGCGCCGACCACCAGGGGAGCAGGCCGAGCTCGATCAGCGGACCGTTGCCCTCCGGTCCGCGGAAGAAGGTGAACAGGTCGAACAGCGGCCGGTCGCCGGAGAACGGCTCGATGCCGAGCAGCATCATCCGGTGGAAGTAGTCGTCCCCCATGACGCCGAGGCGCAGCGCCGGCAGGTACGGCACCATCGCCGCGAGGGCGAGCAGCAGCGGCAGGCGCCGAGCTCCGAGGATCGCCAGGATCCGCTCCCGCACCCGTCCTCCCGTGCCCCTCGGCTCAGTATCCGGCGACGCCCGTCACCCGGATCGTGCGCTCGTCGACCAGCTCCGACCCGCAGGAGTCCTCCAGGGTCACCCGCATCACCAGGTCCCGGGCCTCCAGGTCCGCGATGGCAGCTTCCCACGCGGCCTGCTCCTCCTCCCAGGTGTTCTCCCCGTTCGGGTCGTAGTCGTCGGGGAACAGCCACGCCGTGTCCCAGGGGCTGACTTCGACGAAGATGCTGATCTCCGCGGTCGAGCCTTCGCCGCCCGCGCGCGTGAACGCGGTGACGCTGGGGCTCGTGCTCGCGATCACCCCGTCGTCGTCCCCGATCGTGAAGCCGACCCGGGGGTTGTTGTCCGCCGGTCCCATCGGCCCCGGCAGCGCGCCGAAGTGCACGTTCCCGGCCCGCGCGCCGCCCCAGATGTGCTGTCCCCCCTGGCTGCCCCAGGCGGCGGTGAGCACGTCGCCGTCCTCGACGGCCTGGAACTCGTCCTCCTCCTCGCCCGTGCCGACCTCGACCCAGGGCCCCGCCTCGGCGAGCTCCTCGCACGACGGTTGGCAGCCGGACGCGACGCCCAGGCCGAGCAGGAGGGCGACGGCGGCGGGGGTGGAGATGGAGTCGGAGGCCATCGCCCGACGATACTCGCGACCTCTGGAGCGTGTGCCGCGACCCGGGGTGACCTACCATCAGTCGATGGTGGAGGAGCGCCCGGTCGAACCTGGTGGGAACAGCCTCGGAGCCTCGAGGGTTTCAGCCAGGAGGACGCCCCTTCGCCCCTGGAGCGTTCGACCCGGGGAACCTGTTCCCGGGCGCGTTGTCGGAGATCGCATGCGCCCATTGTCTTGCGTGGCCCGCGTCGGGGCGGCCCGTCCTGCTCTCGTCGCCCTCGTGGCGGCGTTGGGGCTGTTGCTCCCGGCCATCGCGTCGGCCGCTCCTCCCCGCGTCGAGATCTCCGCCCCGCTCCTGCAGTTCTCCCGTCCTGGCGCCTGGGTCCCGGTGCACGTCGACATCACGACGACCGAGGCCGTCCAGGCCACCGTCGTCGCCGACTTCGACGGCACCGACGGCATCCGGGGCGGCAAGCGCACCATCTCGGTGCCCAAGAACAGCTCCCGCCGGGTGGTGCTCCCGGTGCCGGTGCCCGACTGGGGCTCGTACCTGGACGTCTCGATCCGCGACGGCCGGGGCAAGCCGTTCGCCGCCAAGCGACTGGAGCTGAGGGGCGGCATGAACGCCGCCACCCTCAACGTGGCAGTGGTCGGCGAAGAGCCCCTCGGCTGGCCGCTGCTCAAGGAGGTGACCGGCCGCCCGGTCCCCGGTCACCCCGACGTCGCCGACGACGGCTACCGCTCCGTCGCGGTGCAGAACCTGCTCGCGGTGGACCTGCCGGATCACTGGTTCGGCTACTCCACCGTCGACATCCTCGTCTGGCGCCGGCCCGACCCGACCGACCTGTCCCCCGAACAGCAGGAGGCCCTGCGCGCGTGGGTCGCGTCGGGCGGGACCCTGCTGCTCGCCCTCGGCGACAACCACGCCGAGTGGGCCGCCTCCCCCCTCGCCGTCCTCGTGCCGGCCGACGTCGGCAGCCTGGAGCGCTCCCCCACCGCCCTCGCCGCCGTCTGGTCCCTCGCGGGTTCCGGCCAGCCGCCGGGGGTCGAGGGCAAGAGCCCCGACGCCGAGGGCGACGCCGAGCCGCCGGGGCTGCCGGTGGTGGAGCTGTCCGCGCGACCGGGGGCCGCCGTCTCCTGGACCACGGCCGACGAGCGGCCGCTGGTCCTCACCAGCTGGCCGGGCACCGGCAAGGTCGTGATGCTGGCGTTCGACCCGGCCGCCGGCGAGCTGCGCGGAGGCTTCGACCGAGCCCTCCTGTGGCGTGAGATCTTCGGCCTGTGGGCGCCCCCGAGCCGCGAGGAGCTCGCCGACTTCTACGGGGACCTGACCGCCGTCGAGGGGCCCTGGCGCCCCGGCCTGGTGGGGCCGCCGACCGCGATCCCCGCGGGCACCTGCGCCGTGCACCCCTCGCTCGCGTCGACGCTGGGCAGCTGGAGCAGCGCCGAGGCGGACGCGCAGCAGGAGCTCGCGGTGCTCGTCGGCGCCCCCAACGGCCGGCAGGGCTGGTGGAGCGGGCTGGTGTCCGCCATCGGCAGCTTCTCCGCCGCCGCCCCCCTGTCGCTCGGCTTCATCGTGCTGTTCGGGCTCGGCTACCTGTTCGTCATCGGCCCGCTCGACTACTTCGTGCTGCGCCGGCTCGGCCGGCCGATGCTCACGTGGGCGACGTTCCCGGTGCTCGCCATCGGCTTCTCGGTCGCCGCCGGCCTGGTCGTGCAGCAGTCCAAGGCGGGCGACAGCGAGCGCAAGTGCCTCTCCGTGGTGGACGTGTACGACGGCGCGGACGTGATGCGGGGCGAGTCCTGGTGCGCCATCTGGGCGAGCCGGCGGACCGATATCGAGGTCCGACCCGCTCGGGGCAAGGGCTGGGTCGCGCCGTCGAGCTACAGCGACTTCGAGGAGAACGCCGAGAGCTGGTACGGGTACGAGCCCGCGATCACGGGCGAGGAGCTGCGCCAGGTCCTGGAGCCGGGGCAGGCGAGGCTCGCCTTCGAGGCGGCCCAGTGGTCGAGCAGCAACGTGCGCTCCACCTGGTTCGAGTCGACCGACGCGTCGGCCGAGTGGTACCGCGGGCCGGACGGCGCGCCGGCGGTGCGCAGCGCCCTGGACGTCGACCTGCTGGACGTCTGGGTGGTCGACGGAGCGTCCTGGTACCGGGTCGGCGACCTGCCGGCGGGCGCCTCCCGCCAGATGGACCTCCGCTCCAGCGGGCCGACCCCGTCCAGCCTGCAGCACGACGCCCACCAGGCGATGTGGGGCTGGGCCTTCGACCCGGTCGAGTCGACCGGCCACCTGCACCTCGGCAACGCCGACCGGCCGGTCCTCGTCGGCTTCGCCGCCACCGAGCTGGGACACCCCGTCTTCGAGGGGCTCGGCGGCGTCGACTCCAGCACCACCCTCGTCCGAGTCCCCCTGACCCGCCCGACCCAGGAGGTCGAATGAGCCTGGCCATCGAGACCGTCGGCCTGACCAAGAGCTACGGCGAGTTCATCGCGCTCCGCGGCATCGACCTGCAGGTCGAGCCGGGCGACATCTACGGCTTCATCGGCCCCAACGGCGCCGGCAAGACGACGACGATCCGGATCCTCACGACGCTCCTGGAGCCGTCGGGGGGTGACGCGCGGGTCACCGGCCTGTCCGTGTGGGACGACAAGGACTCCATCCGCGGCCTCATCGGCTACATGCCCGACAGCTTCGGCGTCTACCCGGACATGACGGTCACCGAGTACCTGCACTTCTTCGCCGCCGCCTACGGCATCCCCCGGGGCGAGCGGCCGGGGCTGGTCGGGGGGCTGCTGGAGCTGACCGACCTGACCTACAAGGAAGACGCGCTCGTCGACAGCCTGAGCAAGGGCATGCAGCAGCGGCTGGGGCTGGCCCGGGCGCTGGTGCACGACCCCAAGGTCCTGGTGCTGGACGAGCCGGCCGCGGGGCTCGATCCCCGGGCGCGGGTCGAGCTGCGGGAGATCCTCCGCGAGCTGCAGCGCATGGGGAAGACCATCCTGCTGAGCTCGCACATCCTCAGCGAGCTGCAGGACGTCTGCAATCGCGTCGGCATCATCGAGCAGGGACGCATGGTCGCCCAGGGCTCGGTCGAGGAGATCCTCGACCAGCTCGCCGGCACCGGGAAGGTCTCGCTCCGCACCACGGACAACATCCGGGCCCTCCAGTTGCTCGGCGCGCACCCGGCGGTCGTCGACGCGGCCCGGGACGAGGCCGACCCGGCGCTCCTCAAGGTCGCCTTGAGCGACGACGAGGGCGTCGACGTCACCGTGATCGCCAAGCTGCTGATCGACGGCGGCATCGGCGTGCACCACCTCAGCCGTGACCGGGTCAGCCTCGAGCAGGCGTTCATGCGGCTGACCCGTGGCCTCGTGCAGTAGCGGCGATGACCCCCTCGTCCATGGTGGTGGTGGAGCGGGAGCTCCTGCGCACGTCGCGCCGGTGGCAGACGTTCGCGATCCGCACCGGGTTCGCGGGGGTGCTCTTCGCGTTCGTCGCGCTGCTGTGGTCGGCCCAGGTGGGTCGGGCGGTGTCCTGGCGATCGGGCGAACTGGCCCGCGTCGGGCGGGAGATCTTCGAGGCCTGGACGTGGCTGCAGCTGCTGCTCCTCGCGGCGGTCACGCCGGTGGTCGTCTCCCAGGCGATCGTCGAAGAGAAGACCGCGGGCACCCTCGAGCTGCTCGCGACCACCCGCCTGAGCCCCTGGCGCGTGCTGTGGGGGAAGCTGCTGTCGCGGCTGCTGACCATCGAGGCGCTCGTGCTCGCGGGGCTCCCGGTGCTCGCGCTGTGCCTGAGCCTCGGCGGCGTCGAGCCGCTGCAGGTGCTCAACGCGGTGCTGCAGGCCAACGCGGCGATCCTGTGCCTCGCCGCGGTCGCCACGTTCGTCGCGCTGTATGCCCAGGGGCCGATCCTGCCGGCCGGCCTGGCCTGGGGCTGGGCCTTCTTCACCTGGATCTTCGGCGGGCTGCCGTTCGGCTGGGCCCTCGACAACGAGGACGCGATGTCCTGCCTGTCGCCGACGTGGGCGCTGGCCGAGGGGCGCACGATCCTCCACATCGGCGGCCCGGTGATCGTCTGGGGCCTCATCGCGCTGGCGGTCGTCGCGCTGGCCGCCCGGGTGTTCTCGGCGATGGCCGGATCCCACGGCCCGGAGCAGGAGGAGCTGTCGGCGGACGTCTGGACGATCGAGCGCTTCAAGAAGTTCGTCGGCCTCGGTGGCGCGCTCCTGCTCCTGTCCGTCCCGCTGCTCGTGATGCTGTACGGCGCCTCCTACCGCAGCCGCATCGTGCCGTTCGAGCTGTTCGTCTTCGTGATGTGGGGGTGGAACGCGCTGGTCCTGCTCGTCTCCACCCTGGTCTACCTGCTGGTCTGCCGGTGGGCCTTCCGCACCCTCGCAGTCCGTCGAAAGGAGCGCCGCTCCTGGAGGCAGGTGGTGGCCGGCTGGAAGCACAACGAGGGGCTCGCCGAAGGGGCTCCGGGCCACGCCCACGTGCGGGCGGTCATCGGCAACCCGGTCACCTGGCGGGAGACGCGGACGGCGGCCCACGGGGCGCTCACCCGCCACCTGGGCAAGGCCTACATCGCCGTCCTGCTGCCGATGTTCCTGCTGCTGTGGGCGCTCCCCACCTGGTTCATCCGCGAGACCAGCGAGGCCTTCCTGTTCTTCGCGTTCGTCGCCTTCTTCGCGGCCGGGCTGGGGACCGTGCTGGTCACCACGTCGTCGATCGCGAGCGAGAAGGCGGGCGGCACGCTCGAGCTGCTGCGGGTCACCCCGTTGACCGCCGGCAGCGTGCTGCGGGGCAAGCTGATGGCGACCTTGCTGCTGGTCGGCCCGGTGGTGGCGATCGGGGTGTCGCTGTACCTCATCGGGGCGCTGGAGTCGGCCAACGACTGGCGCTGGGAGTGGTACGACCCGGTCACCCCGCCTTCGACCCTCGTCGCCCGCTGGGCCGGGGTCTCGGCCTGGGGGCTGGCGGTGCTGTTGTTCCTGGCGGTGAGCACCCAGGCGGTGGCGCTGCGGGCGAGCAGCCCGATCCGGGCCTGGGTCGGCTCCTTGATGTGGGCCGCGGGGCTGGTGGTGGTGCCGTCGTTCGCGTGGCTGTTCGTGATGAAGTCCGGGTACGAGGACGTGGCCGAGGTGTTCGGGTTCTTCAACCCCGCCTACACCGAGGCGTTCTGGCAGCGGCCGGCGGTGCCGCTGCGGATCTGGACCTCGAGCGCGGTCTGGCTGCTGCTCGCGGCGATCGTGCACCTGCTGGCGGTGCGGGGAATGGTGCGGCGTGCGACGCTACGCTGATCCCGGCGCGGCGACCGCGCCCTCCGGAGCGCCCGCCGCCGTGACCGACGCCCCCGAGGCGGCCCAGGCCGTCAACGCCCCGCCGAAGCGGCCGCGCCCGGGGCTCGGGCCTGTGCTGGAGCGGGAGCTGATCCGGTCGTCCCGCCGCTGGCAGACCTGGGGCCTGCGGTTCGGCTTCGCCGCGGTGCTGCTGCTGCTGACCGGGCTGTACTGGGGCGAAGAGGTGGCCGGCCTGTTGGAGGCCGACCGCAACCTGCTGGCCCAGCGCGGGCGGACCATCTTCGGGCTGTACGCCTGGACGCAGTTCATCGTCCTGACCGCGCTGACACCGATCCTGGTCGCCCAGTCGGTCATCGAGGAGCGGGAGGGGCTGACCCTCGAGATCCTGTCGATCACCCGCCTCAGCCCGGGTCGGATCCTGCTCGGCAAGCTGATCGCCCGCCTCGTCGGCCTGGAGCTGCTGGTGCTGGGCGGGATGCCGGTGCTCGCGGTCTGCATGAGCCTGGGCGGCGTCGAGCTGTCCCAGCTGGTGTCCGTCTGGTCGAACATGACGGCGTTGATCATCTCCCTGGGCGCGGTCGCGGCGTTCCTGGGGCTGTTCGCCCGGGGATCGTTCAGCGTCGCGTTCGTGACCTGGCTGTGGATGTTCGGGGCGTACATCTTCGGCGCCATCCCCAACGCGTCGATCGTGCAGACCAACCAGTCCCTGGCGTTCACGTCGCCCTTCTACTGCCTGATCTTCGGCGAGGGCTGGACCGTCATCGGGCCGCTGCTCACGTGGCTGCCGGTCAGCGCCGCGGTGCTCGCGCTCGGCGCGGCGGGTTTCCAGGCGGCGATGGCGGGGGCGGACGACCCCATCGACGGCTTCGGCACGCTGAGCAAGGACTTCGAGGCGCTGCGCAAGATGCGCACCTGGCTGGCGGTGATGCTGGTGGTCGCGCTCGCGGCGACGCCGGTGGTGATCCTCCAGAAGGTGATCGAGGACGTCTTCTGGCCGATCCGGGGCATCTCCTGGATCTGGAACATGGTCTGGCTGTGGGTCGGCACCGGCATCTACCTGCTGATCGCCCGGGCGCTGTTCATCCGGCTCGCCCGGCGGCCGTCCCGCCGCAAGGCGCAGCCCTGGAAGCAGGTCGCGCGCGAGTGGGAGCAGATGACCCCCGTGAAGCGGGACGATCCGGGGGAGGCGGGGGCCTGGGGCGAGGTCGTGCCCGCGACGGGCCGGTCCATGGCCGGGAAGTCCGTGGGCGACGAGCTGCAGGTGCGCAAGCCGCGCTTCTCGGTGGTGCGCCGCGTCTGGCGCAACCCGGTGGCGTGGCGGGAGACGGTGACCCGTGCCCACGGTGGCCTGTCCCAGGCGATCCTCCGCTCCTACCTGCTCCTGTTCTTCGTCGGCGGCGGCTTCGTGCTGCTCGGCGTGTTCGTCGCGCACCCGTTCTTCCCGATCTCGACGGGCCTCGCGTGCTTCTTCATGGCGGCGATGGTGGTGATCACCTCGGCGTCGGCGTCGATGGCGGGCGAGCTGCGCAGCCGGTCCCTGGAGCTGCTCTGCGCCACCCGGATGAAGCCCTCGCGCATCCTGTGGGGGAAGCTGTTCTCCACCGGGCTCCTGATGGCGCCGGCGTACGCCACCGGGGTGCTGATGTTCGGGCTCGGCCTCGGCCTCGTGGTCGAGGACTGGGTGCCGCTGAGCTCCCGGGAGCGGCTGGAGGCGTTCGGGGTGCTGCTGCGCTGGGTGGGCGTCTCGCTGTGGTTCGGCGTGGCGCTGTTCGCGGTCGCCAACGTCTGCCACTGGATCGGCCTGCGGGCGTCGTCCGCGTCGCGGGTCTGGATCTCGACGGTCACCTGGTCGACGGCCATGGTGCTCGGGCCGCCGCTGCTGCTCGCCCTGTTCGGGGGCGACGAGGCGGCGCAGGTGATCGTCGGGCTCGTCAACCCGCTGTTGACCGAGAACACCTGGGAGGCGAAGGAGCCGCCGTGGATGGTGGTCGCGTCGATCGGCTTCTGGAGCGTCGGGGCCCTCGTGCTCTTCGTGCTGAACACCCGGCTGCTTCCGCGTCGCGCCTCGCAATGACCTTCGTGTAGGGTTCGCCACCGTGTCCGGTGGCTCCAAGCGTGCGATCCCGATCGTCGTCGGCCTGCTCGTCGCCGCGGCGGCGACCTGGGCGCAGCTGAACCTGCTGCCGCTGCCGGGGCACTACCGCAAGAGCCTGCTGCCGTTCGAAGCCGGGGCCGCCATCGGCATCCTGTCGGGTCTGGCGATCGCCGCCCGGACGAGCCCGAGGGCGGCGCAGCGGCTCCGCCAGCTGGGGCTCGCGTTCGGCGTCGCGGCGGCGCTGATCCTGGGCATCTGGCTGGGGGACGGCCACTTCAACAACGGCCGGGCCCGGCCGCTGCTGCGCACCCACTTCATGGGCTGGATCCCGGTCGTCAGCACCGGCGCGCTGGTGCTCTGGGTGACGTCGTTCTTCGCGGAGCGACGGGCGAAGCGTCGGCTGCCGGTGTTCACCGCGCTGCTGTTCGGCTTCGCGCTGGCGACGGTCTCGCTGCAGGTCGGCAAGTACCAGCACGACGCGTTCGCGGGGGAGCGTGTCCGCGCGTGGAACGTCTTCCACTACTACGTCGGCAGCAAGTACTTCGCGGAGCTCTCCTACTTCGACCTGTACGGGGCGACGCTGGCGGCGGACGATGACTTCGCGGCCCGCCGCAAGGCGCGCGGCAAGAAGCCGCATGACCGCTGGGGGAAGATCGAGAAGGCGCGGGACCAGCGGGACTACCGGGTCAAGAAGCGCGAGCGGATCACGTCCGAGTTCGACCGGTCGATCATCAGCGAGGAGCGCCTCCGGCAGCTGGGGGCGGACAGCCGGTTCATCGGCAAGTACATGGGCTTCCGCAGCCCGGGCTGGAAACAGGCGTTCCAGGACCTGGGCTACAACCCCGCGCCGGCCTGGACGGTGGTCGGCACGCCGGTCTCCAGCCTGGTGCCGGCGAAGTGGCCGCACTTCTGGCTGATCGTGAACTCGGACGTGCCGTTGTACGTAGCGGCGTTCTTGCTGTTGTGGTGGGCGTTCGGCCTGCGGATCGCCTCGGTGATGGCGATCTGGCTCTGCTCGGCGCAGATCAACGAGGCGCGGTTCACCGGCGGCTTCCTCCAATACGACTGGATGTGCACGACGTTGGCGTCGGTCGCGCTGTACCAACGGGGGTGGCACAAGTCGTCCGGCGTAGTGCTGTCGTGGGCGGCGATGACGCGGGCGTTCCCCGGCGTGCTCGTGTTCGGCCTGGGGCTGCAGGCGGTGCTCGCCCTGGTCGGCCTGCGCGGGACCGAGCGGACGCAGGGGCCGGGGCTCCCCCACAAGGGGCCGTTCGCCCGCATCCCCAAGGGTCAGTGGAACTTCCTGCTCGCCTTCACCCTGGCTTGCGGGACGCTGTTCGGCGCGTCCCACCTGACCGGGCGCGGGGCGGACACGTGGGTCGAGTGGGCGGACAAGATCGGTCGCCACAGCGAGCTGCACGCGGTGACGTCGAACATGCGGATCGGGCTCGGTCGGCTGGTCATCCACAAGCCCCGGCCGAACAAGTACTGGGGCGAAGCGCGGGGCAGCAAGCGCGAGAAGCTGGACCAGGGGGAGCCCCGGAAGAAGCTCTACCAGGGGGTCGGCCTGGTGCTGCTGCTGCTCGCGGTCGCGGGCCGCCGCCGCGACCTCGACGCCATCGTGCTGATGCTGTTCCTGCCGTTCCTGCTGTGGGTCACCAGTCGCTACTACGCGTCCGTCTGGGCGCTGTTGTTCGTGCTCGGCACGGCGCCTCGGGGGAGCCCCCGGGAGGGCTTCACCACCTGGGCGGGCCTGGTCGCAGGCAGCGTGCTGCTGCTGCTCAACGCCACCTTCTACGGGTGGGAGTACGTGTTCGCGGGCAAGTCCACGACGACGGCGTACTTCATCATCAACTACGCGATGTACACGCTGTTCGTGGGGCTGTGTGTGGCCTACATC
>CAYQEG010000096.1:0-29151 GCA_964416435.1 uncultured Rickettsiales bacterium
GCGTGGAGTGCTGCGACGTCTACGGCGCGGTGTGCCGGGGCTTGGTGGAGATCTGCAAGGGCGTCGACGACGACTGCGACGCGGCCACCTGGACCGACGGCGACGGCGAGGTGGACGGCGACGGGGACGGCTTCTTGTCGTGCGAGGACTGCGACGACGACAACGAAGACATCAGCTCGGGCGGCGTCGAGGTGTGCAACGGCCTGGACGACGACTGCGACCCGACGACCTGGGCGGACGTCGGCGGCGAGGCGGACGTCGACGGCGACGGCTCGCTGTCGTGCGAGGACTGCGACGACAACGACGACCAGCGCTCCCCCGCGTTCGTCGAGGTCTGCGACGACGGCATCGACAACGACTGCGACGGCGTCGACGACGTCTGCTCCCCCAGCAGCAGCTACACCGACACCTGGGTGTTCAGCCCGAGCCCGGTCTACAACTGCGCCGGGATCGTCGACTACAACCTCGGCTCCGCCCCGATCGTCGACAGCTACCCGAGCATCACGGTGCAGTTCCCCGGGCCGATCGGGCTGATGTCGGGCACCTTCTCGACCCCCGACACCTTCTCGGCGACCCGCTACCTGGCCGGCTCGCTGTCGTGCGACGAGGAGTACATCCTGGCGGGCACGTTCACGACGGACACCACGTTCAGCGGCACGATGACGATCAACTACTACCCGTGGTTCGCCGGCGGCTGCCTCAGCTGCGTCGGCGGGACGTTCGCCGTGACCGCCACGCGCTGAGCGGCAGGAGCAACAGCAGGGACGCGGTTCCGCCCGCGGCGACGCTGGCGGCGCAGCCCGAGCCGTCCTGAGCCGGGAACCGGTTGTCCCCGTCGTCCGGGGTGCCGAGACCGTCGTCGTCGTCGTCCTCGGTCACCGCGTCGTCGTCGTCTTCGGCGGCGCTGTCGTCGTCGTCGTCGGTGGCGCTGTCGTCGTCGTCATCGTCCCCGACCACGCCGTCCCAGCCGTCGATGACGGTCGCGACCTCGTCCCAAAGCTCCGCGTCTCCCTCGTCGTAGTTGAGCGAGAAGAAGCCGAAGCCGGCGAGGCCCTCGTCCTTCGTCATCTGGGCCTTCGCCGCGATCGACGCCGGGGTCTCGTACCAGAGCTGGATCCAGTCGTCGCCGTCCTCCCAGGCCGCCCACGCGGTCTGGCTGATCGGCTCCCATTGCTCGCCGTGGGACTCCCCCAGGGGACGCGCGCTGACCCAGAAGGACGACCACGCGTCGTCGATCGCCGCTGCGCCGATGTCCGGCCCGTCGGCGTCCCAGCCGTACCCGTACAGCGGCAGGCCGAGCACCACCCGCTCCGAGACCCGGTCGCCGCCCCACTCCACGTAGTCCTGGGCCGACCAGCGCAGGCTGCGGGACGACCAGGGGCCGCCCCCGTCCAGGGGCGCGATGGGGCCCGGGTCCGACCACGAGCCGTGGAACCCGTAGCCCATGATGAAGAGCACGTCGGCCTCTTCCAGGAGCACGTCGTAGTCCCAGGCGCCGCCCCAGTCGATCGCCGGGGTCGCCATCGTCAGCAGGCTCCCGGGCTGCGCCGCGTCCATCGCGTCTCGGAGGTCCTGGATGAACTCGATCATCACTTCGCGGTCGCCGCTCTGCAGCCCCTCGTAGTCGATGTCGATCCCGTCGCCGCCGCCCCACACCATCGCGTCGACGAGGTTGGAGATCGCGTTGGCCCGCGCCGTCGGGGAGGAGAGCAGCTCGTGCACCGCGTCGCCGCCGAACCGCGTCGTCGACAGCACCACCCGCGCCCCCACCGAGTGCGCCTCGTCGATCAGCGCGAGCGCCTCGGCGTCCCCCCAACCGTGGTCGTTGCCCAGGCTGCCGTCGGCGTTGGTCGGGACCCCGAACCAGGCGATGATGTCGACCGCCTCCCAGGGGATGTTCTGCGGCTCCACCCAGTACGGCAGGTAGCCCATCACGACCGGTCCCCCGTCACCCCGCTCCGCGCGGGCCGCGATCTGCTCGGGGGTCGGCCCCACGATCGAGTCGACCGAGAACGTCGGGGCGCCGCGGTGCTGCTCCAGCGCCTGCTGGTGGGGCGAGGTCCAGCCCCCCAGCACGAGGGTCAGCGGGAGGATGACGAACGGGGTGAGGCGCGCCACGGCGGCGCGAATCTACATGCTATTCGCTGATCGGCTGCATCCAAATCAGGCTCGGGTCGACGCCGAGCGATTCGATGCAGTGCTGCCAACGGTCCTCGGGCGGCATCTCGAAGAGCACGTCGATGTCCGCGTCCAGGAAGATCCAGGAGCCGGACTCGATCTCGCCGTCGAGCTGGCCGGGGGCCCAGCCGGCGTAGCCGAGCGACAGGAAGGCGCCGGGGTTGGTGATGTCGCTCGCGATCGCCTCGATCACCTGCCGAGCCGGGGAGACGGCCAGCGCTTCGCCGACTTCGAACACCGCGTCTTCGACCTGGCCGTCACCGACCGACGGCCGCTTGTAGGTCAGGAAGACCGCCCCGGGCTGCACGGGTCCGCCCCAGTGCACAGGGCCTGAGATGCCGCCGCCGTCGTCGATCTCCATCTGCTCCAGCACGCTGTCCGCCTCGAGCCCGGTGAGCCGGTTGACGACGATGCCGATGGCGCCATCCTCGTTGTACTCGCACAGCAACACGACGGTCTTGCTGAAGAAGATGTCGACCATCTGGGGCGAGGCGACGAGAAGTCCGGTGCTCATGCCCACGCTCCCTTCCCGTCCATCATACTCCGCACCATGAACAGCATGGAACTCGGTGTTCACTCGTCTTCCGTCGCGCGGCCTGGACCCGTCGTCACGGTGGTGATGGACGGGGTCGGTCTCGGCCGGCAGGACGGCGGCGACGCCGTGCACCTCGCCCGCACGCCGACGCTGGACGCGCTCGCCCGGGGGCCGATGATCACGCTGCGGGCTCACGGGACCGCCGTCGGCCTGCCGTCGGACGCCGACATGGGCAACAGCGAGGTCGGGCACAACGCCCTGGGGGCCGGCCGCGTGTTCGACCAGGGGGCCAAGCTGGTCGGCCGGGCCATCGCCTCGGGCGCGATGTTCGACGGCGACCCCTGGCGCGAGGTGGTCACCGGCTGCAGCGGCACGTCCAACGCCCTGCACTTCATCGGCCTGCTGTCCGACGGCAACGTGCACTCCCACCAGGATCAGCTCCACGCCATGCTCGACGCCGCGGTCCGGGACGGCTGCCGTCGGGTCTACGTGCACGCCCTGCTCGACGGCCGGGACGTGCCCGCGCGCTCCGCCGAGGTCTACCTGGAGCGGCTCGAGACGAAGCTCGCGGAGCTCCGCGCCGCCGGGGCCGACTGTCGGATCGCCTCGGGAGGCGGCCGCATGGTCGTCACCATGGACCGCTACGAGGCCGACTGGTCGATCGTCGAGCGCGGCTGGAAGGCGCACGTGCGCGGTGAGGGGCGACGCTTCGGCTCGGCCCTCGACGCGCTGCAGACCTACCGCGCGGAGCTGGACGCGGACGACCAGTTCCTCCCGGAGTTCGTGGTGCAGGACGGCGGCGCCCCCGTCGCGACGATCGAGGACGGCGACGGCGTCATCGTCTTCAACTTCCGGGGCGACCGCGTCATCGAGATCAGCCGCGCGTTCACCGAGCCCGACTTCGCCGCGTTCGACCGGGGCCGGCGACCCGACGTGCGGTTCGCGGGGCTGATGCAGTACGACGGCGACCTGCAGATCCCGAAGCGCTTCCTCGTCGAGCCGCCGGCCATCGACCGCACGATGGGGGAGCACCTCGCGGCGATGGGGATCCCCCAGTTCGCGTGCGCCGAGACCCAGAAGTTCGGCCACGTCACCTACTTCTGGAACGGCAACCGCTCGGGAGCGTTCGACCCGGCGTGCGAGCGCTACGTCGAGGTGCCGAGCGACGTGATCCCGTTCGAGCAGCGCCCCTGGATGAAGGCGGCGGAGGTGACGGACGCGGTGATCGCGGCCCTGCGCAGCGACGCCCCGCCGCGGTTCGTCCGGGTCAACTACGCCAACGGCGACATGGTCGGCCACACCGGCGTGCTCGAGTCGACCATCCTGGCCGTGGAGGCCGTCGACCTGTGCCTCGCCCGCCTGCTCGCCGCCGTGCGTGACGTCCGGGGCGCGGCGCTGGTGACCGCTGACCACGGCAACGCCGACCAGATGTTCCAGCTCGACAAGAAGACCGGACAGCCCAGCGCCACGCCGATGACCTCCCACACCCTCAACGCGGTGCCCCTCTACCTCGTCGACCCGGTAGGGGGCGCGACGCTGCGGCCGAGCCCCACCGCCGGGCTCGCCAACGTGGCGGCGACAGCGCTGGAGCTGCTGGGGCTGCGAGCGCCCGATGACTACGAGCGGAGCCTGCTGGGGTAGCCGCCTTATCCCCGCCGACCCGTCGCGTGTCTGTCCGATCGGAGGGACACGCCATGACGGCCACCACGCGACGACTCGCCCCGATCGCCCTGCTCACCCTGCTCCTCGGCTGCCCGCCCCCCGGCGGAGCCTTGCCGACCGACGACGACGACACGGTCCCGCCCGACGACGATGACGCGGCGGACGACGACGATGACGCGGCGGACGACGACGACGCGGCGGACGACGACGACACCCTCGACGCGCCGCTCGCCCTCTTCGACGCCCACGCCCACCGGATGCCCGGCCAGGACGCCGACGGCCTGCTCGCGGCGTTCGACGCGGTGCCGGTGACGGGCGTGGCGCTGCTCGGCATGGCCGATGTCGCGGCCCTGACCGAGGAGCGGCCCGAGTTCGTGTTCGCGTTCTCGTTCCTGGGCCGAAACCGCGCCGGAGATCTGCGTCTGGACGGGCAGACGGTCGACCGGATCGCCGACGACCTGGACGCGGGCGCCGTCGGCATCGGCGAGCTGTCCGTGCGCCACTTCGAGACCAGCACCAACCCCGGCGGCGACGACGAGGACGCCGACCACCCGGTCCTGCTCGACGTCTACGCCCTGGCTGCCGAGCGGGGTGTGCCCGTGAACCTGCACTTCGACTTCCGAGACGGCGACATGGAGTCGTTCGAGGTCGCCCTGGACGCGGCTCCCGGAGCCACGTTCGTGTGGGCCCACGCCGGCGACGCCCAGCCCGCGGAGGTCGAGCCCCTGCTCGCCGCGCACGACAACCTCTGGATCGACATCGCGTGCCGCAACCCCTTCTATCCCCGCTGGACGACGACGGGACAGAGCGAGGAGCTGCAGCGCATGACCGACGTCGATGGCCACCTCAAGCCCGAGTGGCGGGCGCTGTTCGAGGAGTACCCCGGTCGAGTGGTGTGGGGCAGCGACGTGGGGCCCGACGATCGCCTGGAGCAGCTGCCGGAGGTCGTCGACTACACCCTGGCCGCGCTCGGCGAGCTGGATCCGGAGGTCGCCCACGCCATCACCCGGGGGAACGCCCGCGCGCTGCTCGGGCTGGACTGACAGTGAGCCGATCCACCGGGACCGCTACGATGCGGCGCACGGAGGACGCGATGACGATCGAGCCTTGGGACGAGGGGCCGACCCGGAGCCTGCTGAAGACCCGGATCTTCGAGGTGGTGGAGCGGCGCTGCACGTCGCGGCTGGACCCGGGCAAGTCGGGCGACTTCGTCCGGATCGACAGCAAGGACTGGGTCAACGTGGTGGCGCGCACGACTGACGGTCGCATCGTGCTCGTCGAGCAGTTCCGGCACGGCAACAGCACCGTGACCCTCGAGGTGCCCGGCGGGTTCGTCGACCCTGGCGAGGATCCCGTCGACGCGGCGCGGCGGGAGCTCCGGGAGGAGACCGGCTGGGTCGGCGGCGAGGCGCGGCTGCTCGCCCAGGTCGACCCGAACCCCGCGATCCAGTCCAACCACCACCACCACGTGGTGATCGACGGCGTGGTCGACAGCGGCGAGGTCGAGCTGGACGATCACGAGGAGGTGATCGTCCGGGTGGTCGACCAGGGAGACGTGCCGACGCTCATCGCGGGCGGCGAGATCCGACATTGCCTGGTCGTGTCGGCGTTCCACTACTTCGGGCTGTACGAGCAGGGACTCCTGGACGGCTGACCGCCCTATTCGCAGCCGGAGGAGGCCGCGTCGTCGAACGAGACGAACAGCCCCGTGTCGGGGTCGTGCCAGCGCCCGGTCTCGTCGTTGAAGTAGAAGTTGCAGCTCTCTTCGAGGTCCGAGACGACCTCGTCCAGCGGTCCGGGGCCGTCGTCGCCCCGCCACTTGGCGTCGACCCGCTCGCCGTACTGCACGACGATGCCGATCGCCGCGACGGCGATGACGAGCAGGAGTACGACGTACTCCAGGGTGGCTGCGCCTCGGCTCGGCTCCCGCATCGTGGGCTCTCCGGGTCGTCCGATCCCTGACTAGCAAGGGGATGTGTCGCAAAAGCGGCCGGATCGTTGACGAGATGTGAAGGGATGGCGCAGGACCGGTGAAGTGCTGGTTGTTCCCCTTCCGTGACCTCTACGGTCCTACGGTCAGCGCGTCGGACCCGCCGACGGAGGAACCAACGATGCATCCCTGGACACCCCGGACGACGCTCACCCTGCTGATCGCCTGCCTGCTCGCCGCCCCGGCGATGGCGGGCGACCCGGACAAGCCCCACCACCACCAGGGCTTCTTCCCCGCCATCACGACCGACCCGGGCCCGGTGGAGCTGAGCGCCGACGAGAGGCAGCAGCTCTTCGCCGGCGAGCTCGTCCAGCAGCAGATCCAGGACAAGGAGTCGGGCTGGGGCGCCGCGTCGATGCTCGTCAACGCGCCGCCCCACGTCATCTGGGACGTGATCCTCGACTACGACCGGTACGTCGATCGGGTCAACAACGTCGAGTCCTGCAGCGTCTACAAGCGGGACGGCGACGTGCTCTGGGTCGACATGCAGACCGGGGTGATGGGCTTCGACTACAACGTCTACACAGTGAACTCCGTGCACCGGGACGAGGGCTGGATGGCCTGGACCCTGGACTACTCCCGCCTCTCCGACGTGTACGACATGGTCGGCCACTGGCGAGTCGAGGCCGTCCAGGCGAACCCCCCGGTCAGCCGGCTCGACTACTCCACCCGGATCCGCATCCGCGGCGTGCCCAACTTCGTGCTCAACGCCCTGACCCGCGACTCGCTCGAGGAGGGCACCGCCTGGGTCAAGAAGTACTCCGAGGCCGCGGTCGGTCGGTAGGCGACCCTCAGGGTCGCCAGATCTCGCCCGCCCCGGGGGCGAGGGACCGGGGCCCTTCGTCGGCGGTCGCACCCGAGATCAGCTCGACGCCGCCCGGTCCTTCGACAGTGATCGGCAGCTCCGACAGGTTCAGCAGCGCGACCGTGCTGTCGTCGAACCGCCAGGTCGTCGGCACCTGGTCGTCGTTCGTGGCCAGCTCGAGGATCGGGCCGGCGTCCAGCCCGGAGACGAAGCCGAGCGGCGAGTCGGGCGTCGGCGTCAGGCCGCGCAGCCCGGCGAGGGCCGGCTCCAGGGCGAGGTCGAGCCGGGCGCCGTCCAGCGTGGGCAGGTCGTCGCCGAGCATCCAGGTGCCCCCCGAGACCGCGTTGGCGACCACCGAGCCGGTCGCCTCGACGTCCGTGAACGGCTCGCGGACCAGGATCTGGTCGGGATCGATCCACCACCACGCGCCGTTGCTCCAGTTGCGCGCGGCGGTGGCCCGGGCCTGCCAGCGCAGGTAGGCGAGCTGGGGCCGGCGGTCGAAGCCGAAGGCGATGTCAGCCCCCGTCCGGAAGGACTCCGCGTACCCCAGCGACGGAAGGAACGGCGCCCCGCACGCGAGGATCCAGGCGTCCCCGGACGCCTCCCGCAGGATCTCCATCGCCCGGTGATAGGCCTGGACGCCGGTCACGTCGTCGTGACGGAGCCCCTCCTGGGCCCCGGCGTACAGGAAGTCGAACTTGAAGTACCGCCACCCCTCGTCGACCCGGTCCTCGATGGTCTGGGCGAGCCACGCCGCCGCGTCGGGGTGGGTGGGGTCGATCACCGCGTAGTCGCCGGTGCCCAGGTTGGTGAACGCCAGCTCCTCGCCGTCCAGGTCGCGCACCCACCAGTCGGCGTGGTCCTGGTACGTGGTCGTGCTGCGATCGACGTACAGCGGCGCCATCCACAGGCCGGGCGTCAGCCCCGCCGCCGCGATGTCCCCCGCCAGCGCCGCCATGCCCGACGGGAAGCCGTCGTCCGCCGTCCAGTCGCCCCACACCTGCTGCCAGCCGTCGTCCAGCTGGAACAGGGTGATCGGGGCCCCGTCGGCGGCCAGCGCGGCGTCCAGGTTGGCCCGCACGTCGGCTTCGGTGATGTCCTCGAAGAAGTAGTACCAGGTGGCCCAGCCGACCGGCGGCGAGGCCGGCAGCGGCCGCGCGCTCACGCGCTCGGTCACCGCGTCGGCGTAGGCCGCGTGCAGGGCCGAGGCGTCCTCGCCGGCCCTCACCACGAGGGGGTCCAGCTCCAGGCTGTCCCCCGCGGTCAGCGGGATCGCCTCGCCCCGATGCCCCCACACCGCCCAGGCGGTGTCGGCGTCGAAGGCGGTGAAGAACTTCGTGTGCCGCGCGCCCTGGGCGCCGAGCAGCAGCGCCGCGCCGTCCGGTCGCCCCGCCAGGCCGACCCACCACGACGTGCCGGCCGTCTCCTCGATGACCGCCCGCGCGTCGCCGTCGCCGCCCACCTCGGGCACGCCGTCGCCGTCCAGGGTCAGCTCCTCGAGCGCGATGACCCCCGAGAACGACCACGACTGGTAGCCCTGCCGCCAGAGCACCGCGGGCTCCGCCCCCGCCACCTCCCAGGCGCCCTCCAGGACCAGCCCCGTGAACGTGCCGTCGGCCTCCGCCGTCACGGTCGGCGCCCAGGCGCCGTCGCGCTGCACGAAGTCGACGCTCAGGTCGCCCTCCCCGAGCACCCGGGCCGTCAGCACCATCGACGCGCAGTCCGGCGTGTGCAGCGTCAGCGCCGCGCCGTCCCACGTCTCGGTGCGCTCGCCCGCGCACGGTGTGAGGGGCTCCTCGGTCGGGCAGCCGGCGAGCAGCGGCGCGGCGAGCAGGAGGGCCGGGATCCGGGTGGTCATCGCAGCCCCCTCAGCCGAGCCACAGCGGCTCGAGGCGCCCGCGCACTCCGGGGTCCAGCGCGAGCACCGCGCCGTCCTCCGGCCGGGGGTGGGGCAGCCCCACCCGCGCGGTGGTGACGTACAGCACGTCCAGGTTCGGCCCGCCGAAGCAGCAGCAGGTCGGCCGCTGGGCGGGCAGCTCCACGATCCGGTCGACCGAGCCGTCCGGGGCGTATCGGACGACGCGGCTCCCGTCCCAGCTGCAGTTCCACAGGTAGCCCTCGGCGTCCATCGCCGAGCCGTCGGGGGCGCAGCCTTCACCGCGGCTGTGGGCGAACTCGCGCCGCTCGCCCACCTCCCCGGTCTCCGGGTCGAAGTCGTAGGCGTAGATGGTCGCCTCCATCGAGTCGGCGAACAGCAGGGTGCGCTCGTCGGCCGACCAGGCGAGCGTATTGGAGATCGCGACGCCGTCGACCTGGCGGCTCACCGCGCCCCCGGCGATGCGGTACAGCGCGCCCGACGCCTCCTGCTCGCGGTCGTCCATGGTCCCGATCCACAGCCGCCCCCGGGGGTCGACCCTCGCCTCGTTGGCCCGGTTGCTCGGGCGATCCGGCTCGAGCTCCAGCCGCGGCGTCATCAGGCCCGTGGCCCAGTCGAAGTCCGCGACGCCGTCCTCGGTGGCGAGGGACAGCCCGTCGGGCCGGAAGATCGGCGCGCTGGCCTTGACCGGCAGCGACCAGGACTGCCGGCGGTCGCCGTCCCAGCGATGGACCACCTGCCCGAGGATGTCGACCCAGTACAGGCGGCCCTCCACCGGGTGCCAGGCCGGCCCCTCGCCGAGCTCGCTCGTGGTGGGCACCGCGATGGTGACGGAGTCGGTCATGAGCGGAGCCCCCGGGCGGCCGCGGCGGCCGCTTCTGCCTTGTCGGTGACGGTTCGGGGGTCGTCCCCCGGTCGATAGAGGCTGCCGCCCAGGCCGAAGCAGTCGGCGCCGTTGCTCCACCAGGCGGCCATCACGGCGGGCCCGATCCCCCCGACCGCGAGGATCGGCAGGTCGGGGAGCACCGCCAGCATCGCCCGCAGCGCGCGGGGGGAGCTCGCCTGGGCGGGGAACAGCTTGAGCGCGTCGGCGACGGCCCGGGCGTCGGACGGGGTGAGCACCGTGCCGGCCCCCACGAGGGCCTGCTCCCCGATCGCGTCGGCCAGCGCGCGCACGCTGACCAGGGGGTCGGGGGAGTTGAGGGGGACCTCGATCACGCTGATGCCGGCGGCCACGAGGGTCTCGCCCACCGCGACGACCTCGTCGGGACGCACCCCCCGGAGGATCGCGACGAGGGGCAGCTCGGCGAGCCGCGTCCGGAGGTCTTCGGGAGCCGTCATCTCGGGTCCTCCATCCAGCCTCGGGCGCGGGCGACCGACAGCAGGCCCTGCCGCGCCGCCGCGCCCCCGTCGACCACCGTCGCCCGGGGTCCGATCGCCGATGCGTAGCGCTCCGCCACGACCGGTTCGCCGACGACGAGCACCGGGCGGTCGATCCCGAAGATCTGCTCCATCGCGACGATCTCGTGACCGACCAACAGCCCCGACGTCCATGACGCGACCTGGGCCCCGGTCATCCAGCCCTGGAGGACCCGGCTTCGGGCGGCGAACAGGTGGTGGAGCAGGCCGCCCGGCTGGGCGGCGGTCGCCCGCCCCTCGGAGAACGCGGCCAGGTCCTCGGCCGCTCCGACCGCGACCGAGGCGATGAGCCCCTCGGACAGCACCGCCGCCCGCAGCTCGCCGGTCAGGGACGTCGCGAACCGGTCGACCCGCAGGCCCGTCGCATGCACCCACTTGCTGTGGGTGCCGGGCAGGCAGACGAGCCCCTCGCAGCCGCCCCCCAGCACGCCGAGCAGCTGGGTCTCCTCCCCCCGGATCACGTCGGGCTGCCCCGACGGGCCATCCCCCACCAGCCCCGGGACCACGTACAGCCCGCCCACCTCCACGAGGCGCTCGGGGAGCGCGCCCAGGTCGGCCGGGCAGGGCACGTAGGGGGCCTCGATCAGCCCCTGGGCGCTGCCGATCATCCCGCAGGCGAGCGCCGGGAGCCCGTCGGCGCGCAGCTCGGCCCGCAGGCGGCCGAGGATCGCTCGCAGCTCCGCCGGCGCGGTCGTCGCCAGGGGCACCGACAGCCGATGCTCCCCCTGGACCGCGCCGTCCGGGCCGAGGCGCCAGGCGCGGACCGTGCTCGATCCCCAGTCGATGGCGAGCATTCCGGTTGGCACAGTCAGGTCACCCCCGCGTCCACCGCGAGGGCCTGGCCGGTGATCATCCGGCTGGCGCTGGACGCCAGGAACAGGACCAGGGGCGGCACGTCGTCGGGCTGGATGGCGACCGGCAGGCATTGCGCGGCGAGGGTCTGGGCGAGCGCGGCGTCGGTCACCCAGCGCTCCTCCTGGCGCTCGGTCATCACCCAGCCGGGTAGCACCGCGTTGACCCGGATGCCCCGGGGGCCGAGCTCCCGGGCGAGGGAGCGGCTCATCCCGGAGATGCCCGCCTTGGCGGCGATGTAGCCGGGCATGCCGGTGACGCCGAGCAGGTAGCTGGTGCTCGACAGGTTGACGATCGAGCCGCCGCCCAGCGACTCCATGCCCGGCAGCACCGCCTGGGTGACGAAGAACTGGTGCCTCAGGTTGACCGCCTGCACGCGGTCCCACAGCTCCGGGGTGACGTCGGCGATGGCGTGGCGCTCGTCCCACGCGGCGTTGTTGACGAGCACCCCGAACGGCCCCATCGCGGCGTCCAGGTCGGCGATGGCGGCGCGGGTGGCGTCGACGTCGGTCAGGTCGACGCACGCGAAGGTCGCGCCGGTCTCGGCCGCGAGGGCCTGGCCGGCGTCGTCGGCGAGGTCGAGGAAGGCGACCCGACTCCCCTGCCGCGCGAACGCCCGCACGATCGCCCGGCCGATGCCCTGGGCGCCGCCGGTGACGAGCACCGCCCGGCCGGCGAGGTCCTCGTAGTGTCCGTCGATGCCCATCAGTGGCTCTCTCTCGTGACGACGTGGCCCGAGGCCCCGCGCAGGAAGTCCAGGTCGGCCCCGCGGTCGGCCTGCTCGACCGTGTCGGCGTACAGCCGCCCCCAGCCGCGTTCGTGTCGGCGCGCCGGGGGCGTCCAGGCGTCGCGCCGGCGCTCCAGGTCGGACTCGTCGACCCCCAGGTGCAGGCGGCCGCCGGCGACGTCCAGGGTCACCGGGTCGCCGGTCCGCACCAGGGCGAGCGGCCCCCCCGCGGCGCTCTCCGGCGCGACGTGCAGCACGACGGTGCCGAACGCCGTGCCCGACATGCGGGCATCGCTGACGCGGACCATGTCGGTCACTCCGGCCTCCAGCAGCTTGCGGGGCAGCGGCATGTTGCCGACCTCCGGCATGCCGGGGTAGCCCCGGGGGCCGCAGCCCTGGAGCACGAGCACCGAGTCGGCGGTGACCTCCAGCTCGGGGTCGTCGATGCGCGCCCCGAGGTCCTCGATGGACTCGAACACCACCGCCGGCCCGGTGTGCTGGAGCAGCGCCGGGGTCGCCGCCGCGGGCTTGATGATCGCCCCGCCGGGGGCGAGGTTGCCCCGCAGGACCTTGAGCCCGGCGTCGGTCCCCAAGGGCTGGTCGGCGGTCCGGATGACGGCCCGGTCGAAGCAGTCGGCGCCGGCCGCCTGGGCCGCCAGGGTGCCCCCGCCGACGGTCCGCGCGTCCCCCTCGAGCCGGTCGCCCAGCTCGGCGAGTACCGCCGGCATGCCCCCGGCGTAGTGGAAGTCCTCCATCAGGAAGCGGCCCGCGGGCATCAGGTCCACGAGGAGCGGCACGTCGGCGCCCGCCGACTCCCAGTCGTCCAGGGTCAGCTCCACGCCGATCCGCCCCGCGATGGCGAGCAGGTGGAGCACCAGGTTGCTCGAGCCGCCGATCGCGGCGACCGCTCGGATGCCGTTGCGGAACGCCGCCGGGGTCAGCAGCTTGTCCGGAGTCAGCTGCTCGTCGACCATCGCGACGGCCCGCTGACCGGACGCAAACGCCATCGCCTGGCGGTGGGCGTCGACCGCCGGGATGGTGCCGTTGCCGGGCAGCGCGAGCCCCATCGCCTCCATCACGCAGGCGACCGTCGACGCGGTGCCCATGGTCATGCAGGTGCCCCGGCTCCGGGACATGCAGCGCTCCGCGGCGGCGAACTCGGCGGGCGCCATCCGCCCTGCGCGCACCGCCTCGTTGAACCTCCAGACGTCGGTGCCCGAGCCGATCGTGCGCCCCCGGAACCGCCCGTTGAGCATCGGCCCCGACGACACCACCACGAACGGCAGGCCGACGGAGCAGGCGCCCATCACCTGGCCCGGCGTGGTCTTGTCGCAGCCGCCGAGCAGCACGACGGAGTCCAGCGGGTTGGCCCGGATCGACTCCTCGACCTCCATCGCGAGGAGGTTGCGCCACAGCATCGCGGTGGGGCGGACCTGGGTCTCGCCGAGCGACATGGCGGGGAACTCGACCGGGAACCCGCCGGCGGACCAGACGCCCGCCTTGACGTGCTCGGCGAGGTCGCGCAGGCCGCTGTTGCAGGGCGTCAGCTCCGACCACGTGTTGCAGATGCCGACGACCGGCCGCCCGTCGAACACCTCGTCGGCGTAGCCCTGCGCCTTCATCCAGCTGCGGTGGATGAAGCCGTCCTTGTCGGCCTTGCCGTACCAGCCCGCGCTGCGGCGCTCGCGGGGGTCGTCGTCGTCGCTCATCGCGCTAGGCGCTCTCGGCCCGGGCCGGCTCGCCGCCGGTCTTGCGGATCAGGTCGATCATCGGCTGCGCGCCTGCCCGCAGCGTGCGCTCCTGGGTGTCGTAGTCGACGCCGAAGAGCCCGAAGCGCGGCTCCCAGCCCTCGGCCCACTCGAAGTTGTCGAGCAGCGACCAGTAGTGGAACCCGCGAACGTCGACGCCCTCGGCCATCGCCCGGTGCATCGCGTAGGCGTAGCGGCGGATCCAGTCCCCGCGGCGGTCGTCCCGGTCGTCGGGGATGCCGTTCTCGGTGACGACGATCGGCTTGCCCACCTCGGCCGCCCGCTTCAGGGCCCGGTAGAAGCCCTCGGGGTAGACGCAGTAGGGCATGTCGCAGACCACGTCGCCGGGGCGGGCGAGCACCTCGAACGGCGGCTCCCGGCGCATGAACAGGCGCACCAGGATGTGCGAGTAGTAGTTCAGCCCCAGGAAGTCGAGGGACTGGTCGGCGCCCGGGACCTCCTCGCGGAAGTTGATGAGGCCGGGCACCCGCACCTCGAAGACGCCCGTCTTGAGGCACCGCAGGATCGACTCGTTGTAGAGCACGTCGGCCATCCGGCAGAGGGCCCACTGGCCGACGTGCCAGCGGTCGAACGGCTCGACCTGGAAGATGTTCTTCACCAGCGCGATCTGCGCCCGGTCACCGCCCGGCATCTCCTTGAGCGCCCGGTAGACGCGGGTGTGGCTGTGCACGAGGTTGCAGAGCACGCGGGTGTAGCGCTCGAACGACTTCACCCCGGGCGGGAAGACGCCCATCAGCCAGCCCATCAGCGCGTACGGACCCGGCTCGTTGTGGGTGCACCAGCGGGTCACCTTGTCGCCGTACTCCTCGAACGCCTTCCGGGCGAAGCGCACGAACAGGTCGATGTTGGCCTGATCCTCGAAGCCGCCCTTGTCGGCGAACCAGAGCGGGTCGGTGAAGTGGTGGAGCGTGATCATCGGCTCCACGCCGTGCTCGATGCAGCACTCGATGACCTCCCGGTAGTGGGCGAACGCGTAGTCGTCCCAGACGCCCTCGCTCGGCTCCAGCCGGCTCCACTCGATGCTGAACCGGTAGGACGTCGCCCCCAGCTCCTCCTTCATCCGGCGGATGTCCTCGCGGAAGCGGGTCCAGTGCTCGACCGCGGCGCCGCTGGTGTGGCCCCCCTGCACCCGGGGGCGGCCGTCGGCGCCGGTGCTGTGCTCCCACCGCCACCACTGGTTGTTGTCGTTGCCCCCCTCGACCTGGTGGGCGGCCGTCGCCGTGCCCCAGACGAAGTCGGCGGGGAAGCGGACGTCGTCGGGATCGATGGTGGACCAGTCCCAGCGCAGCTCGGGGTGGCGGCGGCTCAGGGCCCGGACGATCAGCGCCCACGCCACGGCGAGGCAGACGAAGAAGCCGACGAGGACGCCGACCGCGATGACGAGGAGCGGGGGCACCGCGGGCCTACAGGTTCTCGTCCATCCACGCCTCGAGCTCGTCGCTCGAGCCGCGCATGGAGTTGGCGGTGAGGTTCAGGGCGAGGTCCTCGTCGACCTCCTGCTGGCTGACGATCATCCAGGTCGCCTGGAGCCGGAAGTGGCCGCCGTCGGCCTTCGGGAACAGGAGGTTCATGTAGAACTGCTGGTCGACGTCCAGCAGGTTGCTGTTGACCTCGGGCTTCTCGACGAGCCAGTTGCGCTGCAGGTAGGCGGTGCCCGCCTCGCCCTCGCCCCAGACGTACTGGTTGTACATGTGGCTGCGGCTCTCCAGCCCGAGCGGGAAGTGCGCGGTGTAGCGCTCGTCCGCCTCGAGGCGGGGGCAACCGCGGTCCAGGAAGCAGTCGACGTCACCGATCACGTCCCGCTCGTAGTCGGTGTACTGCTCGCCGTAGACCTCCTCGATGCTGACCGCGGTGTTCGCGAACGCGGCGTCGTCGACGGTGTGGGCGCTGGTGGTGACCACCGCGAGGCCGATGAGGCCGTCCACCGTGCGGTCCTCGTCGTCCAGGAGGTCGACCGCCTCCTCGCTCAGGGGGCTGATCGCGTAGTCCGCGTCGTCCAGCTCGTCGGCGTGCTCCTCGAGCCAGGCGACGAAGCTGTCGATGCCGGCGCCGAGCACCAGGGGGTCGTCGTCGGGGTGGTTCTCGTAGAAGTAGACGACGAGCTCGTCCACGGTCTCGGGCGCCTCCGGCAGCGGCTGGCAGGCGACGAGCGAGGCGAGCACGGGCAGGGCCAGCGGCAGGCGGCGGAGCATGGACGACCGGCTATCACGGTCGGTGGTCGGCGGGAAGGGGGTTTGCGGTGGAGTGATCACGCATCCTCCGGGTCAGAAGGTCTGGCCGAAGCCGAAGTAGAGGCCGAAGTAGGGGCGGTGGGTCGTGTCGCCGTCGGGCTCGACGACGAGGTCGGGGCCCAGCGCGAGATCGAGCCGTCCCAGGAACGCCTCGGCGAACAGGACGTGCACGCCCACGCCGGCGGACGGGTGCAGCGGGAACCGCGGGGCGGGGGCGGTGGCCAGCTCGCCGGCGCCCCACACGACGCCGACGTCGGCGTGGGGGACGAGCTGCCAGCGCACGGGCTGCTGGAGGAGTCGGTGCCGCACGACGTCGATCCGTAGCTCCGCGTTGGCGATGGCGCGACCGGGCGCTCGCCAGCGTCCAAACGGCGCCCCGCGCAGCGTCTCGAAGCCGCCGAAGCCGAGGATCGGCGTCGCGCCGCCCCAGCGGGTCATCTCGTAGAAGGCGGGGTTGCCGAGCAACCACTCGGCCATCAGCCGCCAGGCGAGCACGAGCCGGTCGGGGGCGAGCTCGTGGAACGCCCGGACCGACGCGAAGGGCGCGACGTAGGCGGTGCCGTGGCCGGCGAGATCCGGGGACAGGCGAAGGGACAGTTCCAGCAGCACCCCCCGGGTCGGCGCCGGCTCGGGCTGCCGGGTGTCGACCACCAGCCCGCCCGCGAGCTCCACCTCGAACCCGCCGTCGAGGCCCGGGGGGCGGTGTTCGGCGAGCAGCGAGCCCTCGTAGACCTGCACCCGCGTGTACTGCAGCCGCAGGGTGGCGAAGCCGCCGACGGCCCGGCCGTGGCCGAACCGAGCGGTCAGGTTGGCGAACGGCTGGACGAGGAAGTAGCGGTACCGCCGTCGCCGGTCGTCCTTGCGGTCGAACGTCCCGACGAACTCCCGCTCCAGGGCGGTGCCGTTGCCGATGCCCCAGTAGCCGTCGTTCTGCCACTGGCGGTAGGCCAGGTTGACCGTCAGCCGCAGCGCCTGGCGGCGCCCCAGGCCGACGACGTCCACGCTGAGGCGGTGGTGGTGGAACCCCCGCAGCGTGACGAACGCGTCCAGCACCAGGCCGAGCCGGTAGGGGAGGATCTCGGGGTCGAGCCGCTGCAGCTCGCCCCGGGCGCCGAACCCGAGGCCGTCGTCGGTGTTGAAGCCGACCGATGGCACGAGGTACCAGCGGATCGGCCGCTCGGTGGACGCCTCGGTGGCCCGCTCCTGGCCGTACGCCTGGACCGACGCGAGCGCGCAGGCGGCGAACACCGCCAGCATCACGACCGACAGGAGCGCACGCGAGCCGCGCGGGTGGGGGTGGGGGGGCACCATGGGCACGGACAGTGCTCCCGTCCGGGTCACAGGGGGGTAACCATCGCGGTCACGACCGCGGCAGGAGCACCATGGCCAGGCTGAGCCAGACCGCGAAGCTGAAGTAGCCGGTCAGCCAGGCGACCTCGGGCTTCCAGACGGCCCAGTCCCGGGTGACCACCCGCCGCTTCAGCGCGTCCGCCACGCCCGCACCCAGCGACAGCCTCTCGATCCCCGCGTCCCGACCCGCCCGCCAGCGCCGCACGTACATCGGCACGTCGACGGTGACCATGAAGCCGACGTAGCCGGCCGAGCAGAGGGCGCCGACGGCGCAGATGGCCTGCAGCGTGCCGTCGACGTGGAACGCGGCGAAGCCGACACAGACGCCGATCATCGCGAACGTGACGGCCCACAGCGACTCCTCGATGGCGTGCCCGAGGTGGCTGAGGGTCAGCACGCTGGACCAGCAGAAGACCTGGGCGAGGGCGAGCAGGCCGACGACCGGCCAGGCGAGGTGCTGCAAGACCGGGAGGCCGGCAGCCCCGCCGATCTCGTGCAGGAGCAGGCCGCACTGGCCGGCGAAGCTGACCTCCGCGACCGTCGCCGCGGAGCGGCCCGGGAAGACGCTCGACAGCGGGGTGTCCCAGAGGCAGTAGCGCTCCAGGTCGATGCGCGGGAGCACCGAGCGGAAGGCGCAGACCAGCACGTACACGGCCGACAGGGCGAGCTGGCGTTGCACGTACCGGTCGCCGACGTCGGCGACCGCGGAGGTCACGAGCCACAACACGACGTTGAGGGCGGCGATGGTGCTCAGGAGGCGCCACCAGCGCAGGGTCTTCGGCTCGTCGTTCATCGGATCGCGGGGATCCTACGCGGTCGGTCCGCCCGCGCTAGGTTCTGCGACGTGCCCGACGTCGTCCTCGTGGTCCCGCCCGTCGCCAGCGCTGCGCTGCCGATCCTGGGGCCCTCGGTCCTGGCCGCCGCGCTGCGCCGGGCGGGGATCCCCTGCGAGGTCCGCTACAGCAACCTCGAGATGGCGGCCCGCATCGGCTACGACCGCTACCGGCGGTTCGCCCTCTCCTGTACCCGGATGCACGGCGAGATGCTCTTCCACGAAGCCGCCTGGGGCGACCCGATCGTGCTGCACGTCGACGACTTCGACGCCCGCTCGGACGCCGTCACCCGGGCTGACTTCGACCGCGCCCTGGCGGAGGTGCCGGCCCTGATCGAGGACGAGGCCGACGCGATCGCCGCCGGCGCGCCCCGGGTGGTCGGCTTCTCGTCGGTGTTCCAGCAGACCGTCGCGTCCGTCGCCCTGGCGCGGGCGGTGCGTCGCCGGCTGCCGGACGCGACCCTGCTCCTGGGGGGCGCCAACGCCGCCCAGCCGATGGCCGCCGGCATCGCCGCGGCGACCGACGCATTCGACCTGGTGGTGGCGGGGGAGGCCGAGCTGGAGCTGCCGGGCCTCGTGCGGCGGCTCCTCGCCGGGGACGCGCCCCCCGGGCCGGTCTACGAGTGCGACCCGGTGCATCGCCTGGACGACGCCCCGACGCCGGTGTTCGAGGACTACTACGCCCAGGCGGCGCCCCGGATCGAGGCCGGTCGGCTGCCCCGGGGGCTGCCCGTCGCGCTGCCGTTCGAGTCGTCCCGCGGCTGTTGGTGGGGGGCGCTGTCCCACTGCACCTTCTGCGGGATCAACGGCACCCAGATCGCCGAGCGGGCCAAGTCCCCCGAGCGCGTGCTCGAGGAGATCGAAGCGCTGGTGGAGCGCTACGGCGCCCGGGAGCTGCGCGCGTCGGACGACCTCCTGCCGATCCGCGTCCAGCGCGAGGTCCTCCCCGAGCTCGCCGCCCGCCAGGCGGGTCGGACCGAGCCGCTGTCCTTTTTCTACGAGGTCAAGGCGTCGCTGAAGCGGAGCCACCTGCAGCTGCTCGCGGCGGCGGGCGTCACCCAGGTCCAGGCGGGCATCGAGTCGCTGTCCACGGCGACCCTGGAGCGCATCGGCAAGGGCACGACCGGGCCGATGAACCTGGTGTTCCTGCGGGAGTGCCGGGCCGCCGACGTCGACCCGCTGTGGAACTGGATGGTCGGCTTCCCGGGGGACCGCCGCGAGGACTACGAGGCGACGCTGCAGCTGGTCCCGCTGCTCGAGCACCTGCGGCCGCCGGTCGCCCTCGCCCCCGTCCGGGTGGACCGCTACAGCCCCTACTTCCGCGATCCCGGGCGCTACGGCGTGTCCGACGTCCGGCCGCTCCCCGGCATGGAGCGGGCGTGGCCGGTCGGGGCGCCCATCGCCGACATCGCCTACCACTTCGCCGCGGAGCTGCCGTCGCCGTACCGGCGGGACAAGGTGCTCGGCCGGCGCGTCGGCGCCGCGGTCGACACCTGGAACGCTGCCTGGCTGGCGCCCGGGGGGCCGCCGGTCTTGATCGGCGAGGCCCTCGAGGACGGAGGACTGCGGGTGACCGACACCCGTCGTTCGGCGGTGCTCCGGGAGGTGACGCTGGGCGCCGGCGCGGCTGACCTGCTCCGGCGCCTGGAGCGGCCCACGCCCGTCGACCGGGTGGAGGCCGACGCCGACCCCGCCGCCCTCGGCGACCTGCTGTTCCGCGGCTTCGTGGTCCAACACGAGGCGGTCTGCCTGAGCGTGGTCGTGCGCCCCGGCGCTGTGATTTGATGGGGCGGTGAGAGGGCTCCCCCCGACGTCGGCGCTGATCGCTGCGCTGGCCCTCGGTCCGACCGGCTGCGTCGTCGACGCGCCGACGGACATGGAGGAGCTGGTCACCTTCGGCTTCTCCCACTTCGACGACGAGCCACGGTTCCTGCGCGCGATGGGGGACGGCCTGATCCCCCAGGTCGACGAGCAGTTCGACGACATCACCGGTGGCTGGCGGGTGGACAACCTGACGACGGACCACCTGCTCGCCGCGGGGGTCGACGTCGGCGACGAGCTGCACATCCTCGGCGCGATGGGGGGCGCCGACTACCGGCACACGCTGGACGAGGTGTTGCCCGTCATCGTCCACCCGGACAAGGCCGAGCTGTTCGACACCTACATCGAGTACGAGGTCAGCGAGGAGACGGACCGCGCCTGCTTCCTGGCCCGGGAGTGCGACCGCTACCGGTTCGCGTTCGAGCAGCGGACGGAGGCGTCGCTGCTCGGGGAAGCGACGTCGGAGGGGGTCCGCCAGTACCGCTGGATCGAGCCGGACGACGGGGAGGCCTACGTCGTCGGCCGCTCCCTGCTGCCCGAGCCGATCTCGTTCACGACCGACCTGATGGAGGTGTTCCAGCAGTACGACCTGGTCGTGCTGTACCCCCACGACGGGGCGGTGCGGCGGTCGGAGACGTTCTGGGTCGACGCCCTGCTGAACGACGACGACATCCCCGACTACTTCGCGGTGGAAGCGGCGGCGTCCCAGATGCGCCAGCAGGCGGAGAAGATCGACGACTACCTGGACGGCAGCTGATCAGCCCTTGGACTTGCGCCGGTCGCCCAGCAGCCCCTTGAAGAGGTCGTCGGGGGACGGCAGGTCCTCGCCCTTGCGGGCCCGGGGGGAGAAGTCCGGCGGACCGTCTCCCGCCGCCTCCACCTCCGGCTCGGGCTCGGGCTCGGCGGCGGCCGCTTCCTCGGCCGCCCGCTCGGCCGCGGCGGCCTTCTCCAGCATCTTGTCGAGCCCGCGGAACAGGTCCTCCGGCTTGACCGGCCGAGGCTCGGTGCCGAGGTGGGCGGGGCCGGTCGCCGACCGCATGCGGTCCCAGGCGTCGGCCATCTTCCTGCGGTCGCCGCGCAGGCCCTTGCGGGCTTTCTCGTCGCAGCCCGAGATGCACCGCGTCGGCTCGCCCCAGCCGACCGATGCGCACAGGATGGCGAATTCGCGGGTGAACTCGAAGTCGGTGCCGCATCGGGCGCACGCGACAGTCCGGTCCTCCAGCTTGCGCTTGTCGGCGCGACAGGTCAGGCACGTGCGGGGAAGGGAGACGCCTGCAGAACGGCAGCGCTGCTGCTCCGCGTCGTCTACACGCCAGCCCCGGCTGCAGCCCTTGCAGGTCCGGATCACGTTCGCTCCTGGGAAGAGGCGGGCCCGCCAATCGGCGGTTGCCCGAGCGCATCGTCGGGCATGTGCGCGCCTCCCGTCAAGGGGGGCGCTTCGGCCCGATGCCGATCAGCCGCCCCGGCGGGGCCCGAATGCGAGGGACACTCCGCCCTCCGCGAGCACGGTGAGCGGCGGTCCGGGGGTGCCCGGGAGCACGATGGCGGTGCCCTGCACCCACAGCCCGAAGATCCCCTTGGGCCCCAGCGACACCTCGATCCCGCCGCCGGTCTCGAACCCGCTGCGGTGGTTGATGTCGTCCGCCACCCCGAGCAGCGCCTGGCCGGGCGCCGCCTTGAAGCTCGACCAGACCAGCTCGTGCTGGTGGCTGAACCCGATGCGAACGAAACCGCGGAGGATGGCGAGGCGGGGCAGCAGGATGCGCGCGCCCGCCGCGATGCTGGTGACGTGGCGCGCCGGTCCCGACGCGAGCCCCTCCCGCACCGTCAGCTCCGGCACGACCGGGATGAGGCGCAGACCGAGGGTCAGGTGCAGGGCGCCGGCCCCCCCGACGTCCCCCGCGGTGCCGCCGCCGGCGATGCCGACGCCGGTCCAGAGCGGACGTTCCGAAAAACCCTTCGCGTACGCACGCGCGGGGGTGATAAAAGTCATCAACAGGATCGCCAGGACAGCGAGACGATGGAATCGCATGGAATCTCCGGAAGGGACACCGGAGCGGTGCGGAGACCGGGTCAAAGGGATCACCGAGACGGGTCCACAACTTCGAGTCCCGGTCGTCTTGACAATTCAAGTAGTAGGAATCACTAGAAGAAATCGTTCGGTGCAAATTTTTTGTCAAGAAGACGTTGACGAGGTGCAAAGGACTGATCGAGAATCACAGCACTGACGAAGTCACACCGTGCCGTGGGGAACCCGGCGCGTCGAAAAACAAGGAGGCTGAGATAATGACCATCACCAAGCGCGAGTTCTGGCTCTCGCTCGCTGCTGCCGGAGCGCTCATCGTTCCCGGCTGTGTGGGCGACGGAGACTTCGTCAACCCCGACGACCCCGACTTCGGTCAGGGCGACAACAACAACCCCGACGACGACGACAACGTCGACGTCGAGGGCACTTCGCTTCACGGCGTCGTGCGTGACGCGTTCGGCATGCCGGTCGCGGACGTCCTGGTGACCACGAGCCACGGGTTCGAGGCCACCACCGACTACCAGGGCAAGTTCGTCATTCGCGACATCGACGCGAAGGACCGCATCCTCGTCAACTTCGTCAAGGACGGCTTCGCCAAGTCGCAGCAGCCCTTCATGATCATCGAGGACATCGAGAACCAGATGCTCCAGACGATGGCGGAGCTCGACTACGAGGCGACGTTCGACAGCACGGACGGCCTGAGCTTCGAGGTCGAAGAGGGCGGCCCCTCCGTGGTCCTCCCCGGCGCCAACTTCATCGACGCCGACGGCAACGCCTACGACGGCACCGTGCGGGTCGAGGCGACCTTCTACGACCTCATGTCCGACATGGAGATGGGCAACGAGCTGTTCGCCACCCCCGGCGACTTCACGGCCATCGACCTCGACGGCGCCGACCAGGTCCTCGAGTCCTTCGGCATGGTCCAGGTCAACCTCTACGGCGACAACGGCGAAGAGCTGAACCTCGACGACGAGGCCGCCCCGATGGTCATCCCGCTGCAGGACCTCGGCTCCGCCGACGCCCCCGTGGCCGGTGACACGGTCCCGATGTGGTCCTACAACGAGTCCACTGGCAAGTGGGTTGAGGAAGGCTTCGCCACGGTCGAGGAGGACGCCGACGGCAACCTCGTCGCCATCTACGAGGCGCCGCACTTCTCCACCTGGAACTGCGACCAGCCGCTGCCGACCCACGGTTGCGTCACGGGCGTCGTCACCAACAGCCAGGGCACTCCGCGCCAGGGCGCGACGGTTCGCGCCGTCGGCATGACCTACATCAGCACGACCTCCGCCCGCACCGCCGCCGATGGCAGCTTCTGCGTCGAGGTGAAGAACGGCGAGACCGTGTGGATGGAGATCAGCTACTCCGTGGGCGGCCAGACCGCTACGCAGCGCACCGACCCGGTCACCATCCCGGCCGGCCAGGCGACCTGCTTCGACGGTAACTTCAGCGACTGCATCGACATGGGCGTCATCCCCGTCGACATCATGAGCTGCGTCACCGGCGTCGTGATCAACAAGCAGAACCAGCCCATCGAGGGTGCCGAGGTCGTGTCCCCGCAGGGTGGCATCGCCAGCACCGACGCCAACGGCGCCTTCTGCCTCGCGGTCCCGGTCTTCCAGACCACCCAGGTGTACGTGCTGACCACTCAGGACAGCGAGCTCGGCTTCCAGCCGGTCCAGCTCTTCTCGCAGCCGGGTCTCCCGAACTGCCAGGGTGGCTGCGCCAACATCGCGGTCCTGCGCCCCTACCAGGAGACGTCCTGCGCCTCCGGTGAGGTCATCATCAACACGAACGCTGCCCCGAACATCCTCGTCGAGGTGTTCGACAGCGCCTTCCCGGACGTGGCGGTCTACTCGTCGCTGACCGAGCTCGACGGCAGCTACTGCGTCGAGGTCCCGGCCGGCACCGAGGTCACGGTCCAGGTCGGCTCCGGCGACAACGTCTGCGGCAGCGAGGTCCTGAACACGACCACGCTGGGCGGCGAGGTCTGCGACGAGTCGTCGCAGTCCGAGTGCGCCTCCCTGGGCGACTTCGTCTGCAACCTGTAGCCAGGACGGCGAGAGTCGCGTGCACGCGCAGCGTGCGCGGCCCCGGAGGGGCTCGGGTTCGTGACGAACCCGACAACCTGTAGTCAGACCTCTGGTCTGAGAGCCAAGCCCCCGCGTCGGTTCGCCGGCGCGGGGGTTTCTCTTTCCGGACTATCATCCAGCTCGATGAAGACCCCGCTCCTGCTGCTCTCGCTGCTCCCGCTCCTGGCCTGCGCCCCCAAGACGGTGCCACCGACGCCGGACATCCCGACCTTCTCCTGGTCCGTCGACCGCGACGCGCTGCCCGGCGGCAGCCTCCGCGTGCTGCACGTGGCGACCACCCGGGCGCGGGAGAAGATCGTCGTGCAGGGCGGCGGCCGGGACTTCATGGAGCTGCCGGTCTTCGTCTACGTGTTCGAGCACCCGACCGAGGGGGTGGTGCTCATCGACGCCGGCTTCCCGCGCCGCACCGCGGTCGACCCCCACGACTACCCCGGCCGAACCGCGAGCAACCTGCTCGGGCTGACGATGGAGCCCGGCGCGGCGGCGGCCGACCGACTGCCCGAGATCGGCGTGCAGCCCGATGACGTGCGGCACGTGGTGATGACGCACATGCACGCCGACCACATCGGCGGGATCGAGGACTTCCCCCGGTCCGCCCTCTGGGTGGCGCGGCCCGAGTGGGAGGCGGCCGACGAGCGGGGCCCGCTGGGCAAGCCCGACACCTCCCCCTTCGCGGGCCACACCGCGGTCAAGCTGGTGGAGTTCCAGACCACGGCCGCCTACGGGCCGTTCGTGGGGCACGTCGACCTGTTCGGCGACGGCTCGGTGGTGCTGCTGCCGGCCCCCGGCCACACCGCCGGCCACACCGCGGTGCTCGTCAACCTCAAGGGAGGATCGTTCCTGTTCACCGGGGACTGCGCCTGGATCGACCGGCACTACACCGGGCCGGAGCTCAAGAGCCCGTTGGTCCGCGGGCTGCTCGAGTTCGACTGGGAGGTCAACTACGAGTCCCAGTGGCGGGTGCGGGCGTTCGCCGACGCCCACCCCGAGGTGACCGTGGTCTCAGGTCACGAGCCGGCCAACCTGGAGCGCCTCAAGAGCTGGCCGGAGGCCTACGAGTAGCGAGCAGCCGGTGGCCCAGCGCGGCCGCCAGGAACCCGCCCAGCGCGATGTTGGCGAGCGCGTAGCGCCCGAAGCTGTCGCTGACGTAGCTGGCCGCCAGGTAGAAGACGGCGACCAGGATCAGCAGGCCGGCGCTCAGCCAGGCTTCTCGGGGGCCGTCCCGCTCGCGCCCGCCCACGAGCATCAGCAACACCGCGGCTGACCAGTAGTAGCGGGACAGCACGATGCCGACGAACACGAGCGCCATCGCGAACGCGATCGAGTCCAGCGGGTCACGCTCGCCGGCCGCCGCGCGCCAGCTCGCCGCCGCCCAGAGCAGGACCAGGAGCAGCGCCACGCCGTGGGCGCCCAGCTTCTGCTCCGGCCACGTGTCCCGGCGGTGGTCCTTGTTCCGCCAGTCGTTCCAGGCCAGCCCACCCCAGTCGTGCGTGAAGACGTGCTGCAGGCCGATCCGCTTGTCGCCGAACCGGTGGTGCTCGCTGTGCAGCTCGATGTTGCCTGCCCACTCGGTCCAGCCGGACACCCCCCGCCCCGAGAGGCAGCCGAGCAGCCCCAGGACGAGCACGGCGCCGGCGAGCCCCCGCAGGAACTTCGCGGTGAACGCGGGGAACGCGCCGTCGCGCCGCATCGCCGCGACCGTCCAGACCGCGAGCCCGCCCAGGAGCAGGACCGGGAACACGCGCACCATCGCCGCGTAGCCGAGCGCGGCGCCGGCGAGGGTGGGTCGGTCCTTGTGCACCGCGCAGGCCATCAGCAGCAGCGCGACCAGGTAGTCGTGCAGCAGCGGGCCACCGATGAGGTGCATCTCGTTGCCGTAGAAGACGCAGAGCCACGCGCCGGCGACGAGCGCGCGGATCGGCCCGAAGACGCGCCCGACGAGGAGGAGCGCGAGCAGCACGAGCGCGGGGTCCAGCAGGCCCAGGAACACCAGGCTTCCGTCGCTCAGCGGGAGCAGCGCACAGACCTTGTAGAGCGCGCCGCCCGCGGGGGGCGCGTTGTAGCCGCGGTCTCGCAGGAGGCGGCGGAACGTCTCGGGCTCGATCCGCTCGGTGAAGTACGCCACGTCGTCGACGAACGCCTGCCAGCGGCCGTCCGTCCAGGCGTCGTTGCGCTTGCGCGCGCCGTACATCGTCGGCAGGGGCTCGTAGGTGGCGAGGTCGCGGATCACCGGCGCGAAGCGCAGGCGCCGCTTGCCCTCCTGGTCCGCCGCGATCGTCTGCTCGTACAGCCCGTCGTAGCCGAGCTCCGAGAAGTACTTCGCTCCCAGGTAGTAGTGGTAGTGGGACCACAGCCGGCTGTCGTGGCCCTTGGCGAGCCGATCCAGGTCCCGCCCCGCGATCGAGCCGACCGCGACGCCCGCCCAGAGCGACAGCAGCAGCGTCATGACCACCGGCGCCATCGGCTGCTCCCGAGGCGGATACGCCCGGGCGAGCACCAGGACGGCGCCGACGGCGCACAGCGCCGGCCGGTACCGGAGGTCGATCGAGGTGCCGCTCTCCCGCAGCAGGAGGTAGCCGATCCCGGCGCCGAGGACGGCGGCGGCGGGCCACCAGCGGGCGAGCCGGTCGGCGGCCGGCTGCTCGTCGCTCACCGGACGATCCCGTGCTCCCGCAGGTAGCCGACGACCTGGTCGACGCACGCCGCGAGATCCCCCGAGGTGTCGACGACGATCTCCGCCGCGGCTGGCTCCTCGTAGGGGGCCGAGACACCCGTGAAGTTGGCGATCTCCCCGGCGCGGGCCCGCTTGTACAGCCCCTTGGGGTCCCGCTGTTCGCAGACGTCCAGGCCCGGGTTGACCCAGACCTCCACGAAGCGGTCCGCCATCAGGGCGCGGGCCCGGTCGCGGTCGTCGCGGTAGGGGCTGATGAACGCCGTCAGCACGACGGCTCCGGAGTCCACCAGCAGGCGGGCCACCTCGCCGATGCGGCGGATGTTCTCGACCCGGTCCTCGGCGGAGAAGCCGAGGTCGCCGCTCAAGCCCATGCGCACGTTGTCGCCGTCGAGCACGTAGGCGTGGACGCCGGCGTCCACGAGCGCCTTCTCGGTCGCCCGGGCGAGGGTCGACTTGCCCGACCCGGACAGGCCGGTGAACCAGACGCACGCGGCCCGGTGGCCGAGCAGGGCCGCGCGGTCGTCGTCGGAGACCTGCCCGTCGTGCCAGGTGAGGTTGCGGTCGTCGGCGCTCATGGGCGCCGTATACCCCGCGGGGTGGCGCCCTGTCAGTTCCCGAAGCGTGCGCCGACGAGCACGCCGGCGCGGGCCTGGAAGCCGAGGCCGTAGCCGACCCCCGCGGCGACCCGCAGGACGAACGGCCCGCCCCCGGGGACGAGGTCGACGCCGCCCTCGCCGAAGAGCCGGAAGGCGACGGGACCCGACGGGTTGCCGATCTGCGAGTCCTCCTGGATCGGGACCTCCGGCGCGCCGTCGAGGGCGTCCCCGGAGCCGGTGATCCAGAGCCCGGCGTTGATCGCGAACCACGGCTGGGCCAGCCCGGTGGGGCTGCGCAGGCCGACGCCCGCGCCGAAGCCGGGGAGCAGCACTGCGGTGCCGTCCAGGTCGGTGCCGGGGAAGCTGATCACGCTGGTCGCGACCTCGGCGTCGACCACCACGTGGAGGGCGCCGACGATCTTGACGTCGAGCGCGATGCGGGCGCCGGCGTGGTGGAACGCGCCGATGCCGCCCGGCTGGGTGGTCGACGTCGTCAGCCAGCCGCCCCCGGCGAGCAGCCGCGCGCGGTCGGGGCGCATCGTGAAGCTCGTGCTCAGGTCGGCGGTCCAGGGGCTCAGTTGGCCGCCGGCGACGCGGTACCCGGCGTGGGGCTTGACCCCGGTGACGACCACGATCTCCTCCAGCCCGTGGGCGGTGCGCAGCGCGTCGAGCCAGACCTCCAGGGCGGTCCGGCCCGCGTCGGTGTCCGGGCCCGTCGAGAGCAGCGCGATCGCGTCGGCCCGCTGGGACGTCACCAGCGCCGCCTTCGTGGCTCGGGGCGAGAGCACCAGCCAGCCGCCGTGGATCAGGCCGTCGGGGCCCGTCCATTGCAGGAGGTGCCGTCCCGGCGCGGCGTCGATGCGGGCCGTCGGGCTCGCGAGGGCGACCCCGTCGAGCCGGACCTCGCGGCTGCCGGCGTGCACCGCGAGGGTGACCAGCGGCGCGGCGGCCAGCTCCCCCCGCACGGTGTCCCACAGCTTCTCGAAGCCCGATCCCGGCGGCGGCCGGATGCGCCAGCCCGCGTCGGCGGCGGCGAGCTGCTCGTAGGCGCTGCGGGCGACGGTCTCGTCCCCCGCCTCCTGGGCGGCGTGGCCCCAGCTCTCCAGGGCGATCTTGAGGGCCTGGGGGTCGACCCAGGCCTCGGAGCAATGGGCCGCGCCGACCGCCTGGGCGAGGATGCCGACGGCGTCGGCCGCTTCGAGCTCGGCCAGCTTCGCGTCGGCGTCACGCACCGCCTGGTCCAGGTCGCGGCCGGCGAGCTCCGCGCAGGGCGCGAGCCGCACCCCGACGGCCCACCAGGGTTCGAGCTGGGCGTCCAGTCCGAGGGGACGCACCGCGTCCTGTTCCAGGGCGAGGGTCTGCGCTACGCGCTTGGGGTCGTCGGCCGGGTCGCCGTCGGCGCCGAGGATGCCGATCGTCGCGGCGGCGATCAGGACCAGACCGTTCATCGTCTCCTCCTCAGGGGGGCGAGCAGCAGCCCGAACAGCAGCCAGCCCGGCGCCGTCGGGCCGGCGTGCGACGAGGCGCAGCCGGCGCACGAGATGCCGGGCGGGATGCGCACCTGCACCGGGTCGGGGCAGTTCTCGTCGGCGTCGCTGTCGCAGTCCTCGTCGATGCCGTTCTCGCAGACCTCGACCGCGCCGGGGTGCACCGGGGCGGCCGCGTCGTCGCAGTCGAACCGGCAGACCACCCACTCGTCGGTGTCGGCGTCCCAGGTC
>CAYQEG010000097.1:0-29002 GCA_964416435.1 uncultured Rickettsiales bacterium
TTGCTCCTCGTCGCGCATTCCCGATGCATCTCCTCGTCGCGCCTTGGCCTCGGACACCCCGGTCTCACGGGGCTCCGGTTCCAATGCGCTACAAGCTCCTAGCTCCCTTCGGCGCCGACGGCGACGTCGACTTCGCCCGCTCGAAGCTGGGCTACGAGGACATCCTGGAGCTCGCGCCGCAGATGATGCGCCACGGGACCGCCTTCCGGGCGGACGCGGTGATCGCCGTCGCCAAGCGGGTGGCCACCGGCTGGTACGACAACTTCGGCGCGATGGGCGTCCAGATGTCGGTCGCCGAGGTGCTGCGACCCTGGCTCCGCGATCAGCCGCCCGCCGCGTCGAACACGAACGGGTAGGAGACGATCACGATCCCGTCCCCCTTGGGGCGCGGGAATCGCATCCGGAAGAAGCGGTCCGCGACGCACTTCTCGACCACCGGGTGGTCCATCGACGTGCTCTTGACCGTCGACGTGCTCACGGCGCCGAAGCGATCGATCACGAACTTGATCACGACCTTGCCGTGCAGGTCCGGCTGCCGCTGCAGCTCGCGCTGGTAGCAGTACCGGATCGCCTGCAGGTGGTCCTTCACGACGCGGTCGATCTGGTCCTTGCGGATGCCGCCGATGGCGATCCCCCCGGACGTCGACACCGTCGGCTGCTTCTCGACCCGCTTGATCGGGCCGTCCCAGGGGCCGTCCCCGGGGCCACCGGGGCCGCCCGTGCCGGCGCCGTCGATGCTGATCCCGCCGATGAGCCGGTCGCCACCGCCGCCGGGACCGCCGCCGCGGATGCCCCAGCCGCCGGGACCGTAGGCGAGGTTCGCGCCGTGCAGACCCGTCGCCGCGGCGCGCACGTCGGTGCCCAGCGAGGAGGAGTCGACCGGCGCCCCGTCTAGCAGGGCGCTGATCAGGTCATTGACCACCGCGCGGTCCTGGTCGGCCTTGCGCACCGCGACCCGCGCCTCCGGGGCGCGACGGTCCGACGTCGGGTCGCCGCGCGCGCCTTCTTCGTCCCTGGCGCGCTCCCCGGGATCGGAGCCGCTCGACTCGGGCGTCTCGGGGAGCACCGGGGCGAGGCGCACCGTCTGGGCGATCGGGGGCACGAGGATCTCGGTGCCGGGGCCGAAGTCGACCAGCTTGCTGAGCACGCCGACCGACGCGCCGAGCAGGATCACTGCCGCCATCACAGCCACGAAGCGCCAGTCGACGTCGTCCGTCGCCTTGCCCGGCACCGCGGCGGCGGCGGGGCGGGTGCGGACCACGAACACCCGGCCGCCCAGCTGGATGGAGAACGTGTCGCCGGGGCCCAGGGGGGTGCGACGCCAGCCGCCGACGTCCTCGGTGCCGGCGCGCTCGGGCAGGTCTCCGGTCCCCAGGTCGCCCCCCGCCGCGGTCCGCAGCCGGGTCGGCGCGTCGGGCGTGAAGCCGACGTACAGGGCCGCGCCCTCTCGCTCGGCGAGCTTGAACGGGTCGTCCGGCAGGTCCCAGGACGGCACCTCGAAGTGGGGGGCGCCGCGGTGGCTGCGTCGCTCGTCGACGATGAAGCCGACGGGGAGCATCAGCGCCACGAAGGCCGAGAGCACCATGGCTGCCTTGATCAGGCCGTCCTGGCTGTCGGCCCGATCGTGCTGGGCCGCGTCGTGCAGGCCGCGGTCGGCGACGATCAGCAGGTCGGGATCGTGCAGCGAGGCCCTGGCCAGGTCGCCGACCTCGGCCCACGACGCGCGCGCCCGCTCGCGGGCCTCCAGGTCGGCGCCCGCCTCCAGGTCCGCCAGCTCGGCGTCCACCCGCAGCAGCGCGGCCAGCTCGGCGAGCTGCTCGGGGGGGGCGTCCGCCCCGGGGCGATGCTCGAGCGCCGCCTCGGTGGCGGGGCGGGCTTCGTCGTAACGCGAGCGCCGGTGCAGGCAGCGAGCGTGCTGCGACAGCCGGTCGAAGTCGCCGTCCAGGTCGCCCAGCGGCTCCATGCGCTCGAGGGCGCGGCATTGCTGGCCGATGGCGCGACGGGCCATCGCGTCGGCGTACAGCAGCCCGGCGAGCTCGGAGTCGAGCGCCAGGTCCTCGGTCTCCCACTCCTCCAGGACGTCGGCCCAGCTGCGCCGGAGCCGGCCTTCGGGGGCCTGCTCGCGGGCGATCGGGAGCATCTGCTCGACCAGCATGAGGTCCGGCTCGGGGAGCTTGTCGAAGGCGAAGGGCTGGCGCGCGATGTCGATGTCGATCGCGTCGGCGCCCTCCTCGACGAGGCGGGTGACGGTCTCCCGCTGCTCGGCCTCCCAGGCGACCTTCGCCTCCGCGAGGGGATCGGGCCAGGTGGGCTCCTCGACGACCGGCTCCTCGGGCAGCTCCTCGCCTCGCGCCAGCGCCTCCTCCTCGGCCTGGGCGCGCAGGCGCGCCTGGGCGACGATCGCGGCTCGCTCCGCCTGGCGCTCCTCGCGCCACTCCTCGACGAGGTCGGCGTCGCCGGCGGGCAGGAGCGTCGGCCGGGGGAGCGTCGCGTGCATGGTCGTGAGCACCGCGGCGCCTCCGAGGAGGAGCACGAGCAGCGCGGTCGACCAAGGCTTGAACCGCCGGTGGCGGGGGTCGCCCAGTCGGACCTCGTCGTCGTCGGGGCCGAAGTGGCGCACGTCGACGACGGCGTCGCCCCACAGCTCGACGACCTCGAGGACGGGCGGCTGGCGCACGTCTTCGCCGAGGTCGGAGTGGGACTTGGAGGAGTCGCCGAGCGCCAACAGGGCGTCTTCGGCTCGATCGATGGGGTCATGAAGCGGGTGCACGCGTCGAGCTCCGGGCACGCGGCGGTCCGTGGCACCGTGCGCGTTGTGGTCTCGACGCTCCTGCCGCCGGCCCCGGCGCAGCGCGTCTGTGGGGCCTGACAAGGCCGGGGCGGCCGGGTTCCCGAAAAACGCCCGCCCCCCCGAGAAATGGTGGACCCGGCGGGTAGCCTGGGCCCGGGAGCACGACATGGCTGACTACGAGATCCACCAGGGCGACAAGGTCGCCTTCTTCGACAGCGCCGATGCGTTCGTCACCACGGTCGAGACCCTGCTGCAGCTGGGCCAGCGCTTCTCGGTCGTCGTGGTGCGATCCGCGTCGCAGGTGTTCGAGGAGATCAACGCCGCGTTCAAGCGGCACGACGTCAAGATCGCGCTGATCGCGGACTCGGAGCCCGAAGCGGCGGACTACGTCGTCAACGCGCTGGCCGGCGGGGTGCTCGGCGGCGTGGCCGGGGCGGGCATCGGCGCCGGGGTCTGGATCGGCCTCGCGCGCGCGGCCGCCCAGGGGTTGCTCCGCACGGTGCCCGGGGTGGGCCAGGTGCTCACGGTGGCGACGGTCGCGGGGGTGGTCGTCGGCGCCCTGTCCGGCGGCGTGGTGAGCCGCTGGGGGCTCAAGGTCCGGTTCGTGCCCTTGGAGGACGACCCGGACGACGGGTCCATCGAAGTCGAGTTCACGCAGCTGCCCGAGGGCGAGCCGGCCTGAGGCGGCCCCCTACTGGGGCACCGAGACGAGCACGACCCGCGCGTCGTCGGCGGCGACGCCGTCGGGGTCGAACTGGGCCCCCAGGTCGGGATCGAGGAGCTTGACCACCACGTCGGGGTAGGCCGGCGCGGGCCGGGCGGGGTCACAGTCGACCGAGACGATCCGCTCCCCGGCGCCGTCGAAGACGACGTCGAACGGCTCCAGGCCGGTCTTGGCCTCGCCGTCCACGGACAGCAGGGTCGGCGCGTACGGGGGGGAGTCCGCGTCCCAGGCGCAGCCGATGGACAGGCCGGCGATGTAGTCCCCCTCGACGGTCCGCTCGAGCCGGACGAGCACGTCGTCGTCCTGGCTGGCGCGGCTGTATTCGCAGCAGTCTCCCCAGGAGCCGTCGGCCTGGGCGACCTCCAGCACGAAGCAGTCGTCACAGACAGCGGCGGGGCAGCCGGCCAGGGCGACGATCACGGCGAGGAGGGTGAAGAGACGACGGGCCACGGGGCGACCGTACTGTCTCGGGGCGAGCGTCGCCACCCCGGACGGGGGACGTTTGGACTAGGCTTCGCCGCCATGCGATCGACCTACCGTGCCGCCGTCATGCCCGCCCCCCATGCGCCGATCGAGGTGCGTGAGCTTCCCGCGCCGGAGCTGCAGCCGGGAGGGGTCCTGCTCCACACGCTGATGTCCGAGGTGTGCGGCACGGACGTGCACCTGCACCACGGCAAGCTGTCCGGGGTGCCCTACCCGATCGTGCCCGGGCACGTCTCCGTCGGCGTGATCGCGGGGCTCCGCGGGCCGGTGCTGGACGTCGACGGGCACGCCTTCCAGGAAGGGGACGTGGCGGCGTTCCTGGACGTCCACGAGACCTGCGGGTCGTGCCACTACTGCCTGGTGAGCAAGGAGACGACGCGCTGCCCCAGCCGGAAGGTCTACGGGATCACCTACCCGGCGTCCGAGGGGCTGCTGGGGGGCTGGGCGGAGGCGATCTGGCTGAAGCCGGGGGTCAAGCTGCTGCGGCTGCCGGGGGATCTGGACGCGGAGAGCTACTGCGGCGGCGGCTGCGGGCTGAACACGGCGATGCACACGGTCGACCGCGCCGAGATCATGCTCGGTGACTCCGTGGTGGTGCTCGGGGTGGGGCCGGTCGGCCAGTCGATCATCACGTTCTCGGCGCTGTCCGGGGCGAACCAGGTGATCGCCGTCGGGGCGCCCGACGACCGCCTGGAGTTCGCCCGCCGGATGGGCGCGACGCACACGCTGTCGCTGGACCTCCCCGAGGAGGAGCGGCTGGAGCTCGTCCGGAACCTCACGGGGGGTCGGGGCGCGGACGTCGTGATCGAGGCGGCGGGAGCGCCCGTGGCGGTGCGCCAGGGGCTCGACCTGGTCCGCGACGGCGGCCGCATGGTGGTCTGCGGGCAGTACACGGACAACGGCCCGATCGACCTCAACCCCCACTGGCAGATCAACCGCAAGCACGTCGAACTGCGCGGCTCCTGGGGGTCGGACTTCAGCCACTTCCACCGGGCGATCGCGGTGATGGCGCGGCACCACCACCGCTTCCCGTGGAGGGAGATGATCACCACGCGGTTCGACCTCGATCACCTGAACGAAGCGTTGGACGCAGTCGAGAGACGAACGGTGGTCAAGGCGGCGGTCGCGCCTGCTATGGTCCGCGACTGACGAGGGACCCCCCACTCGTATCGAGGAGCCGACATGAAGCGCCACACCCGGCCGATCAAGGGACGCACGCTGCGCAGCGACGAGCTGACGGAGCTGTTCGCCGCCAAGGAGCTGTCTCGACGACAGTTCATCGCCCGCGCGAGCACGGCCGGAGCCGGCGCCGCGCTGCTGCCCGGCTGCCCCCCCGCGCCGGACCCGGATCCCGATCCCGATCCGGGGGTCACCAACTACCTGGTCGGCCTGGGCTCGGGCGACGGGTACAAGACGGCGCTGACCAACGCGATGGACGAGACGGTCGCGCGCGACGGCCTCGCCGGCGTGGTGAACACCGGCGACGTGGTGTTCCTCAAGGTCAACAGCAACTCGGGCAACGAGTACCCCTACTCGACCCGTCCGCGGATGATCGAGGAGCTGGCGGCGTGGTGCTGGGACCAGGGCGCGAGCCGGGTCATCGTCGGCGACCGCTCCTTCTGGGGCGACACCAACACGTACGGCAACCTGGTGGCCAACGGCGCGGTGGACGCGGCGGCCAACGCAGGCGCGGAGCTGCTGGTGCTGGACGAGAACGACGCCGACCTGGACTGGGTCGCCTTCGACGAGGTCGACGCCCCGGACTGGAACGGCGGCTTCCGCTACCCGCTCCCGGTGGTCGAGGCGGACGTGCTGATCAACCTGCCGATCGTGAAGACGCACTTCATCTCGACGTTCACGATGGGGATGAAGAACCTGATCGGGCTGGTCAACGCCGACGACCGCCGACGGGACGGCAACCTCGACTTCCACATCACCAACGGCAACAAGCTCTACAAGCAGATCGCTCAGCTCAACCAGCACATCACCCCGACCCTGACGTTCCTGGACGGCTGGGAGGCGGTGGTGCGCGGCGGCCCGACCATCTGGGACGGCCCCGGCGGTCTCGAGGACAGCCCGGGCGTGATGATCGTCTCCGCCGATCGCGTCGCCGCCGACGTCACCGGCCTGGCGCTGCTCAAGCGCTACGCGGTCGACGCCGAGGCGGTCCACAACTGGGACGTGTGGGACAACCCGCAGATCGAAGAGGCTGTCGACGCCGACGTCGGGATCACCGGCCCGGACCAGTACGAGGCGAGCGGCCCCACGGTGGACGACCTGGACGAGACGCTGGACCTGATCGTCTAGAGCACCAATCACATAGTCGCTCGGTCGCTCCGTGGACGGATCCACCCGATCTCTGCGTCACTCCTCGTTGCGCATCTCGATGCGCGGCCTCGTCGTTCCTTGACCTCGCGCGCCTCCGCCTCACGCGGCTCGGTCGGACTACATGATCGGTGCTCTGGCGCCGCTCGCCCGGACCATCACCCAATCACCACGGTGGCAACACCTGGCTCGGAGCCATGTAGACGAGCCCCGACTCCGACGTCACGGGCGTGTCGTCCGGCGGGTTGAGCCGGTCCTTGCCGGACGAGTCCCTCAGCCCCACGAGCATCAGGGACGACCCGTCGTCGCGCAGCGACGCCGCGACCGCGCCGAACGTCGTCGGCTCGGGGTTCGGCCTCGGGTGACGCCCCACGTACAGGTTCTGACCCTCCGGGGCCGCCAGCTTGCCCATCACCTCGGCGGTGCCCGGCTCCGCGATCGCATGGGCGAGCAGCGAGAAGCCCAGGCGGGTCGTCTCGATCACCTCGTCCGCCCCCGCGGCCCGCGCGTGCTGCACGTTCTCCTGGTCCAGGATCTCGGCCACCACGTACAGCGGGCGGCGCCGCTGGCCGGTCTCCGGATGGTGAGCCATGTACGAGCGCAGCGTGAACACCGTCAGGATCGTGGTCGCGTCGGCCGCCTGCGGCGTCACGCCGCGATCGCCGACGATGATGATCCCGCCGGCGTGGCTCAGCCGGGCCTTCGGCAACTCGCTCTCCTTGGTCGGGTCCCCCTGCACCCACGTGAACTCGTGTGACACGTCGTGGGGTCGGTCCCCCTGGGCGAAGATCACGATCTGGCGGCCGACTTCCTTGCCCGGCTCCCGGAGCACCGTGTCGAGCAGCATCCGCGAGGACGGGTGGTACCCGCAGATCACCAGGTGGTCGGTGTAGTTCGACATGCGGAATTGCTCCTCGCGGATGCTCAGGACCGCCCTGAGCAGCGTGTTGCCGACGATGCCCGCGAACAGCGCCAGGATGAACATGCCCTGGACCATCACGAAGCCGGCCACGACCCGCCCCAGCGGCGTCTTCGGCGTCAGGTCTCCGAACCCGACCGTCGTCAGCGTCACGATCGCCCACCACATCCCGTCGGGCACCGACGTGATCATCGACTCCGGGTGACCCCGCTCGACCAGGTAGATGGTGATCCCGCCGAGCACCATGCTCGCGCCGACGATCCCGAACGCCGCCGTGTAGAGCACGCGGTTCTCCACGAACGCGCGCACCGTGCCCTCGAGCGGGTTGCTGTACTTGAAGAAGTCGCGGACCTGGATGAGACGCAGCAGACGCAGCACCCGCAGGCCGCGCAGCGCCGGCACGACCGCCAGCACCGTGACCAGGTCGATCAGGATCAGCGGCGTCACCAGGTACTGCAGCCGTCCGACCACGCTGATCCGCGCCTTGTTGACGTAGCTGTGCTCGAAGAAGTCCAACGTCGGCGGCCGGTAGCTCCCGACCCGCAGCACCAACTCCACCGCGAAGATCATCAGGACGACGTAGTCCACGACGTCCAGGACCCTGCGGGCGGGGTGGTGCACAGCGAGCGTCAGGTCGACGACGACGAGCACCACCGACAGCCCCACCAGGGTCCAGATGACCGAGTGCAACCACCGATACGAGGGCGTACCCACCTCGTGGAACGCGCGGCGGATCGCGGCGGGCAGACCGGTCATGCACATGAGTATGCCGGTCCGGCCCGAACCATTGCATCGGCCGCCCGCTTTGTCGCTACGCGCGAATCAGCCCCGAGGCCGGCGAAGGACCGCCCGGGAACGCCGCCGCGAGGTCACCGCCGGTCAGCCCGAGGTGCTCGCGCAGCAGCCCCGCGGCGATCGATCTCAGGTCCGTCGTGGGCCTCAGATCACGCCCTTCGTGGCGGTCGCGCCGGGCCAGGCCCGGCCACTCCGCGAGCGTCCGCCCGCCGCGGATCGCGCCACCCAGGAGCAACGCTGCCGAAGCGGTGCCATGGTCCGTGCCGCCCGTCCCGTTGGGGGCCACCGTGCGACCGAACTCGGTGATCACGAGCACCGCCGTGGCCGACCAGGCCGCCCCCAGCCCCGCCTTCAACTCCAGCAGTCCGTCCGCGAGCCCGCCCAGCCGAGCCGCGAGCGCCCCCCGCTCGACCCCCTGGGCCGCGTGGGTGTCCCAGCCTCCAAGCTCCGCCGCCGCGATGCGGGGGCCGTCCGAGGCGGCGAGCAGACGACCGAGCAGACGACCCGTCGCCGCCGCACCACCGGGCCCTCGCCCGCGCCGGATCACTCGGCGGTCCTCGTCCGACAGCAGGGTCCGCACCCGACCTCGGGCCTCCAGTCCCCGCTCGAACGCCGGCCCGAGCAGCGGGTCATCGGAGTACAGCGCCGCGACCGACGCCTCGAGCGCGGCGTCGCCCCCGCGGCCGCCCCCCGGCGCCACGCTGCCGACGTCGGCGCGTCCGCGCAGCAGCAGCGGCACGTTCTGCCCGAGCGCCAACGCCCCGCCGCCGATGCGCTCGGCCGCCCGGCCGAGCCAGCCGTCGGCGAGGGCGTACGGCCGTGCGGCGCCGCTCTCGAGCAGGTTCTGGGCGTCGAAGTGGGACCGGTCCCGGTACGCCGTGGCCACCGCGTGAGCGGCCCGCAGCTCGCCCGCCTCGACCAGCGGGGACAGCGGCGCCAGCGCGGGGTGGAGCGCGAACAGGTCGTCCAGCGCCGGGCCCACCGAGCGCAGCGCCAGCCCGCCCCGCGCCGCGCCATAGTCGGGATCGCCCACCGGGACCACCGCCGCCAGCCCGTCGAGCCCCCCGCGCAGCAGGATCACCACCAGCCGGCGGTCGGTCGGCGCCGACGCGAAGCCCAGCCGGGCCCCGACCGGCGCCACGGCGAGCAGTCCGCCGGCGGCCAGCCCCTTCAGGAATCGTCGTCGGCTCGCCATCAGATCATCTCCGGTTGAACTCGGGGCTGGCCAGGAGCAGCGTCGCCGCGACCCGTCCGTCTCCGGCGCCCTTCAGGGCCCGCAGCGTGCGGGGGCGCAGCCGGCGACCCAGGAGGTCCCGGGCCCGCTCGGGCACGTCGACGTCGGCCGCGAACCGGCGGGCCGCCTCGCCCGCCCACTCGACCCGGCGGACCACCGCCTCCGGCCCCGCCCATCCGGCCGCCTCGTCCGGCCATCCGGCTGGCGACGGCGCCGTCCAGGGCGTCTGCCCCAGGTACTCCAACCCCCGGAGCAGCGCGCGGCAGCCGACCCGGTCGACCTCCAGGCCCCGCCCCGCCGCCACCGCGAGGTCCCACGGGGAGCGCAGCTTCTCGTCCGCTCCCGACCACGCCGACGGCAGCTCCACGAGGGCGCGGGCGACCTCCGCGAGATCCCCGCCGCTCCGCTCGAACGCCGACGCGAGCCGGTCCACCGCGGCCGTCGGCGGCGCGTCGGCGACGAAGTGCCGGGCCAGCTCCGTCGCGACGTGCCGCGCCGTGGCGGGGTGTCGGGCCAGGTCTCCCAGGGCCCGGACGCCCTCGGCGTAGCCGGTTCCGTAGACCGCCCCGAGCAGCCGCTTGTCGCCCGGCTGGTGCCGACGCTCGGCGAACCCGAACCGGCCCGTGATCCCTCGACCCCGCCCCCGACGCTCCATCCCCCAGCCCGTCAGGACTTCGGCCAGGGCGATGACGTCGTCCTGCCCGTACCCGCCGCGCACCCCCAGGGTGTGCAGCTCGAGGATCTCCCGGGCGAGGTTCTCGTTCAGGCCGACGCCCCGCCGCACGCCCACCTCCGAGTCCGGCCCGGTCGACCGGGCGTTGTCCAGGTACAGCTGCATCGCGGGGTGGCGGACGACCGCGATCAGCAGCTCGTCGAACCGACCCAGGACGTGCGGCCGGACCGCCTCGCGCTCGAACGCCCCGGACAGCGCCTGGACCTCGGGCTTGAGCGCGCTGACGGTGAAGTGGTCGGCCCAGAACGAGACGAGCCGCTCCACGAACGGCCGCTCGCTCCCCAGCGCCACCTCCAGCCGGGCCCGCGCCTCGACCCGGTGCTGCTCCCGCGCCCGCGCCCGGAACCGGCGCCTCCCCGACTCCCCGCGCCGGCGCAGATCGGCCAGCTCCGACGCGATGGACTCGCTCGCCGGCAACGCCTCCAGCGCGGGCGGGAGCGGCGACGGGGCGGCGACCTGGCGGGTCAGCCAGGCCCGGGGAGAGCGGCCTGCGCGGCTCAGCTCTCCAGGGGCGGCGCCGAGGCCGAAGCGGCAAGTCGCGATCCAGGCGGGGTCTACGCTCATGTCCCGTCTGACACCCCGGCCGCCGCCGAGGTCAAACCGGCCGGGTATCTTTGACCGGTTGCGCATCCCCCGCCCCGACCCCGTCAAGGCCGCCGCCGCGACCACGATCGCCGCCGCGGTGGTGCTCGTCATCACCCGCTCGGACGACGGCGGGCTGCTCCGCCACGCCGGCTCGCCGGGCGCGTGGTCGCCCTACACCGAGTACCTGCGGACCATCGACCTGTGGAGCAACCCGCACCTCGACACCCGGATCCGCCTGTACGCCTCCGACGGCCCCTACCCGCCCCTGCTCCACTACGTCATGGCGCCGCTGGGCAGCCTGGTGGGCCACGGCGACGTGGCGATCACCCGCCTGATGTTCATCTGGGTCCTCGCCCTCGCCGGAGCCGTCGGGGTCACCGCCCGGTGTCTCTCGGGCGACTCGCGGACCGGCTGGATCGCCGCCGCCGCGGTCGCCACCGTGCCGGCCGTCGCGTCCCTCGGGCTCGTCTACTTCCACGACCTGCCGATGGCCGCGATGTGCTGGTGGATCGTCGCCGCCATCTTCGCCATCCGGCGCAGGAGCCCCGAGGCCGCGGGGGTGGCCGCCGGGCTGCTCTGCTTCGCGGCCGGGTTCGCCAAGTGGACGGCGCTGCCGCTGATCCCGACCCTGGTCGGGGGCGCCCTGCTGACCCACCTCCCCGGCGAGGCGTGGAGCTGGAAGGAGCTCGGCCGGCGGCTGCGGGTCGGCGCTGTGGCGGTGCTCGTCTGCGTCCTGATGATCCAGGGGTGGTTCGACATCTCGACCACGTCCTGGGAGTCCATGAGCGCCACGACGATGCAGGACGCGGAGGCGTTCGGCGGCTCGGAGGGGGCCGTCTCCTTCGACGCCGTCAAGGCCGTCTGGTACCGGATGCGATGGAGCGGCTACCCGGTGTGGGCGGGCGGCCTGCTCATCAGCACGGTCACGCACGTGCTCTCCCCGCTGCTCGCGGTGCTCCTCCTCCTCGGCGTCGGCCGCTGGGTGATCAAGGACCGCCGCGCCTGGCCGCTGATCGCCCTCGTGTTCGTCGGGCAGCTGACCTTCTTCGTGACGCTGGTGCCGGTCGCCGACTCCCGGATGCTCCTCCCGGCGCTGCCGTCCCTCGTCATCGCCGCGGTGCTCGGCCTCCAGGCCGCCCCCCGAGGGGTGCGGCTCGCCGCCGCGGCGGTCTGGGTGGGCGTCGCGCTCTCGGTGCTCGTCGACGTCCATCACCTGCCGGAGCCGACGGCGTTCAGCCGGGACTGGTTCTGGGGCGACGATCGACGCATCGCCCCCTTCGCCGGGCGGGGCATCTCCATCGCCTCGGGGGACCCGGTCACGGCCTGGCAGCGCCTCGACGAGGAGCGCGGAGAGCCCTGGTTCCCCCAGCGGGAGGAGGCCTGGGGGGTCATCAGCAGCTGCAGCGCCAACACCCTGGTCATCGAGGATGGCGTCAGCGGCGAGGTGGGCGAGGTGATCTGGTTCAACTGGCGCAACCTGCTCGCCTCGGCCCGGGATCAGCACCACTTCGAGCGGGTGACCAGCATCCCCGGGCACGACCTGCTCAGCGAGACCGAGATCGTCGTGGCGAGACAGCAGCCCCACCCCGACTTCGTGCAGTTCGACCGCTTCGGCGACCTCGGGGTGTGGACCCCCAGCCTCGGCTGGTGCGAATCGGCTGAAGGTGCCGGATCCGTGCAGTAGAGTGCCGCCGAAGAAGGAGCCCCCGATGGCTGGACCGATCGAGCAGAGCATCACCGGCAAGCTCCAGGCGGCGTTCGCGCCGACCGAGCTGCGCGTCGTCAACGAGTCCGACAGCCACTCGGGGCCGCCCGGTCGCGAGAGCCACTTCCGCGTGCTCGTGGTCAGCGACGAGTTCGACGGGGCCAACCGCGTCAAGCGCCACCGGGCCGTCAACAAGGCCCTCCAGGCGGAGCTCGACGCCGGCCTGCACGCCCTCGCCATCGAGGCGCTCACGCCAGCCCAGTGGTCCGCCAAGAACGGCGCCATGGCCGAGTCACCCGCCTGCGGAGGCAGCTCCAAGCACTGACCGCACGGGGCCCCTGATTCCGGGGGCGTCGGGCCGACCTACCACTTCGGGTCGCGCCAGAGCATCCGGTCCGCGGCGTCGACGTCCATCGGCCGGGCGAAGAAGTAGCCCTGGGCCAGCTCGCAGTCGAGCTCGCGAAGCTGCGCGAGCTGTCCGTCGGTCTCGACCCCCTCGGCGGTCACCGACAGCGCCAGGGAGCGGGACAGGTCGACGATCGTCTGCACGATCTCGGGACGCGCCGCCCCGCCCATCCGGGCGACGAAGGAGCGGTCGATCTTCAGCGAGTCGATGTCGAAGTCGTGCAGATAGTTCAGGGAGCTGTAGCCCGTACCGAAGTCGTCGATGCAGAGCCGGAGCCCGAGGGAACGAAGCTGCTCCAGGAGCTCGCGGCTCGCCTGGGCGCTCTCCATGACGACCGTCTCGGTGATCTCGAGCCGCAGCGCCTCGGCCTCGAGGCCGCTCGTCTCGAGGATCTCGACGATGCCTTCGACCAGGTTGCTCTGCCGGAACTGGCGCCCGGACAGGTTCACGTTGACCTGCAGGTCACGGTGCTTGGGGAACGCCTCCCGCCAGATCTTCGTCTGCTGGCAGGCCTGCCGGAGCACGGTCCAGCCCAGCGGGTTGATCAGCCCGGTCTCTTCGGCCATCGGGATGAAGTCGCCGGGCATCACGAGGCCGCGCTCGGGGTGTGGCCATCGGACCAGCGCCTCGAACGCCTCGATGCGGCCCGTCTGCAGCGAGATGATCGGCTGGTAGTGCAGCACGAACTCCTCGTTCGCGACCGCGCGGCGCAGGTCCGCCTCGAGCTTCAGGACCTCGACGGCGTGCTCGTGCATGGCGCTGTCGAAGATCATGTGGCGCGCCTTGCCCGCCGCCTTGGCCTTGTACATCGCGGTGTCGGCGTCGCGGATCAGGTCCTCGGGGCGGCGATAGCCGCCGGTGCTCATGGCGATGCCGATGCTCGCCGAGGTGACGATCTCCTGGCGCTCCATCATGAACGGCTTGTGCAGCGCCTTCTGGATCCGCTCGGCGACGAGCGCCGCGTCCCCGGCCTCCTCCAGGTCGTCCAGGAGGATCGTGAACTCGTCGCCACCGAGGCGCGCCACCGTGTCACCGGGTCGGATGCAGGCCTCGATCCGACGGGCGATCTGCACCAGCAGCGCGTCACCGACCCGGTGTCCGAGCGAGTCGTTGACGATCTTGAAGCGGTCGAGGTCCAGGAACAGGACCGCGAACAGGTAGCTGGAGCGGCGCTGCGAGCGGGCGATCGAGTGGGCCAGCCGGTTGAGGAAGAGGGCCCGGTTGGGCAGCCCCGACAGGACATCGTGGAACGCGTCGTGGAGCAACTGCTCTTCGAACTGCTTGCGCTCGGTGATGTCCGTGATCGAGCCCGCCATGCGCTGGACCCGGCCTGCGCTGTCCCGAACCGCGAGGCCGCGAGCGTGCACCCAGCGCCAGGTGCCGTCGGCGTGGCGGATCCGGTGGGTGTTCTCGAAGTGCGGCGTGAGGGCCGCCACGTGGGCCGACAGGTCCGCCCGGAGCTTGCTCGCGTCCTTGCGGTGCACGCGGTCCAGCCAGAGGCTCAGGGTCGCCTCTTCCGGAAGCTCGCGCACGCCCAGGAGGGCCGCCCAGCGGGGAGAGAACCACGCGGTCCCCTCCTTCATGTCCCAGTCCCACAGGCCGTCGTTCGCGCCCCGGGCGGCCAGGTCGAACCGACCCCGGCTCGTCGCCACCTCCGTGCGCGCCGCCTGGAGGTCCTTCAGAACGCCGACCTGCAGCAGGCTCAGAACCGAGAACACGAGCGCCGTGATGCCCGCGTCGACGACCAGCTCCTGGAGCGCCGCGCCCTCCACCGCCGGGTGCTGCACCGCGACGACGACCGCGCCGCCGAGCACCCCCGCCGCGACCAGCAGCGTCGTGGACGCTCGGAAGAAGACCGCGCAGAGCAGCACCCCGAGCAGCGCGTAGCCGAGGCTCGCCTGGACGCGCACGATGTCCGGCGCCCAGACCGCGTCGGCGAGGCCGGACACGATGGCGACGCCGACCGTCAGGCCAGCCGCGATGGCGTAGTGGCGGGTGCGCGACAGGGCGTAGCCGACCGCGAGCAGCGCGGTCATGACCCACATGGTCCGGATCTGCGCCGGCGGCGACTGCTCGGTCCGCCCGAGCACGATCGCCGCGGCGAGGCCGGCGGGCACACCGAGCAGCAGGATGGTCGCGAGGACCCGGGCCCGGATCCGCTCGATCGTGTCCGTGATCTCGGGCGCCGGCCCGGTCAGCCACGTCCAGATCCCGCGCCTGGGCTCTTCTGCTTCGGGCGAGGTCGGCCCGATCGGCGCCGGGGGCTCGTCCGCGTGAGCGCTCTGCACTGGCGCCACCCGGGCGATGGAGCCCGAAGTCTCGGTGAGTCGCTCGACGCTCTGAGCCTCGGTTCGTTGGGTAGCAGCCAGCGTTCTTGCCCCTTCGACCCACAAGGGTCCGAATGACATTATCGACCGCCTCCAGCGAAACTTCAGAAACTCTCGACCAGTTCTGCCGTCGGCGGCCGTCAGCCGCCTTGGAGGCAGGTGATCGACGCGGCCTCGGCGGCGACCTCTACGTCGTAGAGGTGCAGCTGCATGGACACCCCGATGTGCGGGTTGATGTCGTTGACGAGCACCTCGAAGATGTCGACGCCGTTGGCCTGCAGGTCTTCGTTGAGGTTGCCCAGGCTGCAGCCGGTGATCAGCGTGTTCGGCACCAGCTGACCCTGCGCGTTGTGGCCGAGCTCGCCGAACACCACGTCGACCATGTCCTGGCCGCCCGGGCCGGGCCCCACGGCGAGGGTCACCGACGTCGTGGCGTTGAGGAAGAACGTGTTGGAGTACAGCGAGCAGCTGTAGGGGTTGCAGCCGGTCAGGCTCAGGGTCGCCGGCGTGGCCGCGTCGTTGACGGAGAACTCCATGTTCGACGACAGCGAGAAGGTCGGCCCGACGCCCGACGCGACCAGGGCGGAGCTGTTCGACAGGAACTCCACGCCGAGCAGCTGGTAGGTCTCGCAGGAGTAGATCTGCTGGGAGGGCAGATCCCCGATCGGCACCGACAGCGGCAGGATCCCGGACGCCTCGATGAACTCGAGCGCCTCGTTGATGCAGGCGGGGCCCGGGTCGGGGGTGAAGTCGTCGTCGTCGTCGGTGGCGTCGTCGTCGTCCGTGCCGTCGTCGTCGTCGGTCGCGTCGTCGTCGTCCGTGGCGTCGTCGTCGTCCGCCCCGTCGTCGTCGTCCGCCCCGTCGTCGTCGTCCGTCGCGTCGTCGTCGTCCGCCCCGTCGTCGTCGTCGGAGGTGCGGTCCCGCTGCTGCTGCAGGGGACACGCGGTCAGCAGCCCGAGGGCCAGGAGCAGGAGGACGGAACGCGCCATCGGTCGAGTCTACTCCCGACCTCGCCCGGGGAGCAGCAGATGCAGCGCCGGCACCAGGGCGATCGACGCGAGGAGGCAGGCGGGCAGCCCGATCACCATCGACAGCGCCATCGACTCCATGCCGGGGTGATCGGACAGGCCGAACACCGCGAAGCTGGCCGACGTCGTGGCGGTGGTGAGCACGATCGCGGTGCCGACCGCGGTCGCGGCGTACGACGGAGGCCGATCGGGGTGCTCCCGGATCCGGTGCACCACGTGGATGCCGTCATCGACCCCCAGGCCGATCAGCAGCGGCACCACCAGGGCCGTCATCACGTTGAAGCCGATCCCCATCCAGCAGAGCACTCCGAACGTGAACGTCGCTCCGCAGGCGACGGGCGCCAGGGCCAGGAGCACGTCTCGGGGCCGACGGAGATCGACGAACAGCACGAGCAGCACCAAGCCGGCGATCCCGTAGAGCACGCCGCGGACCCACGGTCGGTCCGCAGCCATCGTCAGCTCCAGCAGCATCGTGAAGCTCGCTGCGTCGGGGTGGATCTCCTGCAGCTCCTTGCGCTGGGCCTTGGCCGCCATCCCGTCCCAGTTCGGCTGCGGAGTCCAGGCCTGGACGAGCACCCGGCCGTCCGGGGTGAGGGCGTCCCGGGCGATCTCGGGCGGGAGATCGTCCAGCGTCGGCGCGCCGTCGGCGGTCGCCTGCTGCAGTCGCTCCAGCAGGTCGATGGGCGCCTGCACCGCTCCCCCGGCGAGGGGCAGGCCGGCCATCGCCCGGAGCGCGGCGAGCCGACGCTCCACCGCCGGCCGGGCCGCCCGCAAGGCGTCGGCGCGCTCCTGCGTGTCCCCGGGGAGCAGGTCGGCCAGGCTGCGCACCTCGTCGAAGGACGGCGACGCCGCGATCGCGTCCCCGACGCGCCGGGCCTCCTCCAGGTCCGCCGCGGGCACGACCCAGGGAGCGCTGTGCACCCCGAACAGCTCGCTCACCCGGTCCATGGTCTGGACGACCGGCACCTCCCGGCTGAACACCTTGCTCAGGTCCGTCTCGTAGCGGAAGCGGGGGGTGCCGGCGATCGCGCCGACGACGAGCACGACGGCGAGCGCGACGGTGACCCCGGGTCGCCGCTCCGCCGCCGCGGAGACCCGGTGCACGAACGCGAACCGCAGGGCGACGGCCGGAGCCGGGGCGTCGGCGCGCCGGGCGAGCACGACGGCCGCGGCGGGGAGCAGCGTCAGCATCAGCGCCAGGCAGATGACCAGCCCCACCGCCCCGCTGAAGCCCAGGTGGGTCGCCATCGGGTCGGGCGCCATCGCGGCGATCGCGAAGGCCCCCGCCGTGGTCAGGGCGCCGGCCACGACCCCCCTCCCGGTCCCCGTCATGGTGGCGACGAGGGCCGACTCCAGGTCCGCGCCCCCCGCGCGCTCCTCCCGGAGGCGGGTCAGCAGGTGCAGAGCGAAGTCGATGCCGAGCCCGAACACGAGCACGCCGAAGAACGCCTCGCCCTGGGTGATCTGGCCGAGGGCGAGGCCGGTCGCCCCGAGCGTCGCCCCCGCGGCGAGCGCCATCGCCACGGCGACCGCCCCCAGCTGCCGCAGCCGGGGCTCGGCCAGCCGGAGGATCGCGAGCACCAGCAGGAGGCTCAGCGGGGTCATCCACGCGATCTTCCGGAACACCCGGGACTGGTCCTGGCCGGACGCCGCCGCGACCCCCGCCCACGACGCCGTCACCGGCACGTCGGCCATGACGTCCCTCAACCGGGCGTCGATCTTCAGGAAGTCGGCGCCCCCCATCTCGACGTTGAGCGGGTCGTTGGTCATCTGCACGACCACCGCCAGCAGCCCGGGCCGGCGGAGCGGGTCCTCCTCCTCGTCGAGCGCGACCAGCGCGTCGACCAGCCGCTCGGTCGCGGCCCGGTCCTCGGGGTGGGTGGCGAGGGCCAGCCAGTCGTCGAACACCGCCCGCTCGACGAGGTACGGCGCGCGGCGCTCCAGCCACCCGGTCGGCGGGGCGGTCGTGAGCCAGGCGACCGCGTCGTGGGTCTCGACCCGCGCGTGGAGGATCGAGGCCGCCCGATCGAGCGCGTCGTCGTCCCCCTCGAGCAGCAGCAACATCCGGCCGCCCAGGTTGAGCTGCTCGTTCAGCTCCACGTAGGGGGTCACCGCCGGGTCGTCGAGGTCGAGGATCCCGGAGAAGCCGAGGTCCCGGGGCACCACGAGCACGGCGGCCCCGAGCAGCAGCGCGGGGAGCACCACCGCCGCGGCCACCCGCCGCGGGTGCCTCGGGATGACGTGTCCGAGCCACGTCAGCAGCCGGGTCATCTCGCTCCTCCCCTCAACCCGCTGACAGTACCGAGGCCAGCCGCGGGTTGCTCGGCACCTTCCAGATGAAGGCGTCGAGCACGTAGTGGGTGATCTGAGGCGTGGCGAGCAGCGGAACGGCCAACGCGGGCGCCCACCCCGGGATCTCCCAGGCCCCGAACAGCGCCGCCTGGTCGTGCCACACGAGCACGTCCCACAGCCCCTCCTCGGCCAGGGCCAGCGCGAGCAGCAGGCCGACGAACAGCAGCAGGCCGACCCCGTGGAACCAGCCGCGCCGCGCCGGTCCGTCGCCGTGCACGTCCCAGGTCCGCCGGCCCACCCAGCCGACCAGCGCGATGTAGGGCACGCCGTGCAGCACGACGTTGCTCAGCGTGAACGCCACGTCGCCGTTGGTGAGCACGGTGCCGCCGAGCCAGCAGGCCGCGGTGAGGGCCATCCACAGGTCTCGCCCGGGGGCGAACCGTCGGGAGCGGACCCGCAGCGCCACGTGCAGCGCGACCACCGCCGCCGCGACGCCCCCCGCCGGCGCCACGATCGAGGGCGGCACCCCCGGCAGGAAGTCCCCCGCGAGGAACCAGTCGAACCGCCGCGGCAGGTGGGCGTGCCACCACAGGACCGGCCACAACGTCACCGCGTAGATCGCGCCCCGCTCGACCATCGCGTCCCGGGAGCGGGTCGGCAGCCCCTCGCGCATCCGGTACAAGGCGACGAAGCCGATCTGCTGGCGCACGAAGTGGAACACCGCCAGGTAGGCGAGCACCGTCCAGAACCAGCCCGGCGACGCCGAGTGGAGGAGCGACGCCCCGACCATCGCGGCGATCGGGGCGCCCAGGTACAGCGCCGGCCGCCGGCCCCGCTCGGCAGGGTCGAGGTAGACGCGGTACAGGCTCGCCCAGACGTGGGCGACGTCGATGAACACGACGATCGCCAGCCACCCCAGGAGCCCCAGCGCCGCGTCGTCCGGCACGAGGAACGCGGCGATCACCGCCAGCAGCGCCGGGCCGATGACGAGCCCCAGGTCGAACCGCGGGGAGACCAGCCAGGGGCGGGGCGCAGCGTTGGCTACAGCCACGTCGGCCCGGCGTCGTGCCCGAGCGCGGCCATCGCCTCCTCGGCGGCGCGCACGCCGTGCCAGGACGCCTCCTCGAACAGGCTCATCCCCGACAGGTCGGTGTGGGCGAAGGACACTCGCTCCATGCGGGGAGGTGGCGCGAGGGGGTCGACACCGACCCCGGGGATCGCGGTGCCGTGCCCCCAGTGCATCAGGTCGAGCCGGTGCACCCGCTGCCGCAGGTCCGGGTGCGCGGGGGCGAGGTCGTCCAGCACCAGCCGGGCCTCGTCCCCCCAGCGCCGCTCCAGCAGGCCGCCGCGGGCGTCGGGGGGGAGCGGCTGGTACCAGGTCAGCACCGAGGGGCCTCCGTAGGAGCCCGACTGGTGGGTGTTGCAGACGTACCCCAGGGAGTCGCTCCCGTAGATCACCGAGTCCCAGGCGACGGCCAGCCCCCGGGACCGGGGGAGCCGGTCCACGTGCAGCGACGCGACCCGCCACGGGGCGAAGTCGACCTCGGCAGTGTGGGGCGCTCCGCTGACGATGCGGCGGGCGACGAACGACGGCACGGCGACGATCGCGTGCCGGGCGTGCACCACCCGGGGGTCGATCCCCAGGTCCACCTCGACCGCGACCCGCTCGCCGAGCGCCTCGACCCGGCGGACGACCGCCTGGGTGCGCGCCTCCCCGGGCAGCGCCTCGGCCAACGCCTCGACCAGGCGCCCGTTGCCGCCCGGCCAGGTCAGCACGCGGGTGCCCAGGTCCAGGTCGTTGGCGGGGTCCGGGTCCCGCGCGCAATGGTAGTGCAGCCCCGCCCAGGCCGACGTCTGCTCCAGCGTCGCGCCGAAGTCGTCCCGGCAGGCGTACTCCAGGTACCAACGAAGCACCTCGGAGTCCCAACCCCGATCCAGGATGTATTGCGCGAATGTTTGTGACATTAGCGCTTTAATTTCAGGATCTTTCGAACTCATAGCTACGGGGATCTCGAAGGCCCGTCGGCCGTCGCGCCCGCGGCGAGCGGTCCACCGCTCGCAGTGCGCCTCGAAGTCCGCCAGCTGCTCGTCGTCCTCGGGGCTCGCGAGCACCCTCGGCCACAGCCCGGCGGTCCAGCCGGTCCGGGTGAACAGCCGCTCCTGGGGGGCGAAGCAGAGCGCGCGCTCGTCGTACACGGGCCGGCCGTGCTGCCACCCGGTGATCACGCCGATCTCCCCGAGCAGCCGCCGCACGTGCCGGCAAGCCGGGTTGGGGAGCGTCACGTAGTGGGCGCCCAGCGGGTGGGCGGCCGCCCCGGCCCCCTCCTGGGCCGACGTGCCGCCGAGGCCGCCCCCCACCTCCAGGAGCAGCACCGAGCCCTCGAACCCGGCGCGGGCGAGCCGCCAGCCGGCCGACAGCCCCGCGACCCCGCCGCCGACGATGACGACGTCGACGTCGGGCAGGGAGCCGGGCGTCCGGCCCGGCTCGTCGCCGAGCAGCCGGTGACCCCGGGCCGCGAGCCGCCGTCCGCGGATCCGCCCCTCCAGCGGGGGCGGCGCCTCCGACGGTCGCGAGCAGCCGAGGGGCGCGATGAAGGTCGCGCCCAGGCCCCCGAGCATCGAGCGGCGGGTCAGTCCCACAGGTCCAGCCAGTCCTCCTCGTAGATGCGGACCAGCACCTGGTTGTTGAGCCGGTTCACCGGCCCGTCCCGGCGCCTCATGTCGTCCGGGAAGACGAACAGTCCTGGAACCGTTTCATCATTCAAGAAGCGGAGTTCGGATGGTAAACCTCGAAATCCCTCCAGCCTTCGATCGGCCGACGCGAGCAGGAACCCCCACTCGCCGAAGCTGGGCACGTAGGCGTGGTAGGGGCGCACCGAGAACCCCTCGTGCTCCACCGTCCGGGCGATGCACCAGAAGGCGTCGGGGCTGAAGAACGCCGACGTCGCCTGGATGCCGATCGTCGCCCCCGGCGCGAGGACCGACCGGAGCAGCCGGTAGAAGTGGGTCGTGTAGAGCTTGCCGACGCCGTAGTCGTTGGGGTCGGGGAAGTCGATGATCGCGACGTCGTGCGGCTCCTGCTCCTGCTGCAGCCAGACGAACGCGTCGGCGTTGACGACGTCCACGCGGGGGTCGGTGAGGGCGCCCCCGTTGAGCGCCGCCAGCTCCTCTCGCCGGGAGAAGAGGTCGGTCACCGCGGGGTCCAGGTCGACCAGCGTCACCTGCTCCACCTCCTGCCAGCGCAGCGCCTCTCGGGCCGCCATGCCGTCGCCGCCACCGAGGATGAGCACGCGTCGGGCCGGCCCCTGGTGCGCGGCGAGCGCCGGGTGGACGAGCGCTTCGTGGTAGCGGTACTCGTCGCTGCTCGCGAGCTGCAGCGCGCCGTCCAGGAACAGCCGGGTCTCCCCCGCGGCGTGGGTGACGACGATCCGCTGGTAGGGCGTCACCTCGCGCAGCACGACGGGATCGGCGAACAGGTCGTGCTCCATCGACTGCTCGATGTCCCCCGCCACCGGCAGCCCGAGGGCGAGGACGACCACCGCGCCGGCCGAGAGCAGCCGCAGCCGCGTGGTGTTCGGGCGCTGGTCGTCGAACAGGAAGGTGGCCCACAGGGCCACGCCGGCGTTGACCAGCCCGAACACCAGCCCGGTGCGGAACAGCCCCAGCCGGGGCACCAGGAGGAGGGGAAACGCGAGCGACGCCGCCAGCGCGCCGAAGTAGTCCAGGAACAGCACCCGGGCGACCAGCTCCTTGAGGGAGGTGTCCTCCTTGAGGATGCGCAGGAGCAGCGGCAGCTCCAGGCCGACGAGGGTGCCGACCAGGCCGACGTGGGCGAACAGCGCCACCCGGAACGACGAGGCGTAGGTGAACGCGCCGAACAGCATCATCGCGCCGAAGCCGCCGATCAGCCCCACCGCGACCTCGATCTCGACGAAGCGGCCCAGCAGGTCCCGCTCGACGTAGCGCGACAGCCAGGAGCCGACGCCCATCGCCGACAGGTACGCGCCGATGATCAGGCTGAACTGGGTGACGGAGTCGCCCAGCAGGTAGCTGGCCATGGAGCCGGCGATCAGCTCGTAGATCAATCCGCAGGTCGCGATCGCGAACGCGGACAGGAACAGGACCCGCGCCAGCGCGGGCCGCGGGCGCGGACCGGGCACGACGAGCTCCCGCTAGGAGCCCATCACCGAGCCGATGATGATCGCGAACCCGATCACCACCGATCCGAAGAGGATCCCGAGCGCGACGTTCTGGTCCTCCTCGAGCTCCTTGCGCATCGAGAACGGGGAGACCTTCACCATCACGAAGAAGGCGAGCCCGAAGACGACGGCCCCGATGAGGCAGTAGACCAGCGTGGCGAGGATCACCTGGGGATCGAGCAGCTCGGACATCGTGTTCCCTTCTTACTTTCCTGAGCGATAGCCGCCGCCGGACCGCCGGCCGCCGCCCACGTAGACCACGCCCCCGCCGCCCCCGCCGCCGGACGCCCGGCGCACGGACTGGTAGCCGGTGTGCGACGCGTACGTCGGCTTGTAGGAGCCCGGGTTGGCGCGCACCGAGGGCTTGAGCGGCTCGCTGATGACCTTGCCCGGCTGCCAGCCGGTCCAGAACACCCCGCCGGTCAGCACGACGCCGACCAGGCAAGCGAGCAGCACGGTGCGCACGGCGTTCATTCGTCCATCAACTCCATCGACGCGACCACCCCGGCGGCGAGCATCTGCAGCACCCCCTGCTCGGCGAAGTCGCTCTGCGACCACCGGGTCGACTCGAACCGGTTGGACGCCAGGGTACGGAAGATCATCGCAAAGAGGATGAACCCGGCGGCCAACCAGATCGGCATCCGCCAGGGATCGCGCAGGATCACCCGGAGCGTCACCGTCTCCCCGCGGATCGAGCCGCTCCCTCCCGGCGGGGTGGCGAGCTCCACGCGGACCGCGTGCCGACCCCCGGCGGGCCGCTGCACCACGCCGTGCACCTGCGTCTGGCCGCCCCCGGTCTTGCGCCTCACCTTGGGCAGCCACGCCCGCCCGCTGTCGAGGTCGATCAGCGAGAGGTGCACCGTCGCCGCCACCGGCTTGACCGCGGTCATCGCCCGGATCGTGACGTCCCGCCGGAGCCCCCCGGGCACCACGAACTCCTTCGACAGGAACAGCTGCTCGGTCCTGCTGGGCACGATCCAGGCCTCTTCGAGCAGCTCCTTGCGAGGCAGCAGCACCGTCGCCGCCAGCCACATCACCGCGAACGTGGCGACCAGGGCGATGGTGCCGAGGGCGGCCAGGTTCTTGACCGACTTCGCCTCGTACGGGTTCGGCTGGTGCGGAGCGACGCCGCGCGGTCGGCGGATCTTCTCCACGCCGAACGCCGACTTCACCTCGGTGTGGGACAGGTAGGCCCCCACCGACCAGGTCATCTCGCTGTTCGCGGCCTCCATCGACAGCATCGCGGGGGGCGCGACGTAGTCGGCCACGTGGGCGCGATCACCGGAGTGGATCTCCCAGTAGAACTCCCCGAGGACGGACCGGACCTGGGCGCTCCCCGCCGAGAACGACTTGAAGTTGCGGTCGTTCCAGACCGCGATCCGCTGGTTGTGCTGGGGGACGAACGGGAGCTTGCGGACGTAGGACCAGTGGCCGTCGTCGTCCTCGACCAGCCAGGCGTAGCCGCGGTAGGGGTTGTGCAGCAGGTACTCGGTCCAGGGGTAGTCGACCCCCTCCGAGCGCACGAACCGGATCTGCGCCCCGATGGTCTGCCACTTCATGCCCCGGATGCTGCCGATGGAGCCCAGGGGGATGGTGGGGCGGAACGGCGGGTTGCTCTGGGCCTCCAGGATCGCCAGCGCGATGCCCCCGCCGTGCTCGGACGCGCCGAGCTCGCTGCCGCAGTAGACGCAGATGACCCGGGCGACCGAGCCGGGGTCCCGCAGCACGAGCGGCGCCCGGCACTTGGGGCACTGGAGCGAGCGGACCGCTTCGGTCTCCGGGCCGCGGTAGCCCATGAACGCGGGGTCGGTCCAGCCGGTGAACGGCCGCAGCCCCTCCATCTGCAGCGCCTGCAGGTCGACCACGTCGCCGACCCACAACAGCACGTTGCCCCAGGCGTCCTTGTCCAGGGTGCCGGCGAGGCCGGCGGTCGACTTCATGTCGACGTAGTGGAACGACTCGTCGGGGCCGACCTTGAACGGCAGCTCTCCCTCGGCCGCGAGCAGGTTCGCGAACCCCCGCTCGGTGACGATCCAGCGGTGACCGCCGGCGTCGAACCGGGAGTTCGCGGGCAGCCCCTGGGGGTCGGGGAGGCGGGCCGAGATCGGCTTGTGGGCGAAGATCTGGAACTCGGCGTTGCCGTCGGACAGCCAGCCGTAGCTGCCGTCGTGGTAGTCGATGAACCACTCGTTCCAGCGCACCCGGTCGCGCCCCTTGCGGAGCACCCCGACGATGGAGAAGGCGCGGCCGCCGTGGTTGCCGCTGGCCCCCACCTGCAGGGGCGACAGGTCCCGCGCGACGGAGCTGACCTTGCCCAGATCGACCAGGCTCTGGTCGGTGCGATAGACCGCCGAGCTGCAGGCGGAGCACACCACCGTGATCGTCGCCGCCGAGCGGAAGACGATCTGGGAGCCGCAGGACGGGCAGTTGGCGGAGATCACGGGGCAGCCGGACTATACGACGTTCGAGGCCATCGATTGCACCCCGCTCAGGGGTTGGCGGTCGCCGGTTCCACCGGGGGCGCCGAGTCGTCGTCGTCTCCGTCCCCTTCCCCGGGGATCAGGCCGGCCTCGATCATCGCGAGTTCCTCCCGGATCGCCTCCGGAATCGGCTTGCCCTGCTCACGGTGACGCCGGGCGATCTCCTCGATCGACGGCTGCGCGCTGTCGTAGATGCCAGTGTCGTCGCTGTAGGGCGTCTCCGCCCCCGCGACCTCCAGGTCCTGGCCCCAGCGGGGGTTGCGGGAGCGCTCGGCGACCCGCTCGGCCGTCTGCTGGGCGGTCCGCCGAGGCCGGTCCGCGGCCGGCCCGTCGACGAACACCGGGAGCCCGGCGACCACGTCGGCGATGGCCTGGCCCGCCACGGCGTGCCCGCGGGCCGAGAAGTGCAGGTTGTCGACGAACAGGGTGCCGTCGGGGATGCCGTGGTCGGACGCCGCGGCGAACGCGGCGGGCATGTCCACGAACGGCAGGCTGCGTTCCCGCGCGACCCCCTCGACGACCCGGATGAGGTCCGCGCCGGCGCGCTGGTGGGGCGCCTGGGCAGGGCTCAGGTCCCGGGCCCGCTCGAACGCGAGCTTCGCCTCGACGGGATCGCTGTGGAGCAGGCAGGTGCCCCGCAGGAACCAGGCGCGGGCGTGGCTGCTCGACAGCTTCAGCGCGCGGTCGAGCTCCGCGAGGGGCTCGGCGCACGCCTCGACCGCCGCGCTGTCGCCGAGCGGGAGGGCGTCCTCGGCGGCGACCGGCGCCCACGGGTGCTCGGCGTCCATGTCCTGCCCGTCGTCCACGATCCCGGGCATGGTGCGCGGGCCGACGCCCCGCTCGAGCATCAGCTGCTCCGCGCCGGAGACGTGCTCGCTCAACCGGGCCAGCTGGGACGACGACAGGGACTCCGTCGGGATGGAGACCGCGGGGGGGAAGTCCCGCAGGTTGGAGGCGGGCGACGCCAGCACGACCGTCGCGCCGGACGCCTCGAGCTCCTCCACGATCTGCACGAGGTTGGCGTCGAACATCGGCGGCAGCAGCTCCTGCCAGGTCTGCAGGCGGGTGACGTAGGCGTCTCGGTCTCCCCCGTCGGGCCGCTCCGACTCGGGCAGGAACGTCTGCTCGGTGCTGACGTCCAGCTCCTCGGACGGCGCACCCGCCGTCGCCGCCGCGCCGGACCAGGTGTCCCGCTTGAGCCGCGCGAGTCGATAGAAGTGCAGCTTGTTGAGCCACACGATGAGGCCCCCGCGCTCCTTCCCCCGGCCGGCCCGGTCCAGGAACGCGCGGTTGAAGAAGTAGTAGCCCCGGTCGTTGTGGCCGGCGTACACGACCACCACGTCCGGCTCGAACGCGGTCAACTGCCAGGCGACGTCGACGAGCTGGAAGGACGAGTAGGTGCCGACGCCGGCGTTGATGACGTCGACCCGCCGGTCCGGGAACCGCTCCTGGAGCCGCTGGCCGACCTGCTCGGCGAAGACCACGCCGTCCCCGCGCCAGGGCCACCCCTGCACCGAGCTGCCGCCCATGAACGCGACCCGCACCGCGTCGCCGCCCCGCTCGGCGGGGAACCGCTGCTGGCGGCCGAAGAACGACGTGCCCGAGTAGAGCTTGCTGACCGCGTGGAAGTGGGGCCCGTCCTCGTCCTCCTTCAGCTCGAACAGCGGGTTGAAGCGCTCGGGCAGGGAGAAGAAGAGGTAGTGGGTCGCCTCGTCCACCCCCGGGAGCGGGTACTCCACCGGCCCCCACGCCAGCCGGACGATGCCCTCGACGGCCCCGAAGAACACGAGCGGCGCGGCGACCGCGAGGGCCACCTTGCCGATCCAGCCCTGGGCAGCCCGGGTCACGGCGCAAGGTTAGCCCTTCCTGTGGTTGAATCGCCCAACGGAGGACGAGGTCGCATGGCGAGTTCCAAGGAGTCGAACAAGGGGCCGCTGTTGATCTTCGCGGGGCTGGGCTGCCTGTTCCTGTGCGGCGGGTTCGTCGTCGTCGGCGGCGGAGTGCTCTGGTACTTCGCGATGCAGGCGGAGGAAGACCTCACCACGCTGTACGAGACCGCCGACGCCTACCCGGCGCCCCCCGTCGCGGTGGCGGCGGCGGCGGACGGGGACGGCACAGGGGCCCGCATCCGGGGGCTCTCCGAGACCGGCGGGAGCGGCTCCTGGGACTCGACGGTGACTCCGATCCTCGTCGCCGCGTACGACCTCAACGGCTCCGGGATGATCGACAACGACGCCGAGATCGCGTCGATCCCCTGCGACACCTGGCAGGCCCTGGACGCCGGCGTGAAGCAGAGCTGGGACTACGGCCTGCGGGTCATCTACGGGTTCGAGCAGGACCTGTCGTGGGTCGGCTCGGCGATCGGGATCGACGAGTCGGCGCGCGGCGCCGGGGACCACGCCCTGATGCGCTGCGTCGGCGGGGACCCGTCCACCTGGCCCGCCCCCGGCGGCGGCGTGGTCGGCGGGGCGGTCGGCGGAGCGGCCCAGGCGCCGCCCCCCAGCGGGGTCGCAGCGGCGATCCGCGCCCGCCCCGAGAAGGGCGGAGGCAGCCCCTGGGACAACGCGGTCAAGGGGATCCTGCTGGCCCAGTACGACACCAACAAGTCGGGCTGGATCGACACCAGCTCGGAGGTCACGCCCATCGGCTGCGACGTCTGGATCGCGTTGGACGAGGGGGTCAAGGTGTCCTGGTCCTACGGGCTCCGCACGATCTACGGCTTCGACACGGGGCTGTGGATCGGCGACGCCCTCGGGTTCTCCCAGGGGATCCGGAGCAGCGCGGACAGCGCGATCCGGGGGTGCGGCCTGGATTGACCGCCGTCGTTTTCGCGCTGGTGATCTGAACAAACGATCAGTAGCATCGATGGATGCTCCGCATCCTGCTGCTCGGCGACACCCACATCGGCTTCGACCTCCCCCTCCGGCCCCGCGTTCAGCGGCGGCCTCGGGGCCCCGACTTCGTGCGCAACCTGGAGATCGCGCTCGAGCCCGCGCTGCGGGGTGAGGTCGACCTCGTCATCCACAGCGGCGACGTCTTCGATCGGCCGAAGCCGCGGGTCGAGGTCGCCCGGTTGGCCTACGACCCCCTGGTTCGGGTCGCCCGCACCGGCCTGCCCGTGCTCGTCGTGCCGGGCAACCACGAGCGCTCGCGGCTGCCCTTCCCGCTGCTCCTCACGGCGCCCGACCTGCACATCTTCCACCGGCCCCAGCGGTGGCGACGCAACGTCGCGGGGGCCCGCGTCGAGGTGCTCGGCATGCCGTTCCACCGGTGCGCCGACGGGGTCGCGCTGCGGCGAACCCTGATGGAGGTGGAGCCCCCCGACCCGTCCGCGGACGTGCGGCTGCTGCTCGGCCACCTGGCGGTGGAGGGGGCCGTGGTCGGCATCGACGACTTCATGTTCCGGGCCGGGCGGCGGGACGTGCTGCCCGGCGGCGCGGTGCCGGGCCGGTACGCGGCGCTGCTGTCGGGCCACATCCACCGCCGGCAGCTGCTCACGGAGTCCCCGTCGGGACGGCCGTTCGAGGCCCCGGTGGTGTACGCCGGCTCGATCGAGCGCACCTCGATCGTCGAGCGCGAGGAGGAGAAGGGCTACGCGATTCTGCACGTGGAGCCCGGCCCGGAGGGAGGTCGGCTGGCCGACGTGCGGTTCGTCGACCTCCCTGCCCGGCCCATGACCCTGTTGGAGCCTCCCGGCCTCCACGAGCCGCGGATCGCGACGTGGCTGGCCGGCGAGCTGCAGCGGCTTCCGGGGGACTCCGTGGTGCAGGTGCGGCTGAGGCCGGGGGCGCGGCTGTCCGCCGGCGCGGCGCGAGAGGTGGCGCCGGAGTCGATGAGCTTGCGGGTGGTCGTGCCGCGGAGGCGGATCGGAGCCTAGAGACGTGAACCGCATACGCTCGGGTCGCCCCGCTGGTCCGCGAGTCCGCTGGCTGCGTCCCTCATCAGTCACGGGATTCATCCCGCTCCTTCTTCGGTC
>CAYQEG010000098.1:0-28874 GCA_964416435.1 uncultured Rickettsiales bacterium
GACTCCGCCAGCGACGACGACGACGACTCCGCCGGCGACGACGACGACTCTGCCTACGAAGGCCCGATCTGGTGGCAGACCTGCGGCGACCCGGTCTGCTCCGGCTGGACCCCGAGCGGCAACCCGCTGTGCACCGACGAGGCGCTGGGCGATCCGTGCTCCCCCGACGGGCTGTTGTGCGACCCCCAGAACGGCTGCAACGCCCAGTTCCTGTGCGGCACGGTCGATCCCCAGGCGGCCGGCTGCCCCATCTCCTCCCGCAAGTACAAGGACGACGTCACCTACATCACCGCCGCCGAGCGCAAGCAGCTGGCCGGCGAGCTGCTGCAGATGAAGCTGGCTCGCTGGCAGTACACGCTGCCGGACCAGCCGCAGGGCGACCGCGTCGGCTTCATCATCGAGGACCACCCCGACTCGACGGCCGTCGACGGCGAGCACGTCGACCTGTACGGCCTGGCCGGGCTGCTCATGGCCACGGTGCAGGAGCAGCAGGCCCGGATCGACGCCCTGGAGGCGCAGGTCCAGGAGCTGAAGACGGAGTGCGCCCCTTGAACGGCCCCGGCCCGTGAGCCCGCCGGCCCCCGGAGTCGCCCGGGGTTGACAGCGCATCGCTCGTGCATATTATCCGCATAATATGACGTGGCGACTCGCCCTACGACGGCTGATCGAAGACGGCGACTGGTCCACCCAGGGCGCCCTCGTGCAGGCGCTGAGGGCGGGCGGCTTCGACGTCACCCAGCCGTCCGTCTCCCGGGAGCTCAGGAACCTGGGCGCCACCAAGGCCGACGGACACTACGTGCTCCCCGTCGCCGCGGGCGTGCCCCAGGGCCTGCCCGTCCACGAGGCGCGGCTCTGCGGGGGCCCCCTCGTCGTGCTCCACACGGTGCCCTCGGGCGCCCCGATGTTGGCCAACGCGATCGACGCGGCGGGCCTCCCGGGCGTCATCGGCACGCTCGCCGGGGACGACACCGTGTTCGTCGCCTGCTCCGCCGACGCCTCCCTGACCGCGCTCGAGACGCTGGTCGGCCGCAGCATCGCCTGAGGACTCGAAGTCATGCGCATCCGCCTGGACAAGATCGCGTCGAGCACCCGCAACGCCGACCTGCACCACGAGGTCGTCGTGAGCGGCCCGGTGCCGCCGGAGTCGGGGGTCGTCGTGGCGGCCCGCGTGCTCGACGACAAGTCGACCTACAACACGGTCGAGGACGTGCACGGCCGCATGATGCGCGTCCACAAGGGGGACGTGGTCGCGGGCGTGCTCGGCGCGCGCGAGGCCCTCCGCGGCTACGCCGGCCGGGTGCCCGAGGCGGTCGAGGTCGGCGACGTGCTGCACCTGCTCAACCTGGGCGGCGTCATCGGCGAGTGCACGTCGGTCAACCCGGACATCGGCCCGCCCTGCCGCGTCGAGGTCCTCGGCGCGGTCCAGCACTTCCCCCAGCTCGGGCGCCGGGTCGGCGTGCCCGCCCGCATCGCCCCCGGCCCCATCGCCCTGGCCGACTCCCTGCCGGCCGACCTGCCCCCCATCGTGCTGATCGCCGGGACCTGCATGCACGCCGGCAAGACCGCCGCCGCCTGTCACCTGGTGCGCGCCGCGACGGCCCGGGGGATGCGCGTGGCGGCGACGAAGGTGACGGGGGTCGCGCTGCGGCGGGACAGCCTGGAGATGCGGGACCACGGCGCCGTCGCCGCGGTCACGTTCGTGGACGCCGGCATCGTGTCGACCGCCGGTCAGCCGACCCAGCGCATCGCCAAGGGCTGCATCGGCCACCTGGTCCGCACCCTGGCCCCCGACCTCGTGGTCGTCGAGCTCGGCGACGGCATCCTGGGCAGCTACGGCGTGGGCGAGATCCTCGACGACCCGGTGCTCCGGGGCCTGCAGGGTTCGCTGGTGCTCGCGGCCACCGACCCGGTCGCCGCCTGGGGCGGGGTCGAGCTGCTCGACCAGTCCGGCTGGAGGCCCGCCGTGGTCACCGGGCCGGCGACCGACAACGCCAGCGGCACCGACAAGATCGAGCAGATGTGCGGCGTCGCGGCGATCAACGCCCGGGGCGAGGAGGAGCGCTTCGCGGGCGTCGTGCTGGACGCGCTCGACACGCCGATCACCGCCGGGGGCGCCGCGCCCGACGTGGCCGCGGGGGCGGCGTCGTGATCTCCCCCGCCCAGCTGTGGCGCGCCGCGGTCGTGGGGGCCACCGGGTACGCCGGCGCCGAGCTCGTGCGCTTCCTGCTGAAGCACCCGATGGTGCAGCTCGCTTGCGTCGCGTCGACCAGCCGCGCCGGCCAGCCGCTGGCGTCGGTGCACCCCGGCCTGGAGGGCTTCACCGATCTGGTCTTCGACCCGGTCGACCCGTCGAAGCTCGCCACCTACGACGTCGTGTTCCTGGCCGTGCCCCACGGCGCCGCCACGGACCTGGCCGCCGCCCTGGACGCCGCCGGGGCCCGGTCGATCGTCGACCTGTCGGCCGACCACCGGCACGCCGACGGCTGGGTCTACGGCCAGGCCGAGTGGCACGCCGACGCCCTGTACGGCAGCAACCGCGTCGCCGTGCCCGGCTGCTTCGCCACCGCCATCTCGGTCGCCCTCGCGCCGTTCGTCGCCAGCGGCGCCATCACCGGCCCGGTCCCCTGCGTCGCCGCTACCGGCTCGACGGGCAGCGGGGCGACCCCCAAGGCGACGACCCACCACCCCGAGCGGATGGTCGACCTGAAGGCCTACAAGGTCCTCAGCCACCAGCACACGCCGGAGGTGGAGGCGTTCCTGCGCGGCCTCGGACCGTTCGAGGGGCTCAAGTTCGTGCCGCTGTCGGCGCCCCTGGACCGGGGCATCCTCGCGACCTGCTTCGTCCGGCTCCCCCACCCCGACATCGACCCGTTCGACGTGGTGGCCGACGCCTACGCCGAGCGCCGCTCCATCCGCGTGCGCCGGACCTCCCCCCACGTGCGGCACGTCCGGGGCACCGGGCTGTGCGACTTGTCGGTCCATCGCGACGGCGACCTCGCCGTGGTATTGAGCGCGATCGACAACCTCGGCAAGGGCGCCGCCGCCCACGCCGTGCAGGGGTTCAACCTGTCGGTCGGCATGGCTGTCGACACCGGACTCGGAGCGACGCCGTGCCTGCCCTGACGACCCTCTCCCAAGCCGCGCTGCTGCCGGTCAACATCGTGCGGGGCGAAGGCGCCACGCTGTACGACGCCGACGGACGGGAGTTCGCCGACCTGTACGGCGGCCACGCCGTCGCGCTGCTCGGCCAGGCTCACCCCCGCTGGGTGGAGGCGCTCCACGACCAGGCCCTGACGCTCTCGTTCGTGTCCGCGCTGGCCCCGACCCCCGTCCGCGACCGGGCGATCGAGGCGCTCTGCTCCTTCACCCGGATGGACCGCGCGTTCCTCGTCAACTCCGGGGCGGAGGCCAACGAGGCGGCGCTGAAGATCGTCCGCAAGGCGACCGGCCGCGACGTCATCGTCGCCATGGAGAACGGCTTCCACGGCCGCACCATGGCCTGCCTCGGGGTGACCCACTCGGGCCACTACCGCTCGGACCACGCGCCGGTGCACGGCGAGGTCCGGTTCGTGCCGTTCGGCGACGTCGAGGCGCTCCGCACGGCGGTCGACCGGGACGTCGCCGCGGTCCTCGTCGAGCCGATCCAGGGCATCGCCGGGGTCATCGACGCGCCCCCCGGCTACCTCACGGCGGCCCGCCACATCTGCGACGTGGTCGGCAGCAAGCTGGTCCTCGACGAGGTCCAGACCGGGGTCGGGCGCACCGGCCGGGCGATGGCCTGGCACCACGAGCCGACCTGCCAGCCCGACGTCGTCACCATCGGCAAGTCCCTGGGGGCCGGCTTCCCCGTCGCGGCGATGCTCTGCACCGAGGCGATGGCCGGCACGACCGCGCCCGGCGAGCACGGCACCACGTTCGGGGGCGGCCCCCTCGCGGCGGCGGTGATCCTCGCCGTGCTGGACATCATCCGGGACGAGAACCTGCTGGACCGCGGGGCGTCGCTCGCCGACATCGCGCGGCGCCGGGCCCCTCGAATCCCGGGTGTGCTGGCGATCCGCGGGGCGGGCTGCCTGCTCGGCCTGGTGCTCGACCGGCCCGCGAAGCCGGTCGCCAACCGGCTGATCGACCGCGGCTTCCTCGTCGGCACCTCCAACGACCCCGACTGCCTGCGGCTCTGCCCGCCGGCGGTGATGCCGAAGCCGATGATGGAGGCGTTCTTCGACGCCCTGGAAGCGGAGCTGAGCGAATGACCGATCCCCGCGCCATCCCGCTGCTGTCGGCGGTGCCCTACCTGCGCGCCTACGCCGACCAGGTGTTCGTCATCAAGCTGGGCGGCGACCTGCTGCGCGACGAGCCGGTGCGCGAGCGCGTGGCGCGAGACGTCGCGGTGCTGCACCGGCTGCGCATCGCGGTGGTGGTGGTGCACGGCGGCGGGCCGCAGCTGGACGAGATGACGGGCCGGCTGGGGCTCGAGGTCGAGCGGGTCGCCGGCCGACGGGTCACCTCCCCCGAGGTGCTCGAGGCGGCGAAGATGGTCTTCCGCGGCCAGCTGAGCCTGGACCTCGTCTCGGCGCTGATCCGCCAGGGCGAGCAGGCGGTCGGCCTGTCGGGTGTCGACGGCCGGGTCGTGCAGGCGGAGCGTCGGCCCGAGGCGCTGGTGACGGACGACAGCGGCGAGCGGGTGAGCGTCGACTACGGCGAGGTGGGCGACGTGACCGGCGTCGACGCGACGCTGATCCGCGCGGTCCTTGAGACGGGCAGCATCCCGGTGGTCAGCCCCCTGGGGGCCGACGGCGATGGACGGGTGCTCAATGTCAACGCCGACACGATCGCGGCCGAGCTGGCCGTCGAGCTGGGGGCCGCCAAGCTGGTCCTCCTGACGCGGGCGCCGGGCATCCTGCGGGACCCTTCGGACGCCGACTCCCTGCTGCACTGGACCGACCTGCCGGAGCTGGCGAAGCTCGAGGCGTCGGGCGCGCTGTCCGGCGGCATGCGCCCCAAGGTGGCGGCGATCGCGCGGGCGCTGAACGACGGCGTGCCGCGGGTGCACGTCATCGACGGGCGTCGCAACGGCGCCCTGCTGGAGGAGGTCTTCACCACCGACGGCTGCGGCACCCTGGTCGTCGCCGAAGCGGACGACACCCCCGCCGAGCCGCTGCTGTAGGGATCAGCGCCCGAAGTTGATCGAGCCCGGGTCCTTGGCGTTGGGGTCGCGCTCCGGGTGGTCGGCGAGCACGACGTAGCCGCCGATGCCCATCGCCTCGACGATCAGCACGATGACCCCGGCGCCGACGTCCTTGAGGACCATCACCGCGACCGCGACGATCACGGCCACGACGGCCAGCGCCATCACCAGCCGATAGTCCTTCTTCGCCGGCTCGCCGTCTTCCGTCAGCGGCTTGCCGATGTGACATTGCTTGTACTTCTTGCCGCTGCCGCAGGGGCAGGGATCGTTCCGTCCGATATCGCCGGCCACATCGCCTCCCGGTCCGGGTGGTCCCGAACCGGCGCAGTCTACTCCAAGGACTCGACGTCCTCCGAGTCGATCACCGTCGAGGCCTCCGACCAGCTGAACCCGGCCCGCGCCATGGCCGCGAGGTCCTTGTCGCGGCGCTCGGCCCGCTGCTCCGGGTCCAGCCGAAACGGCCCCAGCCGACGGCGACGCGCGTACGCCACCGCGGCGGTCCGCTCCGAGCCCTCCTGCAGCTCGGCGAGGGCGTCGTCGACCAGCTCCCGGGGCGCGCTCTGCTGGGCCAGCTTCGCCCGGATCGCGCGCCGCGAGCCGCCTCGGCGGCGCAGCTCTTCGACCCGGGCCTTCACGAACCGCTCGTCGTTCAGCCAGCCCCCCTCGGTCAGCTGCTCGATCAGCGCGTCGAGCAGCTCGGCCGCCTCGTCCCGGTCGCCTCCGTGGTGGGCGAGCGAGCGGTCGATCTTCCGCATCATCACCCGCCGCAGCCTCCCCGACGTGGCCGGCCAGCGCTCGAGGTACCAGGTGGCGCTGCTGCGCATCCAGCGGGCGGTGACCTTGGGCGGAGGACGGCGAGCCATCAGAACGCGGAAGTCTACGGGAACCCGGCCACCTCACCGGTGTCCGAGCAGCCACCGGAGGTTGTCATGGTCCGTTCCGCCGTCTTCGCCCTCGCCCTCTCCCTGCTCGCCGCCCCCGCCCTGGCCGACGACCTCCTCGAGGAGGCCGCGGACGAGGTCCAGGTGGGCGCCGGGCTGGAGTCCAACACGATGCGTGAGCTGGACGCCGCGTACGGCGAAGCGGGCGCCGCCAAGGTCGTCGACGAGCTCGTCGACCGGGGCGCGTGCGCCGACGCCGCGCAGCTCGGCCGCACCCTGACGGGCCGACCCGGCGCCGCGGAGGCGACCGAGCGGGCCGACGCCTGCCTCGGCGAGCAGGTCCGCTTTTCGCTGGACGACCTCGACCAGGCCGCCGGTGGCGACGAGTACGGGTTCGACCCGGCCGGCGACCTCGGCTCCCGGGGCAGCGGCTACGGCGGCGGCGGCGAGGCCTCCAGCGGCCCCGTCTACGGCGGCCGCGCCGACCGCCGGAACCGCGAGGGCGAGCGCCAGCGCACCTACAAGGAGCCGGCCCGCGCGTCGACGGGCGTCGGCCAGTACGCCCCCTCGGACAGCACCGCGACCCGCCGCTCCGCCACGATCTCGACCGGCGCGGACGTCGCCTGGTCCTCGCTCAGCTTCCGCGTCTGGTTCGACTTCGACAGCGCCGCCCTCCGCCCCGAGGCCCTGGACACGCTGGCCACCCTGGCCCAGCACATGGCGGAGGTGGAGCCGGGTACGGTGCTCGAGATCGTCGGCCACACCGACTCCACGGGGTCCTACTGGTACAACCAGGACCTGTCCGAGCGCCGGGCCGAGTCGGTCTACCAGGCGCTCCGCCTCGCGGGCGTGCCGAGCACCGACCTGGGCACCCGGGGCATGGGCGAGACGGCCCCCGCCTACTCCAACTACAGCGAGTCCGGCCGGTCGGCCAACCGCCGCGTCGAGTTCCGCTTCTACCGGCCGATGGCCAGCCGCCCTATCACCCGCTGACCGGCCGCCGCTTGCCAACCGCCGAATCGGACCCAGGGTAGGTGGGTGAACCAGACGCAGGACTGGGGCCCGTTGAAGCCCCTTCGTGACCGCCAGTACGCCAACCCCCAGCAAGAGGTCCGCCCCCGCAAGCGCCGATCCTCGATCGGCCGCTGGGGCACGCTTGGCGCCATCGCCATCGCGCTGCTCGGCAAGGCGAAGTGGCTGCTCGCCGGCCTCAAGTTCCTCAAGTTCGGCACGTTGCTGTCGATGCTCGTCACCGTCGGCGCCTACGCCATGTTCTTCGGCTGGCCCTACGCCGTCGGCTTCGTGTTGCTCATCTTCGTGCACGAGATGGGGCACGCGGTCGCGCTGAAGCGCCAGGGCATCCCGGCCGGGGCGCCGGTCTTCGTGCCGTTCATGGGCGCCTTCATCGCGATGAAGGGGCGCCCCCGCGACGCCTGGGTGGAGGCCTACGTCGGCATCGGCGGCCCGCTCCTCGGCACGGTCGCCGCCATCGCCTGCCTCGGGGTCGCGCTGGCCACCGGCAGCGCCCTCTGGTTCGCGCTCGCGTCGGTCGGCTTCCTGCTCAACCTGTTCAACATGATCCCGATCAGCCCGCTGGACGGCGGCCGCATCGCCGGCGCGATCAGCCGCTGGTTCTGGGTCGTCGGGTACGCCATCGGCATCGGCCTGGTCCTGCTGACCTGGCACCCGATCCTGATCCTCATCCTGCTGCTCGGCACGCTGACCCTGTACAGCTCGTGGAAGCGGCCGGTCGAGGGCTACTACGACATCTCGGCCCTCAAGCGGGTCGGCATGGGGGCCGCCTACTTCGCCCTGCTCGCGGTCATGGTCCTCGGCATGGGGTTCGCGGACAGCTACCTGCGGGAGCTGCTCCCGGCCCAGCAGATCGCCCTCCTCGTCGGCCCCGGGCTGACCGTCTTCGGCGGCGCCCTCTTCGACCGGCTCACGGAGCGCTCGGAGGGTTAGACTCCCCGGTCCTGTGACCGGCCCCTCCGTCGACCGAATCACCGCTGACGAGCTGCCCGTCGAGTTCGGGCGGTACACGCTGCGCCGCGTGCTCGGCGAGGGCGGCATGGGCCGCGTGTTCGACGCCGAGCTGGCGGGGCCGTCGGGCTTCCGCAAGCGCGCGGCCCTCAAGGTCATCCGCGAGGCGGTCGCCTCCCGGAGCGCGAAGCTCGCGTCCGAGCTCGGGCGGGAGGCCCGGATCGGGGGGCTGCTGCGCCACCCCAACATCGTCGACGTCTACGACCACGGCGTCACCGATGGCCAGCCCTGGATCGCCATGGAGCTGGTCGACGGGCTGGGGCTGGACGTCGCCCTGGACCGCTGCGGCGCCCTGCCCCCGGCGCTCGTCCTGGAGCTCGCCGTGGCGATCGCGTCGGGCCTCGCCCGGGCCCACGACCTGGAGATCGACGGCGAGCGGGTCGGCCTCGTCCACCGCGACCTCAAGCCCAGCAACGTCCTCCTGGGCCGCAACGGCGAGGTCAAGGTGATGGACTTCGGCATCGCCCGGCTCGCCCGCCTGGACGACGACCGCACCGCCGAGGGCATCGCCAAGGGCACCCCCGCCTACATGTCCCCCGAGCAGGCGGAGGCGCTGGAGGTCGACCACCGGTCGGACCTCTTCGCCCTGGGCGCGCTGCTGTACGAGCTGACCCTCGGCGAGCGCCTCCTGGGGGGCCAGTCGCTCATCGAGCTGATGATGCAGCTGATCGGCATCGACGAGCGGGTCTCCGACCCCGCGCTGCTCGCCCCCCTGGACGCGCTCGTCCCGGGGCTCGGCGCGGTCACCGCCCGGTGCCTCCGAAGGGACCCGTCGGAGCGGTTCGACTCGGCCGAGGAGCTCGCCGCGGCCCTGCGCGCGCTGCGCTACGGCGTGCCCCCCGCGCCGCCCCTCGCGGGGTTCGTCCAGGACCTCCTGGCCGGGGGTGACGGGAAGGTCACCGCCGCCTTCGAGCTCGGCTCCCTGACGCTGTCGTCGACCGTCGGCGGCGGCACCCTGCCGACCAACCTGACCGTCGACCCCACCAGCTTCGTGGGCCGGGCCCGGGAGCTGGAGGCGATCGGCGACGCCGTCCGCGGGGGGGCGCGGCTCGTCAGCCTCCTGGGGCCCGGCGGCACCGGCAAGACGCGGCTCGCGCGGCGCCTCGGCCTGCAGCTGGTGGAGGCGCTCCGACCCGGGGGGGTCTGGTTCGCCGACCTGAGCCCCTGCGACGACGCCGGCCCCGTCATCGGCGCCATCGCCGCCACGCTCGGGGTGCCGATCCGCGACCCCGACCGCCTCGAGCTGTCGGCCCCGCAGCTGGGCAACGCGTTGGCGAGCCGGGGGCGGCTGCTGCTCATCCTCGACAACTTCGAGCAGGTCGTGCGCCACGCCCCGCTGCTCCAGCGGTGGCTGGACGACGCGCCGCTGCTGCAGATCCTGGTCACCTCGCGGGAGCGGCTCCGCCTGGAGGCGGAGCAGGCGTTCGAGCTGGACCCGCTGTCCGACGACGAGGCGACCGAGCTGTTCGTCTCCCGGGCGACCAGCGCGCGGCCCGGCTTCACGATCGGCGATCACGGCCCCGCGGTGCTCGAGATCGTGCGACGCCTCGACCGCATCCCGCTCGCGATCGAGCTCGCGGCCGCTCGGGCCGCGGTGCTCTCCCCCGACCGGCTGCTGCAGCGCCTCGCCCAGCGCTTCAAGCTGCTGCGTCGCGGGAAGCGCGGCGCGTCGGCCCGCCAGGCGACCCTCGAGGGCGCCATCGCCTGGTCCTGGGACCTGCTGGAGCCGTGGGAGCAGTCCGCGCTGGCCCAGTGCGCGCTGTTCCGGGGCGGCTTCACGCTGGAGGAGGCGGAGCGGCTGCTCGACCTCGCCCGCTGGCCCGAGGCGCCGTGGGAGCTCGACGTGCTCGCCGCCCTGCGCGACAAGTCCCTGCTCCGCAACCTGCCGGACCCGGACGTCGGCGAAGAGCTCTTCGGGATGTACGAGAGCGTGCGCCAGTTCGCGACCGCGCGCCTGCCGGAGGTGACCGACGCCGACGCAGCCGCCCGCTCCTGGGGCGACGCGGTGCTCGAGGGGCTGCGGGGCATCACCCCCGGCAACCCCGAGACCGAGCAGGCCGACGTGCGCAGCCGCCTGCGTCGCCACCGGGGCAACCTGGAGGCGATCCTCGAGCGGTTCGCGGAGTCGGACCCGGACCGGGCGTCTGCGGCCGCCGTCGCGCTGGCGGCGTGGTGCCGCATCTACGGCACCCCACACCAGGAGCAGGCGTTCGTGCAGCGGGCCGGCGCCACCCGCCCGGCCGTCGCGGCCGACCTCCGAGCCCGGGCCCTGACGTCGCTCGGCTACGCGTCCCGGACCACCGGCCGGGCGGCCGAGGCGCTCGGCTTCACCCGGGCGGCCGTCGTCGCCGCCGACGAGACCGGCGACCCGCTGCTCGCCGCCCGCACCCGCCGCGCCCTGTTCTTCGTGCTCGCCCAGGTCGGGGAGATGGCCGAGGCGGCGGCGGTGGTGGACGACCTGCTGGAGCGCTTCGACGCCCTCGGCTCCCCGGCCGACGTCGGCGCCGCGCTGTTCGCCCGGGCGGAGCTGTTCGCCTGGACCGAGCCCGTCGACCTGCCGGCCGCGGAGGCGGCCTTCCGGGAGGCGATCGACGCGCTGGAGGCGGCCGGGTGGGCGACCTACGCGGGGGCCGCCCAGGCCAACCTGGGGGTGCTGCTGGCCGAAGAGGGGCACAGCGAGCGGGCCGAGGTCTGCTTCCGGGCGGCCCTCGCCCGGTACGAGCAGCTGCGCATGCGGCCCAGCGAGGCGCTGCTGCTCGGCAACCTCGGCACCCTGCAGGTGGAGCTCGGTCGACACGACGACGCCGCCGGCGATCTCCGCCGGGCCCTCGCCATCGCGCGGGAGACGGGCCACATCCAGCAGCAGCAGATGCTGCTCAACAACCTCGCGCTGCTCGAACAGCTGAGGGGGCGCCTGGACCGGGCGATGGAGTTCCTGCAGGAGGGCTGGCGGCTGGCGTTCAGCGGCGAGCTCAAGCACCGGGCCGACAACCGCATGTGGATGGGCGCCATCCTCCACGAGCTGGGCCGACTCGCCGACGCCCGGGCCTGCTACGACCTCGCGGCCCACGACTTCGGCGAGGAGCGGCGAGACCGCCAGCGGCGCCGCCTGATGACGCTGCAGGCCGCGCTGGCCGCCGACGCGGGGGATCTCCCGGGCGCGGAGCGGCTGCTCGACGAGGCGCTGCGGCTCATCGGCGAGCATCACGACCAGGTCGGCCACGGCGCGGTGACGGTCGCGGGTGGACACCTGGACCTCGCCCGCGCGGCGGCCGCCCGGGCCGCCGGGGAGGCGGACGACGCCGCGACCCTCCGCGACATGGCGGAGACCCGGCTGGAGGTCTCGGGCGACCGCAGCCCGCGGCTCGTCCAGGTCGCGCAGCGGCTGCTCCGCCGCGCCGTGCAGCGCTTCGACGAAGCCTGATCCATGACGCTGCGCACCCGCCTGTGCGGGGCCTACTTCCTGCTGATGGCGGCGATCGGCGGGCTCACGCCGTGGATGGCGGTGGTGCTCGAGCGCAACGACGTGCCGGCGCGGTCCCAGGCGGTGATCCTCGCGGCGTTCCCGATCGGGGTGCTGATCGCCGGCCCCCTCGGCGGCTGGCTGGCCGACCGGACCGGCCGCGAGGTGCGGGTCCTGAGGGCGACCACCGCGATCGCCCTGGTCGCGTCGCTCCTGTTGGTGGGCGCCGTCGGCGTGGTCGCCCTGGGCCTCGCGACGGTCGCGGTGGCCCTGTTCCGCGCCCCGGTCCCCCCGGTGCTCGACATGTACACGGTGGGCCAGCTCGGCTTCGACCGGCGGGGCTACGGCGGGATCCGGGCCTGGGGGTCGATCGGCTTCATCATCGCGGCGTTCGGCGTCGGGCTGCTCGTCGACTCCTGGCCGGCCGCGCCCCTCGTCATCGGCGCCGCCGCGGTGGGGCTGCTCGCGGCGCTCTCGTGGAGCTTCTCGGAGCGGGGGCGGGCGGTCGCGGCCCGCGGCAGGACGTCGCTGCTGGAGCTGCTGCGGGGGCCGGTGCTGTTGCCGCTCTGCGTCGTCGCCGTCCTGCACCGGGCGACGGTCTCCTACTACGACCTGTACTACCCGCTCCACACGACCGAGACCCTGCAGCTGCCCGGCTGGGTCGCGGGGGCCTCCATCGCGGTCGGCGTCGGGGTGGAGGTCGGCATCCTGGTGACGGGCCACTGGCTGCTCGCGCGGTTCGGGCCGATGCGCCTGATCCTGCTCGCCGTGACGGCGACGATCCCCCGGTGGTGGCTGACGGCGGAGCTGACCGCGGCCTGGCCGCTGGTCGCTACCCAGGCGCTGCACGGGCTGAGCTTCGGCGCCTGGTGGGTCGGAGGCGTCGCCCTGGTGGCCCGCTCCACCCCCGAGGAGCAGCGCACGTCGGCCCAGGGCCTGTTCGTGGCGGCCGGGCACGGCGTCGGCACCCTGCTGGCGCTGGCGCTGGCGGCCGCGCTGGTGGAGCCGCTGGGCACCGGGCGCACCTTCCTGGCCATGATCGCAGTCAGCGCCGCGGCCCTCGCCGCGGCGCTGATCTGGCTGGGTCCGGCGGTGGCGCGGACCGGTCGCGGCTGAGCGCCTACCGCGCCCAGGGGTTGGACGGCACCCGCGTCGCCTCGAAGTCGGTGGAGAAGACGATGCTCGCCTCGAGCACGACCGCCTCCAGCTCCGAGTCGCCGTCGACGTCGTCGGCCCAGAGGCAGCCGCCGGCGTAGCCGACCACGACCTCGCCGGGCGTCAGGTCCGTTCCGGTCCAGTCCGCCGTCTCCTCGGAGCCGGTGGCGACGATGTCGGCGGCGGCGATGGAGACGCCGAGCAGCGCGCAGTTGACGCCGTTGGTCGCGCCGCTGGCGCCGAGCAGCACCGCCATCTCGGTCCCCTCTTCGTTGATCAGGCCGAACGCCTCGTCCTGGACGGTGACCATCTCGCCTTCGCAGACGTCGGCGCAGTCGGGGTTGTTGGTGTCCTCGCCGCACTCGGCCGGGTCGGCGGGCACGAGCTCGGCGTCGCACTCCTGGCGGGGCACGCTCATCCAGACGCGGTGGGGGTACTGCGGCTCGCGCTGCTCCAGGTCGACCTCCGCGGGCCAGACCTCGCTGGGGCAGATGATGTCCTCGTCCTCGCAGTTCAGGTCGAAGCTCAGCGGCTGACCGTCGTGCTCGATGTCGATGGTGCCGCCCTGCAGGCCGAGCTCGGACGTGTACAAGGCGCCGCCGATCGTGATCTCGACCTCGAGAGAGTCGCCGTACTCGACGGCCCAGGTGCCGTTCATGTCGGGGGTCGGGGTCTCGGAGGTGAGCACTCCGCCGCAGCTGCCGAAGCCGAACAGGAACGGGACGAAGGCGCTCGAGAGGAGAAGGGAGGTGATGTTTCGCATGTCCCCATCCTGAGGACCGAACGCCGCTCGTACCCTTACCTGACTGTTACTCCGGGGTACCCCAGAGGCCGACGAAGACGACGTGGGCGTAGCCCGGGGTGGGGTTCACCTGGGGCTCGGTGGCGTCGAGCGCCCGAGCCGCGAAGTCGTCGACCCGCACAAGCGTCGCCCCCGGGAGCAGGCCCTGGGCTTGCATCGACGCCTCGCCGACCACCCGCCGCCGGGCCTCCGCGTCCAGCTCGCAGGCCCCCTCGGGCGCGACGTCCTCGAACCACAGCCGCACCACCCCGACGTCGATCGGGCCGGACAGCTCCGCCACCTGCACCTCGAACCGGGCGGCCCGCAGGTCGAAGGTCGGCACCCGCGCCTCGTGCCGCGGCCCCACGGCCCACGCCCCCTCGCCCGACCCGCAGCCCAGCGGCGCCGTCCAGGTCAGGTCCCCCACCCCGACGACCAGCGGCTGCCGGTCGTCGCCCGGGCGGAGCGCGCGCCGGTCGCTCACCTCCCGGGCGAGCACCTCACCGAGCTGCGGCTCGCGCACCAGCAGGTGGTGGGTCTCCCACGTCCAGCCGTGGTCGGAGCGGGTGAATGGCTCGAGCCACCCGTCGTAGGCGTCGGGCTGAGCGATCGGGTCGGGCCCGGACCAGGAGGCGAACAGCGGGGCGAGCAGCACGAACGATCCCGCCGCGACCAGCGCGCCGGCCCACACCCGGCGGGGGCGCTCCGGCAGCGCCGCGTCCAGCGACACCAGCGCGATGAGGGCCAGCTCCAGGTGCACGTGCATCCAGTCCGCGACGAACGCGCCGGTGCCGTGCAGGAAGCCCGCGGCGGCGACCTGGGGGAGCGCCAGCAGGGCGAGGAACAGCACCTGCAGCCCGCGGGTGGAGCGGGCGACGAACGGCGCGGCGAGCAGCCCCGGCACGAACAGCGCCCAGGTCGCCGGGGCCATCCAGTGATGGCCGACGACGTCGCCGACCATCGACGCCATGTCCCGGGCGAGCCCGGCCCAGCCCTGGTCGTCGAACCGTCGGGTGTTCAGCCACGTGCTCGCGTGGGCCTCGTACCCCTCGGCCCCCGGCGCCGGCCCGGTGGACCACAGCAGCTGGGGCGCGGCGACGAGCAGCGCGGCCCCGGCGGCGAGCCCCAGGCCGGTCAGGGCCGGGGCGAGCGCCTCGCCCTTGCGCCGGGCGACGATGAGCGACAGCACTCCGACGAGGCCGATGGTGACCGCCCCGTCCGGCGCCACGATCGGATGCATCCAGGCGCGCAGCCCGACCGCGGCCCCCAGGCCGATCCAGACGATCCGACGGGTCGCCCCCCGGTCCCGCAGGATCGCCAGGGCGCAGGCGAGGGCGAGCGGGACGAGGGCGGCGGCGTGGAAGTGGATGAACCACTTGCGGCTCATGTGCACGACGATGGGCAGCGTCGCGGTGACGAACGCCGCGAGGAGCGCGAGCCGCACCGTCCCGAGCTGTCGGGCGGCGAGGGCCATGCCGAGCACCATGAGCAACAGGAAGGGCAGGTTCGCGAGACGGAACGGGACCCGCGAGTAGCCGAGGGTGCCGGCGACCGCCACCAGCCACGCCTGCGCCCCCTGGGGGTGCCCGTTGGGCCGGCTGAGCGCGCGACGGGCGACGCTGGCCGCCTTGCCCCCCAGGCCCGCCCGCCCGAACTCCTCCGCGTCCTGGTCGACGTCGACGGCGAACCACGCGTCGTGATCGTTGGGCGGCCGGCGGTCGAACGTCGCGAACACCGCCAGCTGGAGGGCCGCCAGGGCGAGCACCCCGCCGAGCAGCCACGGCGCGGCCTTGCCGAGGGTCACGGGGTCACCCGCAGGCGGACGACCGCCCCGCCGGAGAGCGCCCGGCAGGAGGCCAGCGGGTCGGCGGCGAAGAGCTCGTCCGCGGGATCCCCGTCCGCGTCCCCCGCCGCGACGACGCCCCCGAGCCCGGCCGAGGTGCCCTGGGCGAGGGCCGAGCCGTCGCCCGGCACCGAGCCGAAGACCGCCACCCCGCCCGGGTAGATGGTCCAGGTCGGGTCGCCCCATCCGGCCGCGAGCTCGATCGCGCCGTCCCCGTCGAAGTCCCCGCCGATCACCGAGATCCCCAGCAGGTCCTCGACCGAGGCCCGCAGCTCGGAGGCCGCCGGCGTCCCGGCGAGGCCGGTCAGGAGCAGGATCGCGCCCGGGTGCCCGCCCGTTCGGGGCGCTCCGGCCACGCCGTCCGCCAGCCCGTCGCCGTCGACGTCTCCGACCGCGCCGACCGACGTCCCGAGCCGGGCCAGGGGTCGCTCGTCCCCGGCCGCGTGCAGCAAGCGCAGGCGGTCCCCGGTCAGCAGCCAGGCGCCGCCGGGGCGCGCGAAGCCGACCTCCTGTTGGGGCGCGCCCACGATCACGTCCGGCCGGCCGTCCCCCGTCGCGTCACCGAGGGTCGCCAGCGCGTGGCCGAGGCGGGCCCCGGACGCCTCGGCGGGGGCCAGGTCCCGGTGGTCGACCTCCGCCAGGTCGGGGGCCAGCCCGAGCACGCGGACCACGTCCGACGCCGGCGCGCCGGAGATCAGCTCGGTCCGGCCGTCGCCGTCGAGGTCGGCCGCGGCGACGGACCAGCCTCCGAGCCCCCCCGGGGGTCCGGCGGGCAGGCGTCTCGCCGGCTCGCGTCGGGCCGGCAGCCCGGAGTAGAGGACGAGCTCCCCGTCGTCCTGTTGAGCGCCGGGGGCGCCGACGACCAGCTCGGATCGGCCGTCGCCGGAGAGGTCGGCGATCGCGAGGGCCCGGCCGAAGCCGCTGCCCCGCAGCCCCTCCAGGACCACGTCCGGCTGCTCCGCGAGGCCGTCCCGGCCGCCGAAGAAGATCAGGACGCGAGGCACGAGCGCGGCGTCGCGGAGGTCTCCGGGCGCGCCGACCACGAGGTCCCCCACCCCGTCGCCGTCGAGGTCGCCGACGGCGAGCGCCGCGCCGGCCTGCTCGCCGGGTCGATCGCCGCCCCACGCCCAGGGGGCGCCGGTGCCGAGGTCGCAGCGGTTGGACGGGCCGACGCGATCGGTCGACGCCGGCGGCGGGGCCCCGCAGGCGGCAAGCAGGAACGCGGCAGCGGCGAGGACGCCGAGCCACCGCGCGTGTGAACGCCGCTTCGGTGACGGGGGCCGCACCCCTGGACTATAAAACAGCCGGTGGAGCCGCCCCCCCAACGCCCGCGCCTTCCGCTCCTCCTCGCCCTGGCCGGGGCGGCGCTGATCGTCGGCCTGGTCGCCCGGGACGCCTGGATCGCGGACGACGCCTACTTCTCGTTCCGCGGCGCCTGGAACCTGGTGCACGGCTACGGGCCGGTCTGGAACGCCGGCGAGCGGGTCCAGGCGTTCACCAACCCGCTGTGGGTGTTCGCGCTCTCCGGCCCGCTGGCCGTCGGCGTGGACCTGTGGGTGGGCACGCTGGCGCTCTCCCTGGGGCTGACGGCGGGGACGGTCGGGTTGCTCGCGGGGTGCCGGGGGGACGGCCGGACGAACGCCGCGGCGGTCGTGCTGGGCGTCGCCTTGCTCGCCGGCTCCCGCAGCTTCGTCGACTGGTCGACCTCGGGGCTGGAGAATCCGCTGCTCCACGCCCTCACCGCGGCCTTCGCGGTGACCTGGCTGCGGACCGGGCAGGACGCCAGCCCCCGGCGCTGCGTCACCCTCGGAGCGCTGGCCGCGGCGCTGGCGATCACCCGGCTGGACGCGCTGCTGATCTGCGCTCCGGCGCTCGCCTGGCTCGCGCTCCGGGCGCGGCATCGGGCGGGCTCCCTCGCCCTGGGGCTGAGCCCCCTGGCCGGCTGGCTGGGGTTCGCGACGCTCTACTACGGCAGCCCCCTGCCCAACACCGCCCTGGCGAAGCTCAACCACGGCCTGGAGGCCCACGAGGTGCGCGCCTTCCTGGGCCCGTGGCTGCGCTGGACGGCGGAGTGGGACCCGGTGCTCCTTCCGGCGATGGGCGTGGCCGCGCTCGCGGCGGCCTGGGCGGCGGTTCGGGACGGTGAGCGGCGGCCCGCCTGGCTGGTCGCCGGCGCGGCGCTGTACGCAGCCTGGTTGATGCGCGCGGGCGGCGACTTCATGGCCGGGCGGCTGCTCACGATGCCGCTGACCGCGTGCGTCGCGGCGCTGGTCGCGACCCCCGCGACCGGGCGGTGGCTGGTCTCCGCCCCGCTGGCCGCCGCCGCCGTGGCCCTCTCCCTGAGCTCGCCGATGTCTCCCTTGACCTCGGGCCCGACGCCACACCCCAAGGGGTCACCGGGGGGCACCGGCGCGAACGTCTGGATCGACGACAGCGGCGTCGCCTACGAGCGGGGGGTCTACTGGGAGACCTCGGGGTGGCGGCGGCCCCTGAAGGAGGGCGAGGCGGCCAACCCGATCGGCCAGGTCCGCGGCGCGACCGGCCTCCCGCCGACCGTCGTGGTCAGCGAGGGCGGGCAGACCCCCTACCTGGACGGCCCGTCGGTGCACCACGTCGACCCGCTGGCGCTCGGCGACCCGTTCCTCGCCCGCTTGAAGGGCAAGCCCCAGTCCTACCGCCCCGGCCACATCGCCCGGGCGCTCCCCCCGGGGTACGTCGACAGCGTGCGCACCGGCCGCAACCTGCTGGGCGATCCGTGGCTCGCCGACCTGTACGGGGACACCCGACTCGTGAGCGCCGGGCCACTGCTCCGACGCGAACGGCTCGCCGCCATCGCGCGGCTGGCGAAGCGGGATCTGGGGGCTCTGCTGGGTCGATAGGAGCTGTCGCGGCTCGACGGGCGACCGGCGGCCGGTCAGGTCTCCAGCTGACCCACCCAGGCGACGGCGGAGCGGAGGAGGTCGGTCGCCCCCTTGAGCTCCAGCTTGTGCTTGATGTTCGCCTTGTGGGTCTCGACGGTCTTGACGCTGATGTGCAGGGTGGTCGCGATGTCGCGGGTACCGAGGCCGTGGCCGACGTGCTCGTAGACCTCGAGCTCGCGATCGCTCAGCACGTCCAGCGGTGACGTCGGCACGTCGGCGGACTTGCCCTGGAGGGCCCGTCGCAGGAGCGCGTCGCTCAGCCGGGGCGAGAGCACCAGCTCACCGGCCAGCGCCTTGCGGATGGAGGGGACGATGCGCTCGGCTGCTTCGTGCTTCTGCAGGTAGCCCGACGCCCCCGCGCGGATCGCGCGCTCGGCGTACAGGTCCTCGTCGTGCATCGACAGGACGAGGGTCGGCAGCTGGGGCATGTGCACCTTGAGCGCCTTGATCAGCTCCAGTCCGCCGACGCCCTTGAGCGAGATGTCGACCAGCGCGATGTCCGGCGGGTCCGCCTGGATGGCGTCGAGGGCCGGCCGGAGGCTGTCCGCCTCGCCGATCACCTCGAGCGAGCCGTCCTGCTCGATCAGTTGGCGAAGTCCGTGGCGGAAGACCGGGTGGTCGTCGACCAGGAAGACACGGGAAGGGGCCAAGGGACGCTCCGGGGGATCTGTTCGCTCGCAACTATACGCAGCTTTGATTGACTTGGGAGGCGCACCCTGGGGTCACTCGCCCGTCTCGGGAGGGGCGTCGAACGCCTGTTCGGTCCACTGCTCGGGTGCGACGGCGACCCCACCGACGGTCATCCCCCAGTGGAGGTGGGGTCCCGTCGACTGACCGGTCGAGCCGACCAGGCCGATCACGTCGCCGCGGGCCACCGCGTCACCCACCGCGACGTCGCGCTGGCTGAGGTGGTTGTAGCTCGTCGCCACCTCGGGCCCGTGCTTGACGATGATCACCTCGCCGTAGATCGCCATCGGCTGGGACAGCACGACCACTCCGGCGGCGGGCGAGCGCACCGGGGTCCCCTTCGGGGCCGCCATGTCGGTCCCGAGGTGGCGGCTGATCTTCCCGTCGCTGTAGGTCCGCACCTTGCCGAACGGCGAGCTGACGATGCCCTCGCAGGGCAGGTCGAACGTCCCCCGCCACAGGTCGCCGTCCACGGGCCGCGCGTACGCCTCCCGCCTCGCCTCGTTCGCCGCGTCGATCGCGTCGGAGTCCCGTCGGGCCGCCACCTGCGCCGCGGTCAGGTCGATCATCCCGCCCCGGGGGAAGTCCGTCTGCTCGATGTCGACCGCCTGGGAGAGCTCCGCCCGGTTGCCCGCCGCGTCGGCCGCGGTGACCCCGACGGTCGCCGACGCCTCCTCCAGCCCGGCGGCGACCCCGACCAGCGCGCGGGCCCACCCCTCGCCGACTGGCCGCAGCGCGAAGCGCCCGCCCAGCAGCGTCACCCAGGCGTCGACCAGGGGCTCGTCGGTCTGCACCCAGATGACCGCGGTCCGGCCCCTCGCCGCCGCGATCGGCGCGATGGCGAGGTCGGGCGCGTGGTTGTCCGTCCGCAGGACCAGCTCCCGCGCCTCGGTGTTGCCGCGCCGGTCCCGAGCGCGGGCGATCACCTGGTGGGAGCCATCCGCCAGCGCGGCGCCGTCGATCCGCGCCACCTCGCCGTCGACCGGCACCGGGGCGCCGTCGATCTCCACCGTGACGGCGGCGAGCCCCGTCCGGCCGTCGCTCGCCACCAGCCGCAGCTCGACCTCGCCGGCCACCGGCTGCTCGCCCCACGAGGGCAGCACGTCGAGCTCCGGGGGCGTCCCGTCGAGCCCCCACCAGAGCCCGACGGAGACGAGGACGATCGCGATGACGGCAGCTACGGCGCGGTTCATGGGCACATCCTGTCGGATCGAACGTCGAGTCCCAAGACCCGCGGCATGGGTGGTCCGGCTGGATGGAACCCCGCCCGGCGGGGTAGACTTCCAACTTCGGGGGTTCGGCGTCGAGGGGACGAGGGTGAGCGGGGAGCACAGCCGGCAGGCTTACGTAGCGCTTCTGGTAGCGCTGGTGCGTGGGAAACGCACCGGGATCCTGGAGGTTCGCCAGGGCCGAAACTGGCGTCGCCTGCGGTTCGCCCGCGGCGTGCCGGTCTCCTACGCCTCCTCCCTGGAGTCCGAGACGCTGGCCAAGACGCTGGTCGTCGCGGGGCTCGTATCGGCCAAGCCGCTCAAGAAGGTCCAGGACAAGCTGCGCCCCGGCGAGCGCCTCCAGGACGAGCTGATCTCCCTGGGGCTGCTCGAGGAGGAGCAGCTCGACCAGCACGAGCTCACGCAGCTCGAGCGCGGCGCGGCGCAACCGCTCGCCTGGCCCAAGGGCACCTGGACGTTCGCGGTCCACGACCGGGTCGGCCCGGCGATCGACCCGACGCTGTTGCCCTCGGCCCGCCCGCTGCACGGGCTGTGGCTGGCGGTCATCCAGCACGTGCACATGGAGGAGGCGGCGAGCTTCGTCTCGTCGCCCGACGCCGGTCCGCTCGGCGCCACCGACTCGCTCGCCGATGTCCTCGCCGACCTGGGCGTCGACGGCGCCCTCGCCGAGCTGCCGCAACACCTGGGCGAGGGGCCGCTCGAGGTCGACGAGATCTTTCGCCGCGTGCAGGACCGCTCGGGGACGCTGCTCCACCTGCTGTGGGTGCTGGAGTCCGCCGGCGTGCTCGAGCGGCCCGGTCGCCCGCTGCCGGACGACGTCGCCGCGCTCGTCCGCGGCGACCTCGCCCTCGCGGTCGGGGTAACGCAGCCCGCAACCCGGGCGGCCGCGCGCCAGCCCCCGGCCCGGGAGCACCGCAAGCTGAGCTCGGGCCAGCACAGCAAGCCGGGCGCCGCCGAGGCGGCCCAGAACCTGGCCAACCTGCCGTCGCTCCTCCGGGCCGCCCGCAAGCAGCGCATGGGGCGGACGTTCTACGGCTTCCTGGACGTCAAGCCGACGGCCCGGGTGGACGAGATCGAGTCCTCCTACCGCCGGCTCGTCCAGCTGTGGCAGACCGCGTCCCGCACCCCGTCCCTCCCCGCCGACGCGACCCGGGACGCCCACGCCCTCGTGCAGGCCGCGCTGACCGTCTGGAAGACCCTCAGCGAGCCCGACCGGCGGCGCGAGTACGACCGTCGCCTCGGCCAGGGTCGCGCTCCGTCCCTCGAGGCGCTGGTGACGGCCGCCTCCGGTCGCACCTTCCGCTCCTCGCCCGGCGCCGAGGTGCCGGGCACCCCCACTCCGCCCCGCGCCCGCTCGACCGGGCATCAGATCAAGCCGGCGCGCGGGGAGTCGGCCCGCCAGGTCACCAAGGCCGGCCGAGCGCGGCGACTGGTGGACGCCGGGGAGTTCGCCCAGGCGGTCGCGCTGCTGCGGCAGCTGCGGCTCGAGAATCCGTCCGACGGCACGATCCTCGCCGATCTCGGCTGGACCACCTGGAAGCTCAAGGGCGGCGGAGAGGGCGCCGACGACAGCGCCGAGGAGTACCTCCAGCTGGCGCTCACGTTCGACCCGACCAACACCCGGGCGCTCGAGTTCCTGGCCCGCGTCTCCAAGGAGCGGGGCGCCGAAGAGGAAGCTCGGCGCTACGTGGAGCGGCTGCTCGCGGTCGACCCCAACAGCAAGTGGGGCCTCGCGGCCATGAAGACCTTCGGTCGCCCGGCGAGCCGGCGCGGCCGCCGGGGGTAGATGTGAGCGAACCGGGCATCGCACTCGTCGTCGACGACGACCTCGACTCGATCCACTACTTCGAGGGGGCCCTCGAGGAGCGCGGCTGGGAGGTGGTGCTGGTCGACGAAGCGCCCCAGGTCTTCGCGATGCTCAAGGAGCGGCGTGGGCTCGTCGTGCTCGGCGCCAGCGCCCCCGCCGCGTTGGCCACCTGCGACCAGATCAAGCGTGAACGAACGCTCGACGGGGTGCCCGTCATCATCGTCAGCGAGGGGCCGGCGACGCCGGGCCTGCTCGACCACTGGTACTCGCCGCGCCCGGCCGACGCCTATGTCCGCAAGCCGCTGAACCGGGGCTTCCTCGACACCCGCCTCGCGGAGCTCCTCGACTCGGCCGACGCCGAAGCCGAAGCCGAGGTGGCCGAGCTCGAGATCGACGAGCCGGAAGCGGAGCTCGAGCTCGAGCTGGACGAGACCGCCGCGCCCGACGACGAGATGGCGGAGATGAACGCCGCGCTGCAGGCGCGCATCGTCGTGATGCAGAAGCAGCTGGACGAGGCGGGCACCGAGCTCAGCCGGGCGATCGAAGGCCTGCACGGGATGCAGGCGCTCGAGGCGGAGCGCGACCAGCTGGCCCGGGACCTGAAGCAGCTCCAGGACCAGGACAGCGAGGACCAGGGTGCGCGCGCCGGTCTCGCCGCGGCGCTCAAGGCCAACGCGGATCGCGTGACGGAGCTGGAGGCCGAGCGCGACGCGCTGGTGAGCAAGCTCAAGGAAGCCGAGAAGAGCGGCGAGGCCGCCGCGGCCGAGGCGGACGAGCGGACCGCCGCCGCGGCCGCCGAAGCCGCCGCCAAGGCCGCTGAAGAGGCCGCCGCCAAGGCCGCCGAAGAGGCGGACGCCAGGGCGAAGGCGGCGGCGGAAGAGGCCGCCGCGAAGGCGACCGAAGAGGCGACCGCCAAGGCGACGAAGGCGGCCGAAGAGGCCGCGCAGAGGGCGGCCGAGGCCGCCGGTGAGGCGGCGGCGAACGCTGCCGCAGCAGCCCAGGAGGCGGCGGCCGAGCGCGAGCGACTGCTCGCGGAGCTGTCCGAGACGGCCGCGGCCCGCGACCAGCTGACCGCCGACGCGGCGGAGGTGGGCGCCGAGCGCGATCGGCTCTCGACCGAGCTGGCCACCGCAGAGGAGCGGGCGTCCGCCGCGGAGGCCGAGCGCGATCGCCTCACCGAAGAGCTGAAGGCGCGCGACGAGCAGGCCACCCAGGGGGTCGAGTCGGCCGAAGCGGCGGTCGACGCCGCGAGCAGCCGGGCGGCCCAGGCGGAGGAGCGGGCGGCCCAGGCCGAGACCCGCAGCGCCGAAGCCCTCACCCGCGCCGCCGACGCGGACGGGCGGGCCGCGGGCGCCGAAGGTCGGGCCGCGCAGGCCCAGACCCGCGCCGCCGAGGCCGAGCGTCGGGCGTCCGACTCCGACGCCCGGGCCACCCAGGCCCAGGCAGACGTCGAAGAGGCCGTCGCGGCAGCCGAGGCCGCCGAACAGCGAGCCTCCGAAGCGGAGGAGCGGGCCGAGAGCGCGACCGCAGCAGCCGCGGTCGCAGCGACCGCAGCCACCGCCGCAGCCGCTGCGGCCGCCGAGGAGCTCGCGAGCGCCCGGGAAGCGGGGAGCCAGGCGAGCCAGGAGGCGGACGCCGCCCGCGAGGCGACCGAAGAGGCGAAGAGAGCGGCGGAGGCGGCCGACGAGGCGCGCGCGGCCGCCGAAGCGAAGGCCGCCGAGGCCGAGGCGAAGGCTGCCGAGGCGGCCGGGACGCTCGAGCAGCTCGAGGGTGAACTGGCCGAAGCGAGGGCCGACACCGGCCGCGCCGACGCCCTCGCGAGCGAGCTCGCGGCGAAGCTGGAGTCCGCGCGCCACGACGCCCAGGCGGAGGTCGATCGGGGCGCCGCGGCGGCCGCGCGGGCGGCCGAGGAGCTGCAGGTTGTCCGCGACGAGCTGGACCAGGTGAGGGCCGCGGCCGAAGCGTCGGTCGCCGCGCTCGAAGAGGCGCGGGCGGAGACCGCCTCCGCCCAGACCCAGACCGAAGCGGCGCGCGCAGAGACCGAGGCCGCGCGCGCAGAGACCGAGGCGGTGCGGTCCGAGCTCTCGACCGCCGCCGAGGCAGCCCAGGCGGAGACGGAAGCGGCCAAGGACGAGACCGCCGCGGTGCGCAGCGAGCTGGAGTCGGCGCGAGAGGCGACCGAAGCGGCGCGGGCAGACACCGAGGCCGCGCAGGCCGAGACCGAGGCCGCGCGAGGGGACGTCGAGCGGGCCGAGGCGGCCGCCGAGGCGGTTCGAGCCGATCTGGGGACGGTCAGCCAGGAGCGGGACGACGCCCAGGCCGAGATCGAGATCGCCCGCGCCGACGCCACCGGAGCCCGCAGCGAGGCGGAGGCGGCGAGGGCCGACGCCCAGGTCGCGAGGGCCGCCCTCGAGGCAGCCGCCGCCGACGCCGAAGCCTCCCGAACCGAGCTGGCAGCCCAGACGGAGCGCGCCGACGAGCTGACCACGCGGCTCGCCGAGCAGGCCGAGGCGCTCAACAAGTCGGGCGAGACGGTCGAACGCCTCCAGAACGAGCTGGCCGGCGCGGCCGAGCAGCTCGAGCGAGCCGGGCGGGAGACCGCCGAGGCCCGCGAGGCGGCCGAGCAGGCCCAGGCCGCCGCCACCCAGGCGGCGGAGCAGGTGAGCGAGCTCTCGGTCGCCCGGGACGAAGCCGAGGCCCGGGCCGAGACGGCCCAGGCCGACCGGGCGGCGGCCGAGCAGCGGGCCGACGCGGCGGCGAGCGAGGCGGCCGAAGCGGCGTCGAAGGCCGACGAGGCCCAGGCCGCCGCCGACGCCGCGAACGCGAGGGGCGACGAAGCCCAGGCCGCCGCCGACGCCGCGAACGCGAGGATCGACGAGGTCCAGGCCGCCGCCGACGCCGCGAGCGCGAGGGCCGAAGCGGCCGCCGAAGCGGTCCAGGCCGCCAACGCGCGCGCCGACGAAGCCAGCGCCGCCGCCGACGAGGCGAGCACCCGTGCGACCCAGGCGGCCTCCGGCCTGGCCGACGCGGTCAGCCAGATCGACGAGCTCGTCTCGGTCGCCGACGCCGCCAACACCCGCGCCGACGAGGCGACCGCGGCCCTGGAGGCCGTGCAGAGCCGGGCCGACGAAGCGACCGGGGCGCTCGACGCTGCGAACACCCGCGCCGACGAGGCGACAGCGGCGGTCGAAGCGGCAAACGCGCGCGCCGACGAGGCGACAGCGGCCGTCGAAGCGGCAAACGCGCGCGCCGACGAGGCGACAGCGGCCGTCGAAGCGGCAAACGCACGCGCCGACGAGGCGACAGCGGCGATCGCCGCCGCCAACACCCGCGCCGACGAGGCGACCGCCGCCGTCGAAGCAGCGACCGCCCAGGCTGAGGCAGCGGGCGCCGCGGCGCAGGCCGCGCAGTCCCACGACGCCGGCGCCGCGGAGGCCCTCGCCGCCGCCAACGCCCGAGCCGACGAGGCGGAGGCTGCCCGGACCGCCGCGATCGCGACGATCGAGCGGCTCAGCGAGCAGATGGCGGCCAGCAAGAGCGAGCCGGCAGCCGGGGCGGCCGACGACGGGATCGTCGACGAGCTCCGCAAGCAGCTCGAGCAGGTCGCGACCGAGCGGGCCACCGTCAAGGCGGAGCTCGACAAGAAGGCGTCCAAGCTCGGCACCCTCGCCCAGGCGATGGAAGAGCAGGACGGCCGCATCGCCAGCCTGACCCGCGACCTGGAGGCCGCTCAGACCGAGCTCGAGGGGCTGCAGATCATCCTCGCGACCCGCGAGCCCGCGGCCGCTCCCGCCGCTGCGGCCCCGGCCCCGGCCGCAGGAGGAGGCGGCGACCTCTCGTCGATCGCCCCCCAGGTGGCGGACCTCACCGCGCGGCTCGACGAGCTGCACGACATGACCGCCGCCGGCCGGGAGCGCTGGAAGGGCGTCGAGATGGCGGTCGGCAAGGCGACCCAGGAGCTGCTCCAGCTCGCCGGCAAGGAGCCGACCCTGCAGCAGACGCTGTACGGCCTCCTGCCGCACCTGCAGCAGGCGCTGGACGGCGGCCGTGAGGTGGTCTCCAGCACCGCCGACGGCACCGACGCGACCCAGGAGGCCCTGGACGCGCTCAAGCGCTCGCTGCCCGGCTCGTAGTAGCCTTCCCCTCCAACTCAACGAGGGGTTCGCAGATGACGATGGAATCGTCCCGCATGGTGGAGCTGTGCAAGCGCCACACCCTGTTCACCTGGGCAAAGACGGGGGCGGTCGACCCGCTCCCCATCGCCCGCGCTGAGGGCGTCTACTTCTGGACGCCCGACGGCAAGCGCTTCCTGGACTGGAACAGCCAGCTGATGTGCACGAACATCGGCCACGGCCACCCGCGGGTGCTCGAGGCGATGAAGCGGGCCATCGACGACTACCCGCTGTACACGTTCCCGGCGTCGGCGACGGAGCCGCGAGCGCTGCTCGCGGAGCGGCTGGCGGGCCTGTTCCCGGACCCGATCAACACGTTCTTCTTCACCCTGGGCGGCGCCGAGGCGAACGAGAACGCGATCAAGCTGGCCCGGATGTACACGGGCAAGCACAAGATCCTGGCCCGCTACCGCAGCTACCACGGCGCCACGAACCTGTGCATGCAGCTGACCGGCGACCCGCGGCGGTGGGCGAGCGAGCCCGGCTCCCCGGGCGTCATCCACGTGATGGACCCGCAGCCCTACGACTACAGCTTCGGGGAGACCGAGGCGGAGCGGACGGAGAACAACCTCCGCTACCTGCGCGAGGTCATCCAGTACGAAGGCGCCGACAACATCGCCGCGATGATCATCGAGCCGGTGACCGGGACCAACGGCATCCTGCCGCCTCCGGTCGGCTACCTGCAGGGGCTCGAGGCGCTGCTCGACGAGCACGGCATCCTGCTGATCTGCGACGAGGTGATGGCCGGGTTCGGACGGACCGGCAAGTGGTTCGCCTTCCAGCACGGCGACATCGTCCCCGACCTGGTGACCATGGCGAAGGGGCTGACCTCCGGCTACGTGCCGCTCGGCGCCGTCGGCGTCAGCGATCGCATCGCGTCCCACTTCCAGGAGAACGTCTTCTGGGGCGGGCTGACCTACAACTCCCACGCCTTCGGGTGCGCCACCGCCCTGGCGGTGCTCGACGTCATGGAGTCGGAGGACCTGCCGGGACGGGCCGCCGCCCTGCAGCCGACCGTGCGCAAGCACATGAACGCGCTGGCCGCGAAGCACCGCTGCTTCAAGGCGGCCCGCTCCATCGGCCTGTTCGGCATCCTCGACCTGCAGAAGAACGCCGCGGGCGACCCCGCGGCCCCCTACAACGGCAGCAGCCCCGCGATGGCCGCGATGGCGGCGCACATCCGCGAGCGGGGGCTGTTCACGTTCCTGCGCTGGGGCCACGTCATGTGCAACCCGCCGCTGATCATCACGGAGGAGCAGCTGGCGGAGGGCTACGAGATCATCGACGAGGGGCTGTCCATCGTGGACGAGCACTTCGAGGGCTGACTGTGCCAACCGGGTTATATGACTACGGATCCGACGGGCCCGCGGTCCGAGGTCCAGGAGCGACGAGGGCGCAGGGTCGCTCCCCTGGAACCGAGGAGCGACGCCGAGATCGGGCCGCGGGACCGAGGAGGCGTGGTCAGGAAACCCGGTTGGCTCAGTGAGCCCCCTGCCGGCCGCGATCAGTAGCTGTCGACGTCCAGGTCGTAGCCCTGGCCGGAGTCGCCCGAGTCGCTCCACATGTAGACGCGGAACCAGTGCACCCCGGCGTCCGCCGCGGTGTAGGTGAGCGTCTCGTCGTCGTCGAAGGAGTAGGCGCCGGTCACGTATGCCGCGGAGATCGGCTCGTAGACCTCCACGTCCAGGTCGCCCTGGTCGTCTTCGAAGGTGACCGTGATGTCGAGGATGTCGCCGGCGTCCAGGTCGCGGCTGTACCAGTCGACGTCGCCGGTGCAGATGCTGAGGCCGTAGTCGGTGAACGGGAACGTCCCGGTGCTCGTCGCGCTGCCCGAGGCGTCGTTGGGCTCCTGGTCGTCGGCCTGGCAGCCCGGGGTGGCGACGCTCAGCTCGTAGGCGTTGCCGGGGAACGGGCCGGCGTCGCTCCACAGGTCCACCTTGACCGCCCAGTCGCCCGAGGTGGCGGTGGTGAACGGTCCGATCGCTTCGTCGTCGTCGACCGACAGGGAGCTGGCGACGTACGTGCCGTCGGGGGCGTACAGGCGCAGGTCGACGTCCCCCTCGGCGTCGCTGAAGGCGAGGTCGATCTGGAGGGTCGTGCCGCCGTCGGCGTTGACGCTGAACCAGTCGTCGTCGCCGTCGCAGATCTGGCCGTCGGTGGTCGAGCCGGGAGAGACCGAGGTGGCGGCCGAGTCGGAGTCGTTCTCCTCCAGCGCGTCCTCGACGCAGACCGGGGGGTCGACCGTGATGTCCAGGTCGTAGCTGTTGCCGGGCAGGCTGCCGTCGTCGCCCCACAGCCACACGCGGGCCACGTAGTCGCCGGCGACCTGCGCCTGCAGGGGCCCGATCGCCTCGTCGTCGCTCGTGCTTCCGGAGCTGGCGACGAGCCCACCGGAGGGGTCGTACAGCTGCAGGTCGATGTCGCCCTCGGCGTCGCTGAAGAAGGCGTCGAGGGAGATCATCTCGGCGATGTCGACGTCGAACGCGAAGTAGTCGTCGTCGCCGTCGCAGGCCTGCAGGTTGGACAGGAAGCCGACGGACACCGAGGCGGCGGCGCCGATGGAGTCGTTCTCCTCCTGGCCGTCCTCGGAGCAGGTCGGCTCGGGCGTGGCGTCGTCGTCGTCGACCGCGATGTCATCGTCGTCGACCGCGATGTCATCGTCGTCGGGCGCGATGTCGTCGTCGTCGGGCGGCCTGTCGTCGTCGTG
>CAYQEG010000099.1:0-28585 GCA_964416435.1 uncultured Rickettsiales bacterium
GCGGCGGCGGCCGCCGCCACCGACGACGACGACGCCACGGACGACGACGACGCGACGGACGACGACGACGCCACCGACGACGACGACGCCACCGACGACGACGACGCCGCGGACGACGACGACGGCTCCAACGGCTGCGACGGCATCATCATCACGCTGGACGGCAAGGGCGCCGTCTGCGACGAGCCGTGGACCGAGAACGGCGTGCAGCTCAGCCTCACCACCAACTGCACGAGCGGCACCTGCTACGGCGACCAGGCCGAAGGCGACGTCTGGATCTACCCGGCTCAGCTGCGCCTCGCGTTCGACTCCCTCGACTGCGACGTAACCCTGGTCGAGGTGGACATCACCGACTGGGCCGGCACCGGCGCCGCGACCGCCCAGCTGTGGGACGGCAGCACGGAGCTGGACGCGGACGCCAACACGGTCGTCGCCTCCTTCGAGACCCTGGTGCTCGAGTCGGCGAGCGGCCCGGCGACGTCGCTCGGCATCTGCGGATACGAGACCCAGGTCCACGAGATCCGCCTGTACTGATCGGGGCTCGCCCCCCGGTCAACGCCGCCGACGCCACCCCGCCGCGGTGAGCGCGAGCAGCCACGCGAACGACGGCGGGCCCAGGTCCCGGGCCCCGGCGTCGCAGCCGCAGTACGCCTCCACCTGCCATTGCTCCCCGCCCTTGTTGGTGGCCGCGGCCGCGCTCCCGCCGCCGGTGTCGTCGTCGTCGGTGGCCGCGTCGTCGTCGTCATCGTCGTCGTCGGTCGCTGCGTCGTCGTCGTCGCTGCTCGCGTCGTCGTCGTCGGGCCAGGCGTCGTCGTCGTCCGAGGCGTCGTCGTCGTCGGGCCAGGCGTCGTCGTCATCGCTCGCCGCGTCGTCGTCGTCCCCCGCGCCCGCGGGGCCGATGGTGACGTCGTCGAGGAACAGGTTGTTGCCGTAGCCGGTGACGTTGCCGAACACGACCAGCACGGTCGCTTCACCCGCCCAGGACGCCAGGCTGACGGTCTCGGTGCGCCACTCGCCCGACGTCGGCACGAACGGGTCGGAGTGGTCCGACGCGGTCGCCAGGGTGGTGCCGGACTTGTTGTAGACCTGCTCCCAGGACGTGCCGCAGTCGTCGCTGACGTGCACGGTCAGGCCGTCGCTGTACTCGCCGCTGTACCGGGCGTAGGCGACGTCGAACGCCAGGGTCGGGGAGGACGCCGAGCTCAGGTCGACGAAGGGTGAGTAGAGGTAGTCGACCTCCCCCCGGTAGTCGTCCTCGAAGTTGTCGAAGTGGGCCGAGGCGGAGCTCCCCCCGAACGCCCCGGCGGACGTGGTGCGGCTCCACGCCTCGGCGTCGTCGGGGTTGGCGAGCGACCAGCCGGACGGCGGGAAGGTGCCGCCTTCGAAGCCCTGGCTCACCGACGACGGGCCGCCCCCGGAGCCCATCACCTCGAACGTCACGGTGGCGTCGTCGTTGGCGGGGTTCTCGTCGACCCCCGCGGGGTCCACCTCCACCTCGAGAGTGTGGCTGCCGGCAGAGACCGACAGGTCGCCGAGCGAGACCGTCGCGCTGGCCCCCTGGCTCAGGCTGCCGCTCCAGGACTCGGTGGCCCAGGAGCCGCCGTCGACGCGGTAGTCGATGGTGGCGGACGTCAGGGCCTGGGAGCCGTGGTTGGTCAGCTGCACCTCGGCCTCGACGGAGGTCGTGCATTGCACGCTGCCGGCGCCGGGCGACACGACGGTCACGCCCGCGTCGATCGCCGCGGTCGGCCCGTTGGGGTCGTGGCCGTCGATGGAGGTGGCCCCCGAGCCGGTTGGATCGAGCCAGTCGCTCAGGCGCGAGCTGCTGCCGCTGCCGGTCCACGACACGTCCAGCCGGCCGTAGATGTCGCTGCCGTTGTTCTCGCCCGAGCCCCAGCAGGCGGAGCTGCCGCCGTACAGCTGCCCGACGATGCGGTGGTTCTGGTCGAACAGGGGGGAGCCGGAGCTGCCGCCCTCGGTGGTCCCGTCGTCCCAGGGGCCGACGTCCCAGTAGTTGCCGGACGGGCCGATCTGGCTGCCTTCGACGCTGAACTTCTTGATGTCGCCGCCGGGGTGGTGGATGCCGACGGCGGAGCTGGCCGCGCTGCCGCTGCGGCTCCAGCCGGCGTAGTAGACCTCGTACGACGCCGGCGGAGCCGAGCTGAGCTCGACCAGCGCGAAGTCGGAGTTGCTGCTGCTCGCCCGGTGGGACGCGCTGGAGACCGAGTCATAGGACGGCTCCCAGCTGGGGTTGCTGCAGTCCGGAGACTCGTAGTTGAACCAGAAGACCCAGTACGACGGGTTCGAGTAGCAGTGGTTGGCCGTGAGGAAGTAGGGCGTGCCGTCGTTGGCGGTGTTGTTGATCAGCGCGCCGGTGCACAGGCTGCCGCCCATCGTGTACTTCGCGACCGAGCGGATCTCGTCGTCCCAGCCCGCCGCGATGGAGCACGCGACGTTGTTCTGGCAGGCGCCGGAGTTGTTCCAGGCCGCCTCGGCGGTCGAGCGGGCGTCGCGGTAGCCGTGGGTCACCCGCAGCAGGCTCACCTCACCGGGGAACGGGGCGTCGGCCGGCTCCAGGTACTCGATCACGATCGCGTCGCTGTACAGCAGCGTGGTGGCGAAGCGGCCGTCGGCCTTGTTGTTCGAGTCCGTGAACGCGCCGATCCAGTCCCGTCCGTCCTCGGTTCGGACGTACAGCTCCCCTCCCGGGGGCATCACGAACCGGTCGAACGCCAGGCTGAGCGACACGGCCCCCGGAGAACGGATCGCCACCCGCCACACCCGGTCCCCCCCCGGCAGCGCCTCCCAGCTCCCGGCCTCCTGCAGGCTGATCTGGACCGGCACGTCGGCCCCGAAGCGCCAGGGGATGGACTTGTCCTGGTCGTTCACCAGGTCCTCTGCCCGGAGCGCCTCGACGTCGATCTCGGTGAGCACCTCGATCGGCACCTCGTCGCTCAGCAGGGTGGCGAGGTCGGGGTCGAGGCCCGGCGGCGTGCCGCCGTGGCTGATCTGGGCGGACGCGGGCGCAGACGCGAAGAACGCGCACGCGAAGACAGCCGGGAGGAAGAGTCGCTTCATGGGAGGCTCCGAGCACACCGACAGCCCGGGGAGCGCTCCCCATGCGTCGATGCCTGCCGTCCCTCCGGCGACGACTGGAGGCTAGCGCGAGGTCAGCGGTCGGACAAGGTCCTGCTGGGCGCGACGCTGGATGCTCTGCCACGCCTCTTCGGTGAGCCCGACCTCGGCGCGGCACGCGGCCAGCTTGCCGGCGCCGCTGTGGTCCCCCCGCTGGGCCAGCCCCGCGCTCGTCCAGGCCGGGCGCCCCAGGGCGGCGGCCAGCCCGTCGGCGAGGCAGAGCAGGGCGGCGAGGGGATGGGCCGTGCCGGTGCGGAACGGGTCGTGGTGGCTCGCCACGACCAGGCGCACGTCGGGAGGCAGGTCCCACAGCTTGGCGAGGGCCCAGCTGGCCCGGTCGTGCACGTCGTCGAGGACGAGCAGAACCTGGTCGAGCGCGGGCGCCTCCGCGCCGCGGTTGTCCGACAGCACCGAGAGCCCGGCCGCCAGGCCGGCGTCGTGGAGGATCCCGCAGAGCCACGCGTGGTCGGCGGGGAACGGGGTGTTGCGCGCGATCATGCGGGCGATGTGGGCCGTCGCGGCGGAGTGGCTCGCGACCTGGCCGAGCACCCGGGCGTACTCGGCGTTCCTCAGGATCCGGGTCTTGCGGTGCACCCGGACGATGATCCGGTGCACGCCGAGGGTGCCGGTCCCCGACCACAGCTCCTTGAAGCTCCGGATCGGCTTGCCGCCCTCCTTGGCCGCGACCTGCAGCAAGCGCCCGGCGAGCAGCGGGTCGGCTTCGAACAAGGCCGTCAGCTCCGCCCGGTCGACGCCGGGCATCGACGCCAGCCGCGCCAACGTCGCGGCCACCTCGGGCCGGACGGGCGGCATGTAGTCCGGATCCGCGAACCGGAGCTGCACCTGTTCCAGGACCGTGTCCGGGTCGGCGAGTCGGAGCGAGACCGAGTCGGTCTTCGCCTTGCCCATGCCGTAGCCGGCGTGCTTCGCGGCCCGGCCGCGGGGGGTGTGCGTCATGCAGCCTGCTCCTTCGGTCGTCCTGCGAAACCCCGGATCTCCTACAACGTGACACGTCGAAGACACGACGGCGCGGGTGAACTGCAATCTGCGGCGATTGATCCAATCTGGATCGGTCGACCCCCGACGCCCTCACGCCGTTGGAGTGGGCCCCTGCACGAGGACGCCGGGGGCGCCGTCGCGGCGATCCTGGCCGCGCTCGACCGGGCGGGGGAGCGCGCCTGACCGGGCCGGGGGCCGGGGGATCAGCCCGCGTCCCGCACCGGCCGGACCAGGTTGAAGATGCGGATGACGTCGCCCTGGGGGCCGTGCCCGTAGGGGTAGTCGTCCGGGTCGCCGACCTTCGGGTCGCTGCGCTGGCAGCCGGCTCCGTGAATGTCGACCAGGTTGTAGCTGCCGCCCCCGGGGGGCTGCATCCAGCCGAGCCCCTCGCCGAAGGCGACGTAGGCGGCGGAGCGGCCGGAGCCGTCGTCGGCGGCGTGGGTGGTGCCGGTCCAGTAGAAGCCGAAGTTGTCGCCGCCGTCCTCGTCGACGATCGGGGTCGCGTCGAACATCGGGTCGATGGCGGCGGAGCCGCTGGCGCTGGGGGCGCGGGCGTAGTCGACGATGCTCTGCAGCTCCTTGGCGTCGGGCAGGCGCCAGTCGTCGTGGCCTGCGAACTCGAGGCCTTCGGCCCACGCCAGCGCCTCCTCCCAGGTCATGAAGCCGGCGTCGCCGTCGAGGTGGCCGCTGTCCTGCTGCAGCCACGTCAGCCCGGTCGCGTGATCGGTGATCGTGCCGTCGTCGTTGTCGACCAGGTCGTTGTCGCCGTAGTCCGGGTTGCCGCGCACGTACAGGACGAAGAACGTCTTGTCGTCGGGCGTGCCGGGCATCGGGCCGGTGCCGTAGCCCTTGATGCGGCCGTCGGCGAAGTTGACCCCGAACATCAGCTCGGCGTCGTTGGAGTCACCGACGTAGACGGTGCTGCTGGCGTACTGGGCGTCGATCATCCGCTCGCCGGCGCCCTCGTCGCCGTAGGCGAAGTCGAAGAAGTCGGTGTCGATGAACGGCACCGGGCCGCAGTCCGGGTCGTTGCCGCAGGTGCTCGGGTCGGTGCCGCTGAACAGGATCAGCGAGTACTGCTCCTTGAGCGTCGGGAGGCGCCAGTCGTCGTAGCCGGCCAGGGCGAAGGTGTCGGCCCCCGCCACGGCGGCGTCGAACGTCATCTTGGCGCCCGGGTCCTGCTGCCACATCAGGCCGGTCACCCGGTCGGTGACGGTGCCGTCGCCGTTGTCGACGTAGTCGGGTTGCCACCCATCCCAGGCGGCGTCCTGGCCGGCGAACGCACCTTCGGTCGGGCACGCGACCTCGGTCGCCGCGTCGTAGCAGGCGACCTGGTCGGTATCGACGATCGGGTAGACGAGGTCGCCGGCCGGGTCGACGGTCGGGTCGTCCAGCGCGCCCGAGGTGGGGCAGGCGAGGAGCAGGGGGAGGGCAAGAAGGGACAGTGCGTTGCGTCGCATGACATCTCCGGGTGGGAGCGCCGGTTCCTCTCGATCCTGGTGAGAACCCGCGTGAGGGTGCACAGCCAGTTCGTGAGCGTTCGTGAGCCGCGGAGCGCTGGGGCGGGACGCTCTTCGTCCCGGCGGCTCGTCCGTCGGGCGCTCCCCCCTTCCCTCGGGCGGCTCGGTGGGGTACTCCCTGCCCGTGCCGTTTCGCCTCATCCTGGCCGAGAAGCCGTCGGTCGCCCGTGACATCGCCCGCGCGCTGAACGTGAGCGGCGGCGGGCGGGGCGTCATCGGCCGGGGCGATGTCCGGATCAGCTGGTGCCTCGGCCACCTGGTCGAGCTCGCCGAGCCCAAGGCGTACGACGACGAGTGGCGCGCGTGGCGCCCCGACGTCCTGCCGATGCTGCCCGACGCCTTCAAGCTGGCCACCCGCAAGGACGTCAACGACCAGTGGCAGGTGGTCAAGGACCTGCTCCGGGACAAGGACCTGGAAGAGGTGGTCAACGCCTGCGACGCGGGGCGCGAGGGGGAGCTGATCTTCTCCAACGTCTACCGCCACGCCCGCTGCAGGGCGCCCGTGAAGCGGCTGTGGATCTCGTCGATGACGCCGGCGGCCATCGCCCAGGGCTTCTCGGCGCTGCGCCCGGGAGCGGACCTCGAGGACCTGGAGGACGCCGCCCGGTGTCGCTCCGAGGCGGACTGGCTGGTCGGCCTCAACGCCACCCGGGCGATGACGATCGCCCTGAGATCCGGGGGCGAGTCGACGCTCCTGTCCGTCGGCCGCGTGCAGACGCCGACGCTGGCGCTGCTCGCCGACCGCGAAGACGACATCGACGCGTTCGTGCCCGAGGAGTTCTTCCAGGTCCACGTCGAGCTGGTCTCGGACAAGGGCACCTGGAGAGCGCTGTGGACCCGCCCGGGCAAGCCGAAGTCGGACGGTCCGCCCCTCGACCGGCTCGCCAAGAGGGCGGACGCGGACGCGATCGTCGCCCGGGTCACCGGCCAGGCGGGCGCGGTCAGCCGGGTCGAGCGCAAGAAGAGCAACGAGAAGCCGCCGCTGCTGTACGACCTGACGGCGCTCCAGAAGGAAGCGAACAAGCGCTACCGCTTCTCGGCCAAGAAGACCCTGGACCTCGCCCAGTCGCTGTACGAACGGCGCAAGGTGATCACCTACCCGCGAACGGACAGCCGGCACCTGTCGTCGGACCAGGAGCCGGGGCTCGGCAAGCTGGTCGACGGGCTGGACTTCGGCCCCTACGCCGCCGCCTCCCAGTCGGTGAAGGCGGGCTGGCCGGTCAAGCTCGGCAAGCGGTTCGTCGACGACAAGGAGGTCTCCGACCACCACGCCATCATCCCCACCGGCGTGGACCCGCGGACGGCGGGCCTCGAGCCGGACGAGAAGCGCATCTTCGACCTGGTCGCCCGGCGGTTCCTCGGCGCGTTCCACCCCGACGCGATCTTCGCCGTCGCCAAGGTCGACACCCTCATCGGAGACGACCTCTTCACGGCCAAGGGGCGCACGCGCCTGCAGGCCGGCTGGCAGGCCATCGACCCGCCGTCCGCCGGCAAGAAGTCCAAGCCCGAGGTGCTGCTGCCGCCGGTGGAGGTGGGGGACGAGGCGACGGTCGCCAAGGCGGAGACGAAGCAGAGCAAGACCCGTCCGCCCCGCCGCTTCACCGAAGCGACGCTGCTCGGCGCGATGGAGCGGGCGGGCGAGGGGCTGGACGACGCGGAGCTCAAGCGGGCGATGAAGCGCAACGGCCTCGGCACCCCGGCCACCCGCGCGGCGATCATCGAGACGCTGCTGCGGCGCGGCTTCATCGACCGCGTCAAGAACGACCTGGTCCCCACCCCCCAGGGGCGCGCCCTCATCGCCACGCTGCCGACGCCGGAGCTGCGCTCCCCGAAGCTGACGGGGAGCTGGGAGGCGCGGCTCCTCTCGATGGCCGAGGGCGAGGGCGACCGGGACGCCTTCATGGCCGACATCCGCGCGTTCACCCAGCGGGTGGTCGAGCAGCTCCTGGGGCTGCAGGTCGAAGGCGAGCTGCGCGACAAGCTGGCGCCCCGGATCGAAGCGACCGGGGACGTGCTCGGCTCCTGCCCCCGGTGCGGCGGGGAGGTGCGGGAGGGTGACCGGGCGTGGCGCTGCGGCGGCTGCAAGGTGGTCATCCGCAAGAGCATCGCCCGGCGGGATGTCAGCAAGCGCATGGCCAAGGCCCTGCTCACCGGGGAGCCGACGGCGCCCGTCAAAGGCTGGAAGAACCGCGCCGGCAAGGACTTCACGGCGGCCCTGTTCATCGACGAGGCGGGGGACGTCAAGTTCCACTTCCCCGATCCCGACCCGCTGGGGGACTGCCCCGCGTGCGGCGAGCCGGTGCGGCCCCGCGGCAAGGTCTACTCGTGCGACACCGGGCGGGAGTGCCCGTTCGTGGTGTTCGCGGAGATGAGCGGCCGGGCGCCGACGGAGCAGGACGTGCGGGCCCTGCTCGCCGACGGGCAGACCGGGGCGCTCGACGGGTTCGTCAGCCGCGACGGCAACGCCTTCACCGGCCGGCTGCGGTGGGACGGTCGCCGGGTGATCGCCGAGCGGGTGGACCCCCGCCGAGCGGCGGGGACCGTCGGTCGCTGCCCGAAGTGCGGCGGCGACGTCAACTTCGCGGGCAGCCGGTGGGGTTGCGTCGGCTGTCGGTTCACGCTGCCGGGGGTGGTCGCCCAGCGGGAGCTGCGGGTGCAGGACGTCGCGGCGATCCTGCAGGATGGCCGCACGCCTCGGCTGCACGGCTTCCGGCAGCGGGACGGCGCGGTCTTCAAGGCGGCGCTGGTGCTCGACGACGACGGGCGCGTGCAGATCGACTTCAGCAAGCCCTCGGACGAGGTGCCGGACGAGCCGCCCCCCGGCGGGCCGCCCTTCGCCTTCGGGCAGCGGCACGACTGCCCGATCTGCGTCGACGCGGCGGAGGCCGAGCCCGGCTACGTGATCGCGGGCCGGACGGCCTGGGGCTGCTCGCGGTGGAAGGCGGGCTGTGGGCTCCGGGTGCCGTTCGACCCCGTCGGCGTGCCGCTGGACGTGGACTCGGCGAAGCGGCTCTTCTCGCGACACCGGGAGACGGTGCTCATGAAGCTCCCGATCGACATCGGCGGCGCGGTGACCCGCGGCCGCATCCGCATCGACGGCGAGTCGCCCGGCGGTTGGCGGGCGGTGAAGCGGGGCGAGTAGGTGGGCGCGCCCCCCAGCTGCTTCGCCGCGCTGACGGTGCCGCCGACCCCGGCCGTCGAGGCGCTGGTGGCCGCCCTCCCGCCCGAGCTGCGTAGGATCCACGTCGAGGACACGCACCTGACGGTCGCCTACTTCGGTCGGGTCGATCCCGCGCTGCACCCGGTGCTGTTGTCCGCGCTGGGGGAGATCGACTTCGGCGGCGCGACCGTCGAGCTGGGTGCGCTGCTGCCGCTGCCGTCCCGGGAGTGGCCGACCGCGATCACGCTGGCGCTGGCGCCCGGTCCGGGGCGCGACGCGGTCGTCGACCTGATGGCGACCCATCGACCGCCGCTGCTCGAGCTCGCGGAGCGTCCGCCCGAGACCCGTCCGCCGCTCCCCCACGTCACGTTCGCGAGACCTCGGGGCCGACGCATGGCCCCCCCCAAGCGGGACGCGATCCTCGCCTGGACGGACGCGCAGTCAACCGTCGGCTGTGAGATCCGCCTCGGCCGGGTGGTGCTGATGCGCTCGCGGCCTCATCGGCCCGAGGGGCCGCACTACGAGGTGTTGGAGCCTCCGCGCAGTCGCTGAACGGGGGCGCCGCCCGGAGATCAGATGTACTGACCGCCGTCGACCTGCAGCACCTGCCCGGTGACGTGCCTCGCCGCGCCCGAGCACAGCCACGCCACCGCGGCGGCGATGTCCTCGGGGTCCGCCAGGCGGCCGACCACCGTCTCGGCGCGGGCGTTCGCGAGCACCTCCTCGGGGAGCCCGCGGGCCATCTCGGTCATCACCATGCCGGGCGCGATGGTGTTCACGGTGACGCCCAGGCGGCCCAGCTCCCGGGCCAGCGCCTTGCTCATGGCGACGATGCCGCCCTTGCTCGCCGAGTAGTTGACCTGGCCGAACTTGCCGCGCAGGCCGTTGATCGACGTGATGGTCACGATCCGGCCGCCGGCCAGGTCGGTCCCCTTGCGCTCCCGGAACCGACGGGCGCCCGCTCGCGCGTAGTTGAAGCAGCCCGTCAGGTTGACCGCGAGCACGGCGTCCCAGGAGGCGTCGTCCATCTTCCAGACCACGCCGTCCCGGGTGATCCCAGCGTTGCACACCACCACGCGAACCGGCCCGAGGGCGGCCTCGGCGGCCGCGAAGAAGGAGTCGGTGGCGCCGGGGTCGGACACGTCGGACTCCTGCGCGTACGCGCGGCGTCCCCTGGCCTCGATCGCCGCCACCACGCCCGAAGCGAGCTCGGCGTCCCCGACGTGGCTGAAGGCGACGTCGCAGCCGGCGTCGGCGAGGGCGAGGGTGATGGCGGCGCCGATGCCTCGGCTGCCTCCCGAGACGACGGCGACGGAGTCCTGCAGGGCGAAGCTCATGCCCCGATCTACCGACTGGGAGCCGTCTGCGGGATGAGGTCCGTCAGTCTCCCGTAAGATTTGTGTACAAGAAAAACTGTACAAAATCAGTACACGGATCTACGTTCTGGCCATGAAGCACCTCACCGTTCTGTCCATCGCCTGCCTGGCTCTGGCCTCATGTGCCGCCCCGGAGGCCGATCCGAACATCGCCGATCCCCTGGGTCGCTGCGTCTACGTCAACGGCTTCTCCAACGACCTGGAGTGCCGCGAGTTCTACGGGTCGGACTGGACGACGGAGGCCATGCAGGACCAGTGCGCGGTGCCCGTGCCGGGCTCGGACGCCGGCGTCTTCGAGGCCGACGTGGGCTGCGAGCGCGACGCGATCCTGGGGGAGTGCGTGATCGACCCCGGCACGGTCGAGGCGTCGGTCATCGTCTTCCCCGGCGACGACCCGGACGACTGCGGAGGCCTGGTGACGGGCTGCAGCTTCGCGGGCGGCGAGTTCGTGCCGTCGTCGGTCTGCGGCGGCGTGGACCCGCTCCCGCCCGCCGACTACGTGCCCTTCGAGCCGCTGCAGCAGGTCTGCGTCGACCCGCTCGCCGGCGAGCCCGAGGGCGCGGGTCCCGATGGCCAGGTCTGCACCTGGGAGGCGATCTCCGGGTCGACCGAGGAGGGTCGCCACTTCGCCGACTACGCCTCCTGCGAGGTCGTCCTCACGCAGCGGCCCTACTGGCCGACCGAGGTCGAGGCGAACACGCCGGACGACGACCCCCGGTACTCGGACAAGCACTGGCGCACCGAGTACGACTGGATCACCGAGCAGGTCGAGGCGTCCGCCTGCGTCTGCTGCCACTCGACCGAGCTGGCGCCCGCGGGCCCGTCGGGCTGGTTCATCGAGGCCGACGGCCTGTGGGTCGACACGCTGGACGACGACGCCGTCGCCATGCTCGCCGGCTGGATCGACTCCACCGCGTTCGGCGCGTTCGAGCCGGAGCACAACAACGGCTTCGCCCGGGAGATCACCGGCCTGCCCAGCACCGACCCCTTGCGCACCCGCGCCTTCTTCGAGCGCGAGCTCGCCCGACGCGGCCGCGTCGAGCAGGACTTCGCCGACGCCTACCCCTTCGGTGGTCCCCTGGCGGCCCAGCTCCGCTACGAGCCCGATGCGTGCGGCGCCGGCCTGGGGGTCGACTCGGACGGACGGGTGAGCTGGGCCGGCGGCGCCGCGCGCTACATCTACGTGCTCGAGGCGGGCGCCGACAACCCCGGCGTGCCGCCCAACCTCGACCTCCCCGACGGCACCCTGTGGCGGGTCGACGTGCCGCCGGTCGGCGACGCGATCTCCAGCGGCATCCCGTATGGGTCGACCCCCTCGGGCAGCACCCAGGCGTTCCCCGCGACGGGCGCCCCCGAGCCGCTCGTCTCCGGCCGCGACTACTACCTGTACGTGCTCTTCGACATCGCGCAGCCGCTGACGCGGTGCGAGTTCACGGCTCCATGACCGGTCAGCTCAGGAGGCTGCGCACCCGGTCCATGAGCTTGTCCACCGTGAAGGGCTTCTGAACCCACCCGGTGCGAGCCGGATCGACGTCGAACTCGCGCAGGATGTCGTCGTCGTAGCCGGTCATGAACAGGACGCGGGTCTCCGGGGCCATGATTCGGATCTGCTCGCAGACCTCGGCCCCGTTGAGCTTCGGCATCACCACGTCCAGCAGCACGACGTCGTACCGGTCGGGCTCTTCGGCGAAGCGCTCCAGCCCGGCCGCCCCGTCCGCCGCCTCCCAGACCTCGTGCCCCAGGCGTCGCAGGGCGCTCACGACGGTAGAGCGCACGAAGTCGTTGTCCTCGACGATCAGCACCCGCAGGTCCTCGCGCACCACCGGCGGGCGGGCGTGGGGCGCGGTGATCTCGTCCAGCTGCTCCGGCTCGCAGAGCGGCAGGAAAACGCGGAACTCGGTGCCGTCCCCCGGCGCCGTCTCGAACTCGATCCCTCCGCCGTGCCGGGTGACGATGCTGTAGACGATCGGGAGCCCCAGCCCGGTGCCCTCGCCCAGCCCCTTGGTCGTCTCGAACGGGTCGAACAGGCGGTCGGCGATCTCCGGAGCGATGCCGGTGCCTCCGTCCCGGACCCGGAGCAGGCCGTAGTCCCCCGGTCCCAGCACGTCCTTGCCGACGATGCGGTCCTCGTCGAGCACCACCAGCTCGGTGCGGATCTGAATCGTGCCCCCGTCGGGCATGGCGTCGCGGGCGTTGCTGACGAGGTTCATGACCACCTGGTCGATCTGGCCCCGGTCCACCTCCACCGGGAGCTCGTCGTCCGCGACCTCCAGCACGACGCCCACGTCCTCGCGCAGGATCCGACTCAGGAAGCCCTGGACGTCTCGGAGGATGACGTTGAGGTCATCCACCGCCACCACCGTGACCTGTTTGCGGCCGAAGGACAGCAGCCTGGCGGTCAGCTCCGCGGCCATCCGGTTGAGCTTGGCCAGCTCCTCGCAATGCTCGCGGAGCTCCCGGGGCGCGCCGTCGATCATCCCGATCAGGTCCGTGACCCCGGCCATGCCGGTGAGGATGTTGTTGAAGTCGTGGGCGACGCCGCCGGCGAACTGCCCGATGGACTCCATCCGCCGGGCCTGCACCAGGGTCTCCTGGAGGGCGCGCTGCTCGGTCACGTCGAGCGCGATCGTGCAGACGAACCGGGTCGGTCCGCCCTCGTGTTCGCTGAGCGCGAAGCGGTTGGTGAGGAAGCGCCGCTCCCCGCCGGCGAGGCGAAGCACCCCTTCGTGGGCCGGCACCGACTCCGCCCCGGCGACCAGTTGCTGCTTCTCGGCCTCGAGCCGGGCGCGGGCTTCGTCGCCGTCGACGAGGTCGACCAGCCGCTTCCCCTCGACGCTCGCTCCGCCCCCGAAGTCGGCCTCGAACCGCGCGCTCGCCCGCACGATCCAGCCGTCGACGTCCTCGATGCAGACCGCCATCGGGGTGTGAGCGAGGATCCCGGTGAACTCGGTCGCGAGGGCCTCCAGGGGCCGCGAGAACCGGCGGCTCACGCGCAGGACGAACAACAGGGCGACCAGCGCCGCGAGCACGCCGAACACGATCACCGCGTTGAGCCCGGCGCGGCGATTCTGGGCGGCGTGGTGCCGGGACACGCCGACGCGGATCAGGCCGGTGATCTCGTCCTGGTAGCCGCTCCGGAACGGGGTGACGACCTCCAGCAGCGGCTCCCCGCCGACGCTGATCCGCCGGATCTCCGCCCGGCCTGCGGCCGGCGTCTCCACGGCGTCCCAGGTCGCCGGCCCGACGCCCGCTTCGGCCCACACCGCGCCGCCCTGCTCGATCCGCAGGTAGACGAGGTCGTCGTGCTCCTCGACGAACTCCTCGACGAGCAGCTGGGCGTGCCACTTCCCCGAGTGGCTGACGCGGTGGATGGTCCGGGCGAGCACGCGACCGAGGGTGGCGGCGGACTGCTCCTCCTCGCGGTCGATCCGACGATCCAGGTACCCCCAGCCGGCCACCATCGACAGACCGACCACGATCAACACGACCGCGCCGAAGCCGAGGACGAGGCGGCGCCAGAGGCTGTCGACCTCCTGGAGGCGGGGGCGGCTCATGGTCCGGTCAGTCGCCCGCCCGCACGGTCCAGGTCCAGGTCGGCTCCTTGCTCGGCCAGGGCTTGGTGAACGGCGCGGGGCGGGGCTGGTTCCAGCCGCCGAATCGCTCGTGGGTCTCGGCGGTGATCGGGAAGACGGGGATCAACACCGTCGAGGGCACGGTCTGACCCTGCAGCACCCGCCAGCCGACCTTCATGCTCTCGGCCCCGAGCGCGCCGCAGAACTGGGCCGAGTCGATACGGGTCAGCCGCCCGGCGACGATGTTCTCCACCGACTTGCTGTCACCGTCGATCGTCGCCACCATGATCTCGGTCCGACCGGCCTCCGCCAGGGCGTCGACGACCGCGAGCCCGCCGCCGTCGTTGACGGTGAAGACCGCGTCGATCGAGCCGACCGCGGGGAAGTCCCTCAAGATCGCCTGGCCCGCGGCCGCGCCCCCGATGGGCTCCACCGCTTCGTAGGTCTTGAGGACCTTGAACGGCTGCCCCGCCTCGCGGAGGGCGTCGATCAGCCCGTTGACCCGCTCGACGGTGGAGCTGACGTGGGGGTACTCGACGAGGATGAGCTTGATCTCGTGGTCGTCATCGAACAGCGACGCCAGGTACTCGCCATCGAGGTAGCCGGCCTGGTGGTTGTCGGAGGTGACGAACGAGGTGAGCGTGCCCTTGCCGGAGATGTACTGGTCGTACGCGACCACCGGGATGCCGGCCTCGTTCGCGCGGACGAGGGGAGCGGCGAGCGCGGCGTTGTCGGTCGGCTGCACGATGAGGAGGTCGACCTGCAGGTCGATCAGCTCGTTCATCTGGACGATCTGGCGCTCGATCCCCTCGGGGCCGTCCCCCGCGACCCGGACCACGAGCTCGAGGGCCTGGTCGCCCCGCGCCCGGGCGGCCTGGCTGATGCGGGCCGCCTCGGCCTCCAGACCTTCGCGCATCGCGACCTGTCCGGGGATCTGCATCGACCAGTACAGAACGCCGACCTGGTAGGGCTCCGGCGTCGGATCGCTGGCGTGCGCGGGACCCCACAGCGCCGCCCCCACGGCGAGCAAGGCGAGAAGGAGAGTCGCTCTCACGGCGCGCGACCATACCAGGGGATCCCCCAGGCCACCCTTGGATTGCCCGAGTCGCGAGGCTGGCATCCTCGGCTCTTCGTGCTATCTCCCTCGGCGCCGGCGCGCACGCCAAGCGACCGGCCCGGAGACCAACCATGCTGACCCTGCGCACCGCCGCCGCCGCCCTGCTCCTGTCCGTGGGCCTGTTCGTCGTCATCTCTTGCGGAGACAAGGGCTCCGACGCGGACCCCGCCGCGGAGGAGACGCCCGCCCCCGCCGCCGCCGGCGACGTCCCGTTCAAGGAGCTCGACTTCGAGGCTCTGCCCGACGACTTCACCGAAGCGATCGCGGTGGTCCGCCAGTCCCAGACCTGGGCCACCCGCGAGCGCGCGATGCGCAGCGGCGCCGAGGCGGGCGTCGACCCGCGCAAGTCGCTGGAGCTGAAGATGGACCGCGAGGTGCTCGGCCAGGCGTACGACGCCGGCTCGGCCTTCCTCGTCAACTGGCAGCTGCCGGAGGGCAACTTCCGCTACATGTACGACTGGCAGGACGGCACCTGGGTCGACGACGACCACCAGGTCCGGCAGGCCGGCTCCCTGTGGGGCATCGCCACCTGCTACCGCCACAAGCCGACGGCCGAGGCGAAGGAGGCGCTCGACAAGGGGCTGCGCTTCTGGTTCGAGCACACCATCCCGGGGCCCGACGAGGGCACCTTGATGATGAAGTACCCCGGCGACAACCGCCTCGACAGCGGCACCGTCGCGCTCGTCTCCCTGGCGATCATCGAGTACCTCAAGACCGACGCGCCGATGGACGACGCCTGGCGGACCGAGCTGGACACCAAGCTCGACGGCTACCTCGGGTTCCTCGTCTGGATGCAGCGCGACAACGGCCACATCTCCAAGAGCTACGACCACAAGCGCAAGAAGCGGCGCGAGAGCAGCAACGGCTACTACGACGGCGAGTCGCTGCTCGCGATGAGCAAGGCGGCCCGACAGCTCGGCAAGACCGAGCTCGTCCCCACGATCGAGCGCGCCGCCCGGGCGATGGCCGAGACCTACACCGTCAAGGCGTGGGCCAAGAGCCGGGACAGCAACGAGACCAAGGGCTTCTTCCAGTGGGGTTGCATGTCCTTCGCCGAGTACTACCAGGCGGGCTGGGCCGACAAGGAGCTCATCGGTGACGTCGCGCTGTCCCTCGGCTTCTGGATGATCCACACGCACCGGACCCTGAGCCGACGGCGCAACCACGCGTACGCGGTCGAGGGCCTGCTCGCGGCGTGGCGGATCGCCAACATGCGGGGCGACATCCCCGCCCAGACCGACCTGCTGTTCGTCGCCGATCGCTCGCTGTACAAGCTCTCCCAGTGGCAGATCGGCGGTCCCCTGGCCGGCGAGAACAAGTGGCTGCGGGACAACAACACCGACGACCCGATGGCCCAGGGAGGCGTGATGAACGCCAAGAAGCCCAGCGGTCGCCCCGTCGCCAAGGACGTCGCCCATCAGCTGCGGATCGACGTCACCCAGCACCAGATGCACGCGGTGACGATGTCCCTGGAGCACGTCTACGGGAAGGAATAGGCGGCCCGCCCGGCCCCTCCCGGGCTCATGGCGCGCCCCTTCGACTCCCTCACGCTGCGCGGTCGTGCCCGGCGACTCCGTCGGCTCGCCGAGGCGGCGTTGCCCGCCTGGGACCTCGACGTCCAGCGGATCCGTCTGCTCAGCAACAGCTGGAACTGCGTCTTCCGCGTCGACGCGGCGCAGGGCCGGTTCGTGCTCCGGGTCGGGCTCCCGGGGCTGGGTCAGACCCCCGGGACGGTCCGGTCGGAGGCGGAGTTCATGGCCGCGCTGGCGGCCGAGTCGGACCTGTCGGTGCCGGCGCCGCTCCGGGCGAGGGACGGTCGGCTGACGGTGATGGCGGGGGCGCCGGGGGTGCCCGAGGTGCGGATCTGCGTGGTCTTCGGCTGGGTCTCCGGCGAGGACCTGGCGGCGGACATCACGCCGGCCAACTGGCGCAAGCACGGCGCGCTGCACGCCCGGATCCACGAGTTCGCGTCCGCGTGGACCCCGCCGGACGAGTTCGAGATCGCCGACTTCACGCACACCCTCCACTTCCCCGGCCCCGGGGCGATCTGGGAGGCGGAGCTGTTCGGGCAGGAGGCGCTGCTGCGGGAGGCCCGGGCCGCGTCGGACGACCGCATCGCCGCGATCCGCCGCCGGGACCCGGTGATCGTGACCCACGGCGACCTGCACCAGTGGAACGTCAAGGTGCACCGGGGCGTGCTGTCGCCGATCGACTTCGAGGACGTGATGTGGGCGACCCGGGGGCTCGATGTGGCGACCTCGCTGTACTACGTGTCGCGTCGGGGCGACTACCCGGCCCTGCGCGACGCCTTCCGCGCCGGCTACGAGTCGGTCGCTCCGTGGGTGGAGGGGGAGCCGGGCGAGATCGACCGGCTGCTCGTGGCACGGGGGCTCGTGCTGGTCGACATCCTGGCCGCCGACGCGGCGTTCCGGGTCAAGGACTGGCGGGGAGTGGTCGAGCGACTGGCGAGGCTGGCGCGGATCGCGCTGGCGTAGACCTACAGGCCCGCCGTCAGCGCCTCTTCGAGCGTCATCTGCCAGCCCGCCTCCACCTCGGCGACCAGCTCGGCGGCGGGTCGCTCCGCTTCGCTGAGGCTCCAGCGTAGCACCGTCCCGGACCAGTCGCCGGTCACCAGCATCGCGCTGTCGGCCGTGAAGTGGGCCGACGCCACCCGCTCCCGGTGTCCGACCAGGCGGGCGACGAGCCGGCCGTCGGCCTCCGACCAGAGCAGCGCGGTGCCGTCGAGCAGGCCGGCGGCGAGCCACCGGCCGTCGGGGGAGATCGCGACGTCCACGACGCCCCCCGCGTCGACCGGGAGCCGCCGCACCATCGCGCCGTTGGCGGCGAGCAGCTCGATGCTGTCCTCGTGGGCCAGGGCCACCCGCCCGGCGCCGTCGACCGCGATGCCCCGGGCGCCGGGGCGGCTGAACAGGAGCTGCAGCTCGTCGGACCCGCTGACCAGGCCCCACACCCCGCCGGCCTCGTTCAGGAACACCGCCCGGTCTCCGGCCGGGCCGGTGGCGCCGTCGAACAGGACCGCGTCGGTCGGGAAGCTCCGCAGGTTCGCGAGGTCCGTGAACACCCCCTTGCCGTAGCCCATCGCCCAGATGCGACCGTCCGCCAGGGCGCCGATCCTGCGGAACGGCCCGGTGGAGATCGTCTCGGCGGCTCGCCAGTCGTCCGTGTGCCAGCTCCGCAGCGACTGCTCTCCGAGCGCGGCCGCGAGCAGCCGCGTGCCGTCCGGCGTGAACGTGACCCACTTCGCGACCCGCTCCTGCCACTTCGTCTCGAAGACAGCTCGTCCGTCCTCCGTCGACCAGACCGTGACGGTTCCATCCCCGCGGGCGCCGGCCACGAGCCGTCCGTCGGGGGAGCTGGCGACACAGGCGAGGCCCGCCGGCGCCTCGAAGCGGAGCGGCTCCGGCCTCGGCGGCAGCTGCCAGCGGCGCAGCCCGTTGCCCGCTACGAGCAGCTCGTCCGGCCCGAGCGCCTCCTCGAGGGGGCCCAGGTCTCGCTGTGGAGCTTCGACCACGACCACGGCGAGTTCGAGATCCAGGGCTCCATGGACTCGGGCGGCGGCACCACGATCAAGGCCGGCTCCTACATCCGCATCGCCGAGTCCCAGTTCGCCGAGATCCCGTTCCAGATGAGCTCGGGCGGCGACATCAACCTCGACGCCGGCACGACGCTGTCGGTCTCGGGCGACGTGTCGGCCGTGGGTGACGTGACGCTCGATGCCGGAACCTCCACGACCGTCGGCGGCAACATCAGCGCCCACGGTCACGTCGGCCTCCTGGGTACGCCGACGATCGTCATCAGCTCCTCGGACCTGTTCGCCGGCGAGTTCGACGTGTCGTCCATCTCGGGCGACTCGGGCGTCACCATGGTCGCGACCGAGGCGCTGACGCTCGACGGAATCGTCGAGTCGGGGGACGGCTCGATCTTCCTCGAGTCCAACGCCATCAGCCTGTGGAGCTTCGACCACGACGCGGCGCAGGACACCGGCGGCTACATGAACGCCGGCCTGGGGATCACGCTCAAGGGCGGCTCCTCCATCTTCGTCGACCTCCGCGGGGAGAACAAGCGGTTCGAGGCCGCCGCCTTCTCGGCGGGCACGGACATCGACATCGAGGCGCCGGTCTACGTGGAGCTCATCGGGGAGTACGAGTGGGGCGACGGCGCCTTCTCGACGATGTTCGACGCCCCGCTCATCCTCGAGTTCGGCGGCTCGGTGCTGTTCAGCAGCGAGACCGGCGAAGTCCAGGTCACCGAGTAGCCAGCTACTACTCCGCGCGCTCGGCCGCGCGGCGCTACGGGCCTCCCGTGAAGCGCCGCGTGGCCGTCACCAGGGCCACCCGCGACGCCTCCTCCAAGCCCAGGTCGGCCATCTGACCGGCGACCTCGTCCGCGCCGACGCCGGCGCGCCGCACCTCGTACAGAGCGTGGGCCAGCCGCAGCAGCCAGTAGGCCTGCTTCACGTCGCCGGGCCCCTCGATCCGGTGCGTGTACCAGCCCATGTTGGCCCGGTGGCGGTGGTGCTCCAGCCGGCCGTCCCGCACCAGCGCCTCGCCCAGCTCCCGCGGCAACGGCAGGTCGACGTGGCCCGAGGGGTGGATGTGGCCGATCTGGCGCGCCCCCACGAAGAAGCCGACCGCGTCCCGGCGGATCCGCTGCATCTGCACGTCGCCGAAGTCGCCCATCTTCGCGAGCAGCCTCTGCATCGCGCCCCGCTGGTCCTCGTCGCTGTGGCGGACCAGGAAGTCGGCGTTCTCCAGGTCCCGGGGCTTCTCCCCCCGGATCGGCACCGCCGGGCTCAGGAACATGCGCATCCAGCGCAGCCCGACCACCGCGGCCAGGAACGACCCGACGACCAGCCCGATGAACACGCCCCGCAGGTCGAGCCACTGGGACATCAGCCAGGCGATCGGCACAGCGAGGAGGATCGAGCGGAGCACCGACAGCAGCGTCGAGCGGAAGGCGTGATCCATCGCGTTGAAGGACGAGCTGAGCATCAGCATCACGCAGTAGGCGGCGTAGCCGATGGGGACGATCCGCAGGTACGTGACGATGTCCCCGCGCACCGACGCGTCTTCGCTGAAGATCGCGGCGATCCAGGGCGCCGTCCCGATCAGCACCGCCATCGCCGCGATGCCGTAGACGATGCAGAAGTGGACGGAGACCCGGAACCCCTCGGCCACCCGCTCCTCGAGGTGGGCGCCCCAGTTCTGGCCGACGAACGGGCTGAGGCCCGAGCTCAGCGCGAACGCCGGGATGAGCGCGAGCGCCTCCACCCGGGCGCCGATGCCGTACGCGGCGACCGCGGTCTCGCCGTAGAGCGCGACGATGGCGACGAGCAGCGCCGTCGCGATGGGGCCCAGCACGTTGGTCATGGTCGCCGGCACGCCGACGGCGAGCACCTGGCGGAACGACCGCCTCAGCTGGGCGAGGCCGGGCACGTGCAGGTCGAGGGCGCTCAGCTTGAAGGCCGTCCACAGCGCGTACACGAACCCCACGACGCGGGACAGCGCGGTCGCCAGGGCGGCTCCCTCCAGTCCCAGCCCGGGGATCGGACCCCAGCCGAAGATCAGGATCGGGTCGAAGATCGCGTTGGCGATGGCGATCAGGACCATCACGTTGCGCGGCGTCGTGGCGTCGCCGTGGCCGCGCAGCACTCCGTTGAGGATCATCGGCACGACGAGCACCACGGCGCTGAAGAACCAGATGGTCATGTAGCGCCGGATGACCGGGATGAGCTCCGGACTGGCGCCGAGGGCGGCGAACACCGGGTCGTGGGTCGCGTAGCCGACCCCGCTCACGAAGGCGACCACCACGAGGCCGAGCAGCAGGGCGTGGGTGCCGACCTTGCGGGCCTGGGAGAGATCGCCGCTGCCCACGATGCGGGAGACCGCCACCGACGTGCCGATCATCAGCCCCAGGCTGACGTTGAGCACGACCCCGATGACGGGGAACGCGAACGACATCGCGGCCAGCTCGTCGGTGCCGAGCTTGCTCGCCCAGTACGTGTCGATGATGTTCACGAGGATCATCGCGACGACGCCGACCGCCATCGGCGTCGACTGGCGCCGCAGGACGGTGCTGACCTTGCCCTCGAGCAGGGAGTGTTCGCCGGACATCGGGTCCTCGTTCCGACGGAGCGCGGTCGCCCCGGCGGTCGGGTAGCGTAGCTCGACGGACCGCCGCGGCGATCCCGGGAGGGCTCCATGTACCGCACGATCGCCGCGCTCGTCGCGGCCCTGTCGGCGCTCGCGCCGCCGGCCGCGGCCGACGAGCCGACCCCCGACCGCGCTTTCTCCCTCGTCTACTCCGGCGGCCTGCGGGGGTTGAGCGGGGGGAGGTCGCTGTGGGAGTTGCCGGCTCGGCTGGAGGAGCCGCTGGCGGCACAGGGACGCCCGGTGGTCGACGTGCAGATCAGTCACGGGGTGCTGGCGACCGGGGAGTGGACGCTCTTCCCGCTGAACGGGGCGGTCGCTACCACCCGGGACTTCGCGGACGCCTGGACGTACAGCCCCGAGGTCATCTTCTGCGGCGAGCCGGAGGAGGTGACGTCGTGGCGCACGCCGACCGAGCGGCTGGTCGCCCCGCCCGGGGTCGCGCCCGTCGAGGTGCCCGGGGCCACGGTCGAGGCGAGGGCCTGGCGGCAGTGCACCGCAGGGCCGGCGGTGGTGATCCTGATGGGGCCGCCCGGTCGCGACGTGCCCGTCCGGCTCGACGGCTGGGAGCTGCGTGACGGCTTCCGGTGGTGGTTCGAGAGCGGGGAGGAGCTGCTGCTGCTGGGGCGGCCCCGCCGCGCCCCCGCCCGGCGCATCGCCACTCTCCAGGCCGCCGTCCGGGAGACGCCCGACGCGGCGTTCGTCGACGCCGGCAGCTTCCTGGACGCCCACGACCCCGACGACCCGATCGCCGACGCCCTGCGGGAGGCCGGCCTGTCGCTGCTCGCGCGCCTGGGCCCGGCCGCCCTCGGCATCGGCGCGAGCGAGCTGTCCGCCGGGGTCGCGGCGCTGCAGGCCGACGCCGAGCGGCTCGGGCTCCCCTATGTCGCGACCAACCTCGTGGCCGCCGACGGCTCGTCCCCGTTCTCCCGGATCCGGGTCGTCGAGCTGCCGACGGCTCGAGGGCCGGTGACCGTGGCGTTCCTGGCCGTCGTGCCGCCGGCCGCGGCGGAGCAGCTGCCGGCCCTGGCGGCCGAGGGCTACACGATCCGGGACCCGCTCGCCGAGGTGGCCCACGAGGTCGACCGGCTGCGCGCCCGTGATGAGCCGGTCGACCTGGTCGTGCTCCTCGCCCACGCAGACTCGGCGCTGCAGCGCCGGCTCCGCTCCCGGCTGTACGGGATCGACCTGTTCATCGGCGACGAGACGGCGGCGACGTTCCGGGTGGACGAGGCGATCACCGAGTTCCGGCAGGTCGCCGGCGCGTTCAAGGCGTCGCCGGTGACGCTGCCGATGGACGGCATCGCGGTGGCGCGGATCGACCTGGGCGACGCCGGACCGCGCCGGGTGGCGGTGCACCCGCTGCTCGTCGGCGCCGACTCCCCCGCCGACGTCGAGGCGGCCCGGGCGCTCGGGCCGCTGCACGCGTCCCGCGCCCTGGCCGGAGACCGGCTGGTGCTCGCCGCCGCCGACGGGGAGCCGCTCGCCGGGGTCGCCGACGGGACCTGGAAGCAGGCGGTCTGCGAGGCGCTGCTCGGGGCCGGCGACGCGGACATCGCGTTCGTCGCCGGGTTCGTGCCGCAGCGGCCGACGCCCGGGGGGATGACCGAGCGGCAGCTCCGGCTGCGGCTGCCGCCGGGCGACCGGGTGGAGGTGCATCGCGTCGACGGGGATCGGCTGCCGGGCTTCCTGGGGGCGTCGGCGTCGGCGGAGCTGACCCGCTGCGGGGTCGTCGGGGCCGGCGCGAAGACGCGGATCGGAGGTCGGCCGATCGTGGCCGGGCGGACGTACCGGGTCGTCACGACGGACGGCACCCGGCAGGGCGGGCGGCTGGAGGCGCTGCTCCCGGCGGCGTCGAGCAACCTGGTCGGTCATCGGCCCAAGTCCCGCCCGCTGCTGGACGCGGACGGCCGTCCGCGCACGCTGCGGTCGGCGGTGATGGAGGTGGTCCAGGGGTGGCCGCCGCCGGCGGACGGCCGGCCCCTCCGACCGACCCGGCTCGCCCCCCAGTGGACGCTGCACGTGGAGAAGCTGTCGTTCCGGGTGGTGCGGTTCGAGGGTGCGAAGACGGATCGCTACGCGGCGGTCCCCGAGACGCTGCTCAACAGCCCGTCGAGCCTGACGCTCGGCGGCGACGCGGACCTCGGGCTCACATTCTCGAGCCAGTGGCTGGCCTGGGAGCTGCGCGGCATGGCGTCGTACGCGCGCCTCGCCATCGCGGGCGTCGAGCCGACCGAGACGGCGGACGACTGGCGCGTCTCGGCGGCGGTCGAGATGCCCTTCGCGTCGATCCCACCGCGCCGGATCGACGCGGCGTTCCGGATCCGTCCTTACCTCGAGGCGCTGCTGGACAGCGAGTTCACTCCGGCGGTCGACGAGGCCGGGGTCGCCCGCCCGCTGCAGGCGGACCTCTACTTCCTGGGCGGCCTGTCCGCGGTGCGCAACCGCTACCTGCACCGGATGCGGCTCGGTGGCTTCGTCAGCCGGGACCTCGCCCAGCCGGACCGCCCGACCGACTGGGGGGCTCGCTTCGACGGCCAGGCGGGCGTGGCGCTGTCGCCGGCGACCGGCCTGGGGCTGACGGGGCTGTGGGACGTGCAGGTGTTCGGGGACACGGCCGAGGACGACGCGTCGGACCTGAGGCTGCGCCTGTTCGGGGAGATCCGGCTGGGGGTCCGGGTGGTGCGGTGGCTCCGCGTCGGGCTGTTCGCACAGGGGCTGCTGGTCTCCGGGCGGGTCGAGGAGACGAAGGCGCCGGCGGGGACCGCCACGCTGGGGGCGTCGCTCGACTTCGCGGGGGCGTTCCTGCTGAACCGGTGACCGGGGGTAGTCTGAGGCCATGACCGACCCCGTCGACCTCTCCCACCTCGGCCTCGGGCCGGTATTCCTGGTGCACGGGGACCTGGAGACGTGCGCCGCCGACGTGATCGTCACCGAAGCGAACACCCACCTGCAGATGACCGGCGGCATCGCCGGCTTCCTGCGGGCGGCGGGCGGCCTCGACATCCACCGCGAGGCGATCACCCACGCCCCCCTGGCCGTCGGGCGCGTCGCCCGCACGAGCGCGGGCAGCCTGGCGGCGCGGGCGATGTATCACGCGGTGCTGATCGACTTCTTCGTCGGCAAGGGCATGTCGTCGAAGGTGGTCGTCACGATCCTCGGTGAGCTCCTGGAGCTGGCCGCGGCCGACGGCGCCGAGACCATCGCGATGCCCCTGTTCGGCGGCGGCGGCGGGCTCAAGACGTCGGTCGCCCTGGAGGCGATCGTGCAGGGGCTGGAGGCGGCCGGTCGCGAAGGCGGGGGCGGGCCGGAGATCACGTTCGTGGTGCGCGACGCCGACGAGTTCGCCGAGGCGTGCGCGTTGGCGCAGGACCTCAAGGCCGGGGACGCCCGGCGCGAGGAGGAGAACGACGTCGCGTCGGACTACCTCGCCGAGCTGATGGCCGAGATGGGGGACCTGGGCGACCTCGACTTCGGCTGAGGCCCGCCGGGAACCCGGACCGCTCGCCGCGGTCCCATGTCCATGCACTCGCGCGCACGCACGATCCTCCGGTTCGCCTTCCTGTCGCTGGTCAGCCTCGCCCTGGGCGCCTGCGAACCCCCCGGCGCGGGCGGCGCTGGAGGCATCGCCTGGGCGCCTCGGACCGACCCCGTCGACCTGTTGTTCGAGGAGCACATCGGCGAGGCGATCCCCGAGCGGGCGGGGCTGATCGACTACGGCCGCGCGCGGTTGACCCCATCCGGACCGGCGCTCTCCGCGCCCCGGATCGAGCGTGATCCGATTGACCGCGGGACGAAGATCAGCGTGACCGACGGGGTGATCATCGTCGACGACCGACACGGCCTGCGCGTCGTGCACGAGGACCACGACGTCCGCATGGTCCTGTGGCTGGAGCCCACCGACTTCGAGACCGTCGTCTGGACCCCCGCCTGGGCCACCGCCCTCCCCGCGTCCCTCGACCCGGAGCCGGGCGAGCCCCGGGTCGGAGTGCGCTTCGCCGCCGGCGTGATGGTCGACGACCTGGAGGAGGAGGACGGCTACACGCTGGTCGACTGGCGGGGTCCCGAGATCGACGTCGAGGCGTGGCTGCCGTCGGGCCACGTGCGCTCCTACTTCCGGGACGTGCAGGACGACTTCGACCCGCCCTACGGCGACTGGGGTCCGGTGCTCGAGCCGGGGGTCGAGATCCTCGACATGCCGTTCGGGGAGCCGCTGGCGACCGTCGCCGAGCAGGACACCGGGTTCCAGCCACACGCCTTCGCCTCCGGCGGGATGGCCGTTACGCGTGTGGGGGAGCCGCTGGACGGGCACCAACTCGTTCAGCGAAGCGCCGAGGACGTCTTCGTGCGCGGGTGGGTCTCGCTGGACGACCTCGGCCCCACGCCGCTGGGCGGCTACGGCAGCTCCGGCGGCTACAGCACTCTGTGCGGTGGCTGGCACCTTCACGCCCCCAGCTCGCCCACCGTGCCGGCCGACGTGCTGCTGCGGGCCTCGCCCGAGGGCGAGATCGTCGCGCGCACGGTCGATCACCTGGCCGTCCCGCCGAGCCGCCAGGATCCAGAGACCGGCGCCGTCGCGTTCCAGCACCGGACCCCGTGGGGGACGGCGACCCTCTGGGTGGACGAGGTGGACGTGACGGACCTGGCCTTGGAGTACCTGGAGCAGCTGTAGCCCCGGCCGGTGGCAGCCGAACCTCGCCTCGAGGACCTGTGTCCTGTATTCCCGATCGTCTTGGTCGCGCTTCGGCGGAATCGTCTTGGTCGCGCTTCGGCGGAATCGTCTTGGTCGCGCTTCGGCGGAACAGGCCCCTGGTGGTGGGCCTCGACTCCCCGAAGCCCCCCGGCTGCTAGCTTGGCCCCATCCCGCTCGGAGGCCTCATGCGCTTCGCCCTCGCCCTCGCCGCCTCGTTGCTCGCGTCCCTCCTCGTCGCCTGTCCCGCCCCCGACACCGCGCCCGCGCCGGCCGCGGACGCCGACACCATCGACTTCGGCGAGGTGCTGATCGGTGAGATCGGCTCGGCGGAGCTGAGCGTCAGCAACGTGGGGGACGGCGCCGGCCAGTTCGCCGAGCCGCTGATCGTCGGAGACGGCGCGGCTCAGTTCACCGTCACCGGGGCGGACTGGCCCCTGGACCTGGAGCCCGGGGACGGCCTGGCCCTCGGCGTCACCTTCGAGCCGACCCTCGTCGGCGCCTTCGAGGTGACGGCCACGTTCGAGGCGACCGCCCTCGACTCCACCCCCGCGGGCGCCGCCGGCGCGGACGATGGAGCTCCTGCCGCGCCGTCGGTCGTCGTCACCTTCGTCGGCTCGGCCGTGGAGCCCGAGCCCCCCGTGGTCGACGAGGACGGCGATGGCTACGAGGACGTCGAGGCCGGGGGCACCGACTGCAACGACAACGACGCGCTGGTCCACCCCGGCGCGGAGGAACTGTGCGACGGGATCGACAACGACTGTGACGGCAACGCCGACGAGGACGACGCCGAAGACGCGGGCACCTGGTGGCCGGACGAGGACGGCGACGGCTACGGCTCCTTCCACGACCCTGTGACCGCCTGCGAAGTGCCCGACGGGTACGGCTCGGGCTCCGCCGACTGCGACGACCTCGACCCGGACATCCACCCGGGCGCGCCCGAGACCGACTGCACGGACCCCACCGACTACAACTGCGACGGCTCCACCGGCTTCGCCGACGAGGACGCCGACGGCTTCGCCGCCTGCGAGGACTGCGACGACACCGAGGCGGCGGCGCTGCCCGGCGGCGTCGAGGTGTGCGACGAGATCGACAACGACTGCGACGGCGTCGTCGACGACGACGCGTCGGACGCGACCACCTGGTACGGCGACGCGGACGGGGACGGCGCGGGCGGCTCCCAGTTCGTCATCGAGTCCTGCGGCGAGGCCCCGGCGGGCTACGTCGACAACTCGACCGACTGCGACGACCCGGACGCCTCCTCACTCCCGGGCGGGACCGAGGTGTGCGACGAGGCCGACAACGACTGCGACGGCAGCGTCGACGAGGACGTCGCGGGCACCTGGTACGCCGACGCGGACGGGGACGGCTACGGCGACCCGTCCCCCGCGACGTCCGTGACCGCGTGCCTCCCCCCGCCGGGGTACGAGACCAACGACGACGACTGCGACGACTCCGACCCGTCGGCCCACCCCGGCGGTGTGGAGGTCTGCGACGGCGTCGACAACGACTGCGACGGCACCGCCGACGACGACGCCACCGGCGCGGACGCATGGTACCCCCACGTCGACGGCGACACCTTCGGCGACACCGCCGCCGTCGTCGTCGCGTGCGAGGCCCCCACCGACCACATCGCCCTCGGCGGCGACTGCGACGACACCGACCCGGCGCTCTTCCCCGGCGCCCCCGAGGTCTGCGACCTGGTCGACAACGACTGCGACGGCGACGTCGACGAGTTCACCGACGGGGCCCAGACCTGGTACCTGGACAGCGACGGCGACACGTTCGGCGACGACACGGTCACCGCCTTCGCCTGCGACGCGCCGGACGACCACGTGGAGATCGGCGGCGACTGCGACGACGACGACGACACCGTCTACCCCGACGCCCCCGAGCTGTGCGACGAGCTGGACAACGACTGCGACGGCGTGGCCGACGACGGCTCGCCGGCCCTGTCCGCCGACTGCGCCGCGGCGTCGTGCGACGCCATCCTGGACGATGACCCGCTCGCGGAGGACGGCCTGTACTGGCTCGATCCCGACGAGGACGGCGACACCTCGGACGCGTGGGAGGCCTGGTGCGACATGAGCACCGACGACGGCGGCTGGACCCGCCTGTACGCGTCGCTGTACCCCTACTTCTGGGACGTCGGCGACTTCGAGGGGCTCGGCGCGCCGGAGGACGACACCTTCTCCGTCCTCGCCGAGCGCAACGAGTTCGCGGACCCCTCCGGCGTGCTCACCTTCCGATTCGAGGTCGGCAACACGGGCGTGTGGGACACCGACCCGCGCGCCCACTACACGATCTGGAGCCAGGCCCACGACCCGTTCGAGGCGACCACCGACGGCTTCGACTACGTCTGGATCGCCGGCGAGGAGTCGACCACCTGCGGCGGCTTCAACGGCCTGCACGACAAGTACTGGGTCGACTCGGGCGCCCACGCCCGCAGCTCCGACGTCGACAGCGGCGACGGCGTCGGCTGCTGGTGGATGCAGATCGTGCCGCTGGCCCAGTACAGCAGCGCCTCCAGCTACCCGGGCTACCTCGAAGGCTACGGCGGCCCCAACGTGCACACGTGGCACGTGCTCTGGGTGCGCTGACTCGACGGTCTGGACGCGAGACCCGCCAGCCCGTGCCGAGACGGGTCATCTCGCCCGTGGTTGGCGGCCCACCCCGCCAACCCGTGCCGAGACGGGTCATCTCGCCCGTGGTTGGCGGCCCACCCCGCCAACCCGTGCCGAGACGGGTCATCTCGCCCCCGGTTGGCGGCCCACCCCGCCAACCCGTGCCGAGACGGGTCATCTCACCCCCGACTGGCGGCCCACCCCGCCAACCCGTGCCGAGAC
>CAYQEG010000100.1:0-28517 GCA_964416435.1 uncultured Rickettsiales bacterium
GGTGGGGGGGGGGGGTGGGGGGGCTTTTTGGTTTGGGTTCTGGTCGCCTGGGGGGTCCGTGGGGGGGCGGCTGGTTTCTTTGACGAGCCCGAGCAGGGCCAGCAGCAGTCGCATCCAGGTCGTGGTCGTTCGCATCGCCTCTCCTCACGCCGCCCAGGCGGCGCAGCGATGCGTGTTCTACACGGACCGGCGACCCGGCTGAACCGATTCCTGCTCGCGACGCCGCCGGGCGATCGCGGGTGCCAGCAGCAGCAGCAACAGGGGCGCCGCCGCGAGAGACGTGCCGATGTCGACCAGGACGTGCACGTTGTCGACGTCGGAGAGCTCGGGGGCGGGCACGAAGCTCGGATCGAAGGTCATGTCGTCGGGGTCGATCAGGGTGCGCATGCGCGTCAGGTAGGGCCGCTGGGCGAGCAGGTCCGCGGTCTCGGCGTCGATCTGACCCGCCTGGCTGTCCGACGGGCCCGCGAACTCGGTGACGAACGCGCGCCCCCCGAGCCCCTCCACCGCCTCCTCGAGCCGGAGCGTGTAGTCGGTCATGCCGAGCTCCTCGATCATCTCGACCTGGCTCCACGGGAAGTCGATGCGCTGGAAGCCGGCCGGCGCGTACTGCTCGTCCGAGAGCACGTAGGCGACGACGTCCATGTTGGTCGTGGCGGCGACCGAGGTCAGGACCAGCGGGATGGCCGGCCCCGTCGGCGCGGTGAACGAGATGGGCTCGATGACCCCCTCGAAGCGCGTCGGCTCGAGCCGCAGCGCCACGAACCGCATGCCGGCGGAGACGTAGGGCTGAACCGCGCCGTCCAGGTTGGCCGGGGTCACGTAGCCGTTGTCGTCCAGCCAGTCCTGCAGAACCGACGCGGACGAGGCGTCCAGCACCGAGACGTCGTAGGGGCCGACGTCGGCCTGCCCGACGAGCACCGCCTCGGAGACCTCCGCGCTGTCGATGTCGTCGTCGTCGTCGTCGCCGCCTCCACCGCTGGACCCGCCGCACTGGAAGAGCACGGGGGAGGAGGTCGCCCCGCCGGGGCTGCCGGTGAAGAAGACCGGAGCGGTCGAGCCTTCGAGCTGGTCGAACAGGCTCGCGTGGGCGGTGCCGATGTCCGACGCGGTCACCGACGCGGGCACGGGGAGCAGCCAGCTGAAGTCCTCGGGCTGCCCCTGGTACTGGATCTCGACGATCGTCGTGGTCACGGCCCCGTCGGGGATGAACAGGATGCGCTCGCCGCGCTGGAGCACCGGCTGGTTGCCGTCGCAGAAGAAGCCGCCGCAGGCCAGCGCGGCGGACGGCAGCGTCACGGCGAGGGCGAGGGTCAGGAAGAAGGTGCGGGTCCGGGTCATGTCTCCTCCGACGAGGGGTGTCCGAGGCCGACTCTACGGCTGCCCCGTCGCGCGACGGCGGGGCGAATCGGGCGCCCCGGGCACCGGCCGACCCGATTTCTTTTTTTGCGTCCTCCGCGGCTGGTGGGTCCGTCTGGACAAAGGAGAAAGACATGACGCACTTCCGAACCCTCATCGCCCTGACCCTGAGCTGCCTCTTCGTCTTCGGCTGCGAGCCCGCCGACGACGACTCCGACGAGGTCATCGGCATCGACGACCTGGAGGTCACCATCGACGAGGCGATCGACGACATCGAGGCCGAGGACGAGCTGGCCGAAGAGGTCGAGGAGCCGTCCGACGACCTGCTCGGCGACCTGGACGTCGCCCCCGAGGACGAGGCGCTGGACCGCCCGTCCCGGCGCCAGATCATCAAGCACATCATCCGCGAGGTCGCCGCGGACGAGCCCTGCGCCCTGCGCGGCGTGCTCGGCGGGCGCTACGCCCACAGCGACGCCATCGACGCCGAGATCGACGCCGACGGCGTGTTCCGGGGGCGGGCGTTCCGCCGCAACCGGCGCCTCGTCGCGGTCGGCGGCGGCACCTGGAACGCCAACGACGACGCGCCCGGCGGCACGTTGGTCGGTCGCTACGAGAACTTCGAGGGCAACCACGGCCTGATCGACGGCACCTACAGCCCCGACAGCCCGGTCGCCGACGGCCGCCTGGGCAGCTTCGACGGCACCTGGGCCCCCGCCGACGGCGCCCACGAGGGCGGCAACATCGGCGGCGTGTGGCACCCCACCCGCGACGGCCGCGGCGTGTTCATCGGCTACTGGAGCCGCTGCGACGAGCAGCCCATCCACAGCGAGGATCCGGTCCTCTAGCCATCCTGGCTGCGCCGACCCAAGCACTGGACCGGACGACGAGGCGGATCCCGAAGACGGGGTCCGCCTCGTCTTCTTGGGCGCAGAGTGAATGAGACCGTCGGCTCGTGCATTCTCCTCCCGCATGCGCGCCCGAGACCTCCCCTGGAGCCGAACGCACCGGATGGCTCTGCCGTCCAGCACCACGTTCGAGCACCTCGACGACCACTCGGTGGCCGACACCCCGGCCTGTCGGGCGACCAACTTCGGTCACCGGCTGGAGCTGGACGCCCCGCCCTGGGACGACGTGCAGGGCTGGTTCGCGCGCTGGCTGGAGGCTCACGGGGGCAAGGGCGTGCAGACGGCCTACCTGGCGTGGGAGGTCGAGGGGACCGACGTCGCGCCGCCGGCCGACCGACCGCCCGGCACGGACCTCAACGTCGGCCGCTGCATGCGCCTCGACCCCGCCGCGATGGGGGCGCTGCCGCCGCGCGAGCTGCCGCCCGAGCTGGAGATCCGCCCCCTGGAGCCCGGCGACCGGGCCGCGCTGTTCGACCTCACCCTGGAGGTCAACGGCTGGCAGGACGACCCAGGCGAACGCGCCTACCTGGACTGGATGCTCGACAGCCGCTTCGACAAGGTCGCGCGGGGCGAGGGGCTCCAGTGGGCCGCCTTCGACGACGAGCGTCCGGTCGCCTACGCGGCCCTGTTCCACGACGACCGGGAGGCGCGGTTCCAGGACGTGCAGACCGCGGAGCGGTGGCGGCGCCGCGGGCTGGCGTCGGCGGTCATCAAGCGGGCCTGCCAGCTGCGGCAGATCGAAGCGCCGACGCTCCCGATCTGGATCTGCGCCAACGCCGACGAGCCGCCCGAGCGGGTCTACCGCCGGCTGGGGTTCGTGCCCGAAACGGTCGGATGGGAGCTGTCCACGCCCGCTCCGCGGACCGACTCCGAGATCCGCGCGCTCACCGCCTCGTTCGAAGCGGCCACCCTGTCCACCGACGACTGGCGACACCGGGAGCACGTCACGGCCGCGGTGCAGATGCTGCGCGACGCCGGCGGCGACGTGCAGGCGACGCTGGACCGGCTCCGCGACGCCATCCTGCGGTTCCTCGACGCCCACGGCATCGAGACCACGAAGGACGCCGGCTACCACGAGACCCTCACCCGCGGCTGGCTGGAGCTGGTCGCCGCCTTCCTGGCCGGCCGCCCCGCCGACGAGCCGCTGGAGCACGCCGCGCTGGGCGCCCAGCTGCGCTTCGGCGACAAGCTCGAGGTGCTGAAGCACTGGAGCAGGGACGTGCTGTCGTCGTGGGAGTCCCGGCGGACCTGGGTGGAGCCGGATCTCGCGCCGATCCGCGGCTCGTCATCGCCGTGACCCCTACGTCTCCGACGCCCAGCTCGACGCCGTCATCAAGGAGGCCCTCGAGCAGGACCTGCTCGCGTTCGAGTAGGCGAATCGCTGCAATAGCGGGCGCCGCCTGGACGTAGCTCCCCTCACCATCCAGGAGGGATTCCATGTCCGGTTTCATGAAGGGTCTGCTCACCGCGCTCGGCATCCTCGCCGTCCTCGCGCTCCTCGTCGTCGGGGCCGGCGCGTGGTTCGTCAGCCCGGCGCTGTCGTCGGCCAAGGCGGGGGAGGCCTTCGGGCACGACGTCGACCAGCTCGGCTGCGAAGGCGAGGCGCTGAACCGCGTCGCCGACTGCGGTGACGGCGTGCGCTGCATCATGGGCGCCGCCACGTTCCACACGATGTGCCTGCAGACCGCGACGGCCAGCCCCAACTACTGCGGCGGCATCCCGGACATGGAGTCCGCGGACATCGAGGCCTGGGCCGTCGAGGCGTGCACCCAGGTCGAGCTGCCGAACAGCGACGGCTGCCAGGCGATCATGGGCGTGACCGCCGCGATGTGCGACACCGGGCAGCTGCCCAGCGGCGCCACCGTCTCCCGCTGACCGCCCCCGTCTAGAAGGGCCAGTCGGCGCAGGGCTCCGGCAGGCGGACCACCCGGTCCAGCCGCTGCAGCAGGCCCTTCGGCCCCGCGAGGCGGTCGCTCACCGCGAGCGTGGTCGCCGGCAGCACCCCCAGCCACAGCCGGGTGAACGCGCCGACGCTCGCCTCCAGCACCGGCAGCCCGCCGCGGTGGCCACGCTCGGCGGCTGACTCGGGGCCCAGGCGAACGGTCCACCGCCCGCCCACTCCGGCCCCGTCGACCAGCTCCGCGAGCGGGTCGTCGAGCACCAGGTCGAACTCGGTGAGCGCTCCGGGCAGCGACAGCGCGCCGACGCACCGGGGCAGGTCGTTGATCCGCATCTGCCACCAGGCCAGCCAGCGCGTGTCCGGGCCGTGCTCGCCGCCGCGACGGACCCCCCCGTTACGGAACGGGCGATCCAACAGGTCCTGGAGCTGCACCAGCGGAGGCTGGGGGATGCGCACGCTGCGCACCTGGTCCGACAGCCCCTTGAGCAGGCCCAGGAGCTCGATCAGCTGGTCGGCGGTGCGGTAGGCGTACCACTCGACCTTCCACGGGCCGCTCTCGTTCTCGGCTTGCAGCCACAGGTGGTGCGTGAGCACGCCGTCGTCGTCTCGAAAGCCGATGCCGTACGGGCTCTCGGACCACAGCATCTCGCAGCGGGTGGTCGAAGGAGGGTGCAGGTTGCAGCCGCCGTGGCCGCGGAGCCGGCCGACGCGGGCGGCGTGCACCTCCTCGAAGTCGTCGACGCTCAGACGCACCGGCGTGCGCTTCGGGACCGGGACCTTGAGGTTGGCCGGGTCGATCCGCTGGAAGAGCTGACCGCGACCGGTGCCGTAGCCGAGCCGGTCGTAGAACCCCTGGTCGAAGATGCCGAGCACGCTCAGGGCCGCCCCCGCGTCGGCGTCCTGGGCGATCGCCTCGGCCGTCGCTCGCGTGGCGTACCCCTTCCGACGGGCGACCCGGCTGACGGTCACCGAGGTGACGAAGGACGCCGGCAGGTCGGTCCCGTCGACGCACACCGCGCCCGGACCGGTGCACACCATCGCCTCGGCCGCTCCGTCCTGCTCGACGACGCGCGCGCCGCCTTCGCTGACGTGGAGGTCGAAGGCCTCGGTGTGGGACTGCTTGTCCGCGGCGATCCAGCCCACCTCGCGCCAGATGCGCAGGGCGTGGTCGCGGTCACGGTCGGGGTCGTAGGGGCGGCTGATCGGCATGGCGTCTCGGAGGGGCGAAGGCGGGTTCGCATTCTCCCCGAGGCGCGCCGGACGCGCGATCGCTCGTGATCAGTGGTGGGCGAGGCGCCGGAACCGGAGCCGGTGCGGCTGGTCCGCGTCCTCCCCCAGCCGCTTGCGCCGGTCGGCCACGTAGTCCTCGTAGTTGCCGGCGAACCACTCGACGTGGCTGTCGCCTTCGAACGCGATCATGTGCGTCGCGATGCGGTTGAGGAACCACCGGTCATGGCTGATGACGATGACGTTCCCGGCGAACTCGAGGATCGCCTCCTCCAGGGCGCGCAGGGTGTCGACGTCCAGGTCGTTGGTCGGCTCATCGAGGATCAGCACGTTGCCGCCCTCTTTGAGGAGCTTGGCCATGTGCACGCGGTTCCGCTCACCGCCGGACAGGCCGCCGACCTTCTGCTGCTGCTGGTCGCCCTTGAGGTTGAACCAGCTGACGTAGGCGCGGGAGGCCACCTCCCGGTGGCCGAGGTAGAGGCGGTCGTAGCCGCCGGAGATCTCCTCCCAGACCGTCTTGTCCGGGTCGAGCGACTCGCGGGACTGGTCGACGTAGGCCAGCTGCACGGTCTCCCCGACGGTGACGGAGCCAGAGTCCGGCTGCTCGGTGCCGGTGATCATCCGCATCAGCGTCGTCTTGCCGGCTCCGTTGGCGCCGATGACGCCGACGATGGCGCCGCGGGGCATCTCGAAGCTCAGGTCGTCGATGAGCACCCGGTCGCCGAAGGCCTTGGTGACGTGGTCGACCTTGATGACGTCGTTGCCCAGCCGGGCCCCGGGCACGATGACGATCATGCCGGCGTCCATCTTCTGGTCGACGTCCAGCTTGGCCAGGTCCTCGTAGCGGTTGAGCCGCGCCTTGCCCTTGGCCTGCTTGGCCTTCTGGCTGCTGCGGACCCACTCCAGCTCGCGGGCGAGCTGCTTCTGGCGGGACTTGTTCTCGCGCTTCTCCTGGGCGAGCCGCGCCTGCTTCTGCTCCAGCCAACCGGTGTAGTTCCCCTCGTAGGGGATGCCCTGCCCGCGGTCGAGCTCGAGGATCCAGCCGGCGACGTTGTCCAGGAAGTAGCGGTCGTGGGTCACCGCCACGACCGTGCCGGGGTACTCGGCGAGGTACTGCTCGAGCCAGGCGACGGAGTCGGCGTCCAGGTGGTTGGTCGGCTCGTCCAGCAGCAGCATGTCCGGGCGGGACAGGAGCAGCCGGGCCAGGGCGACGCGGCGACGCTCGCCGCCGGACAGGGTCGCGGAGTCGCCGTCGACGGGCACCCGCAGCGCGTCCATCGCGATGCCGACGTGGCGGTCCAGGTTCCACAGGTCCTTGAGGTCGATCTCGTCCTGCAGCTCGCCCTGCCGCTGCAGCAGCGCGGTCATCTCGTCGTCGGTCATCTCCTCGGCGAACTTCATGGAGATGGCTTCGAACTCGTCGAGCAGGCCGCGGAACTCGGCGACCCCCTCCTCGACGTTCTCCTGCACCGTCTTGCTCTCGTCGATCACCGGCTCCTGGGGCAGGTAGCCGATGCGCAGCCCCTCGGCCGCCCACGCCGCCCCGGTGTACTCGGTGTCGACGCCGGCCATGATCCGCAGCAGCGTCGACTTGCCGGAGCCGTTGAGCCCCAGCACGCCGATCTTCGCGCCCGGCAGGAACGACAGCCAGATGTTCTCGAGGATCTTCTTGCCCCGGGGGGTGGCCTTCCCGAGGCCCTGCATGGTGTAGACGAAGTCGGCCATGCGGCGCCGTCTACACGATCGGAGCGCCGTCGGCTACCCGCTCCGGTCCAGGTCCTTGAGAACCACCCGCGCGTAGCCGGCCATCGTCCGCTCCTCCTCGGTCGCGGAGCGCCCCTTGGCCGCCACCTCCTCGACGAACTCGGCGTATCGCTCGCGCGCGCGGGCGGGGCTCTTCAGGTCGTGGTGATGGAGCTCGGCCATGCGAAACAGGAGGATGGCGAGGTCGGGGTGCTCGGCGCGCCACCCCTCGTAGAGGGACAGGGCGCGCCGCGCGTCCCCCCGCTTGCGCGCGAGCTGGGCGGGCGCCTCGTCGATCTTCGGCGGCGGCGGCGGCGGGCGCTTGAACGAGTCGAACACCGCGTCGATCGGGCTGCGGGTGTCCGACATCCACCACTTCCGGCCGCCGATCAGGGCGGTCCAGCCGAGGCAGCAGATCAAGAACATCGCAAGCCCGCCGAGCAACGAGTTGAACAGGACGAGCCCGAAGCAGAGGAAGAACACCAGCACCGCGCCGAGCCCACCGAGGAGCACGCCGACCCGGAAGGGGCGCTCCCGCTGCTCGGGCGAGCGGAAGTTGCGGGGGTCGAAGTAGCGGACGTCCTCGAGCTCGGTGCCCGGCGTCTCGTAGGTGTCGCGCCGGCCGGTGGCCGGGCCGCGCTCCTCGATCTCCAGTACGGGCCCGTCGTCGCTCACCCCCTCATTGTCCCGACGGAAACCTCGCTTGTCCTGCAGACACCCTTGGAGTACCTTTCGCCGTCCTCCGAGGAGACCCCATGTCCCGCACCCTTCGATTCGCCGTCCTGCTCGCCCTCGCCGCCGCCTTCGCGGTCCCGGGGACCGGCTTCGCCAAGAAGCCGGAGAAGCACGTGGTCAAGAGCTCGCTCCTCCTCGAGTCGGGCCAGCCGCTGCGCGTCGACGTGCAGGGCGCCCTCGAGTCCTGCGAGGCGGGCTGGGACTGCTGGCTCTGGATCTCCGAGCCCAAGGGTGACGCGCTCTACCTCGTCGAGGTGTTCGCCGACGGCAGCTGGGTCGCCTGGTCCAAGGAAGAGGCCGAGGAGGAGGAAGAGGAAGAGGAGGCCGAGGAGGACGCCCCCCAGACGCTCACCGGCACCACCGGCAAGGTCGTCGAGGTGACCGCGGTCCCCGAAGAGGAGTGCGACAAGATCAGCCTCGCGACGGAGGACAAGGAGCCGGGCGAGGTCTGGTCCGAGGACGCCTCGTGGATGGACCTGCCGGTCCTGACCGCCGAGCAGCGCAAGAAGTGCGACCGGGCCAACGGTCCCGCGGGCGACTTCACGGTCGAGAAGAGCACCGGCGCCCTCGAGGGTGACGGCGAGACCCGGGCCCTCGTGGTGCCGGCCGATCTGCTCCCCACCGGCGACTTCGAAGTGTCGAGCAACGGCTACTGGGGCGCCCTGGTAGACGGCGAGCAGATCGGCCAGGCCAGTAAGACCGGGGTGGTCCGCGTCACGCGTTAGGTAGACAATCCGGCGCGAGGGCCATCCGCCAAGGAGTCAGCGATGTCCGACGAGAGCGAAGGCAAGCCCGCCGAGATCCAGCGAGAAGTCCTCGACGTCGACGTGCTCTTCGTCGGCGCGGGGGCGGCGTCCCTCGCGGGAGCGATCCGCCTCGCCCAGCTCGTAGAAGAGAACAAGGATCGGTTCGACGAGCCGCCCGCGATCGCCGTGATCGAAAAGGGCAGCGAAGTCGGCGCCCACATCCTGTCCGGCGCCGTCATGGTGCCGCGCGCGCTCGACGAGCTGCTCCCCGGGTGGGAAGAGGAGGCGCCGGTCGGCCCCAAGGTGACGCGCGAGGACGTCGTCGCCCTGCTCGGCCCGCGCAAGTCGTTCAAGCTGCCGGTGGTCCCCCCGGCGATGCACAACGTCGGCAACTACGCGATCTCGGCCGCCCGCATGGCGAAGTGGCTGGGCGCCAAGGCCGAGTCGATGGGCATCGACATCTTCTGCGGCTTCCCCGCGGTCGACGTGTTGTGGGAGGGCGACCGGGTCGTCGGCGTGCAGACGGGCGACAAGGGCATCGACCACCACGGCGAGCGGAAGAGCAACTTCGAGCCGGGCATCCTGCTCAAGGCCAAGCTGACGATCTTCGGGGAAGGCGTGCTCGGGCATTGCACCCGCATCGTGGCCAACCGCCTCGGGCTGAACGAGGGCCAGTCGCCCTGGCAGTTCGAGACCGGGGTCAAGGAGATCATCAAGATGCCGGAGGGCAAGGGCTGCCCCGGCTTCGTGATGCACACGCTCGGCTGGCCGTTCGACAAGGACACCCTGGGCGGCACCTGGATCTACGGCCTGGACGACGACTACGTGTCGGTCGGCCTGGTCGCGTCGTGCGACTGGAAGGATCCCGGCCTCGATCCGCAGTACATGCTGCAGCAGTTCAAGTCGCACCCCCGCGTCGCCAAGATCATCGAGGGCGGCACGGTCGAGGAGTACGGCGCCAAGGCGCTCTCGGCCGGCGGCGTGTACGCGGCCCCGCGGCCCTACTTCGACGGCGGCATGTTCATCGGCGAGTCCGCACACATCATGGACATCCAGGCGCTCAAGGGCCTCCACCTGGCCCACAAGAGCGGGATGCTCGCGGCCGAGACGGCGGTCGAGTGCCTGCTCGAGGGGGACACGTCGACCGCCGTGACCTCCCGCTACGCCGACCGGATCAAGGCCTCCTACATCCACGACGAGATGTGGGGCGCCCGCAACTTCCACCAGGGCTTCGACAAGGGGCTGTACCTGGGGATGCTGCGCGCCGGCGTCGGCATGTTCTTCGGGAGCGTGGGGAAACGCGAAGGCCACCACGACCACGACGGCATGGAGCCGATCGCGGTGGTGACCAACGGCTCCTTGACCAAGAGCCCGCGCCCCAAGCTCGACATCCCCACCTTCAAGGCGAAGCTGGACGACCTGTTCCTGTCCGGCACGCTGCACGAAGAGGACCAGCCGTCCCACCTCAAGGTGGCCGACCCGGACATCTGCCGCACCCGCTGCACCGAGGAGTTCGCCAACCCGTGCACCCGGTTCTGCCCGGCCGAGGTCTACGAGATGGTCGAGGACCCGGAAGCTGGCGGCAAGAAGCTGATGGTCAACTTCAGCAACTGCGTGCATTGCAAGACGTGCGACATCAAGGACCCCTACCAGATCATCACCTGGACCCCGCCCGAGGGTGGCGGCGGTCCGAACTACAAGATGACCTGACGAGCTGACGTGGGGCAGGCACTCAGCGCCTACCACCTGAAGGTCGCCTCGGCGGCCGTCGCGGCCCTCGCTCCGCCGACCGAAGCGTTCCCCGACACCCCCGAGTCCGTCGGCTTCGGCCCGCGGTTCGCCGGGTACGTGGGGATGCTGCCCAGCTGGGAGGCCCGGGGGGTGCGGCTGTTCCTGCGGCTGCTGGACTTCCTGCCGCTGTGGACGGGGCCGACGCGTCGGCGGCTCAGCCGACAGAGCACCGAGCAGGCGGCGGAGTTCTTCAGCCAGCTCGGGGACAGCCGGGGGCTGCTGGGTCGCGTCTTCGCGAAGGTCTCGCTGATGCTGATGCTGCCGGCGTTCTACGCCGATCGGCAGCTGCGGGAGCGGCTGGGGGACCAGACCCCGGCGCGGGTGGCGAAGGAGTCGCGCACGTTCCCGGTGGAGTCCGGGGCCGAGGTCGCCGGGGCCGAGCGCGTGCTCCAGGCGGACGTCGTGATCGTCGGCAGCGGGGCCGGCGGCGCGCCGCTGGCCCGGGAGCTGGCGGAGCGCGGGCGGAGCGTGATCGTGCTGGAGGAGGGGGGCTACCGGCCGGCCCGCACGTTCCCCGCCCTGGCGTTCGACGCGCTGGCGGAGCTGTACCGCGACGCCGGGGTGACGGCGACGATCGGCAAGCCGCCGGTGGTGGTGCCGATCGGCAAGCTGGTCGGCGGCACGACCGTGATCAACAGCGGCACCTGCTTCCGGGTGCCGGACTTCGTGCACGACAAGTGGCGCAGCAAGCTGGGCATGCCGGACGTCCTGTCGGCCGAGGCGCTGGCGCCGATCTACGAGCGGGTCGAGGAGATCATCGGGGTCGCCCCGGTGCCCGCGGGCGTGCTCGGCGGCAACAACGACGTCATCCGCCAGGGGACCGAGGCGCTCGGCTGGAGCGGTGGCTTCCTGCTGCGCAACTTCCGCGGCTGCGTCGGCAGCAACCGGTGCGCGTTCGGCTGTCCGACGGACGCCAAGCAGGCGATGCACCTCAACTACCTGCCGATGGCGGTCGAGGCGGGGGCCCGGGTCATCAGCGGCGCCCGGGTCAAGAAGGTCACGTTCGACGGGGACCGGGCGAGCGGCGTGGTGGCCCGGACCGAGGGCGACCGACTGACGGTGAAGGCGAAGGCGGTCGTCGTGTCCGCGGGCACCTTCTACACCCCGGGCCTGCTCCGGGCGTCGGGGGTGCGCCACCGGAACATCGGGCGTCGGCTGACGCTGCACCCGGCGGTCAAGATCAGCGGGCTGTTCCCCGGCCAGGACTTCTACGCCGGCCCCGGCGTGCCCCAGAGCTGGTACGTCGACGAGTTCCAGAAGCAGGGCGTGATGATGGAAGGCGCCCACGTGCCGCCGGACATGAGCTCCGTCGGGCTGCCGGGCAAGGGGCCGGAGCACAAGGCGCTGATGGAGCGCAGCCGCGAGCTGGCGACGTTCGGGTTCCTGGTCAGCGACGAGCCGTCCGGGGCGGTGCACCGCGGCCTGGGGGGCCGACCGTTCGTGCGCTACGACCTGTGTGACGCGGACATGGACAAGATGCGGCTCGGGCTCGGGAAGCTGGCGAAGCTGTTCGTCGCGGCGGGGGCGACGAAGCTCTACCTGCCGACCTGGAAGCTGCCGATGCTGGAGGCGAGCGAGGACGTCGAGGCGCGCATCGCGGCGGCGCGGCTGAAGGCGGCGGACCTGGAGCTCGCGGCGTTCCACCCGCTCGGCACCTGCGGCTTCGGCCCCGACGGGGACACCTTCCCCCTGGATTGCGATCTGCGGGTGCGGGGCCGCCAGGGCCTGTACGTCGCCGACGGCTCGGCGATGCCGACCAGCCTGGCGGTCAACCCGCAGCTGACGATCATGGCGCTCGCCACCCGCCTGGCGTGGCACCTGGACGAGGCCATCCTGTAGCCCGACACCGGGGCACCCCCGACCCGCCGGTGTCGTACACTCCTGCCATGTACCCGAGCTCCGCCCGGACCACGCTGGCGCTCCTCCTGGCCCTGGGACTCGGCGCGTGCACGACGCTGGGGGTGGAGGCGGACCCGGAGCGGGTCGACTTCGGGTTGGTACCCGTCGGGTCCACCGAGTACGCCACGGTCTACTTGATCAACCGCGGCCCCGAGCGGACGGCCCAGCTGGCCACCCAGCCCGTCTCGAGCCCCTTCCTCCCGGTGACCACCGGCCCGCTGCAGCTGCCGCAGGACGTCGCGGTGGCCGTCGTGGTGCAGGTCCACGGGCACGAGGTCGGCCGGGCCGACGGGGTGCTGAGCGTGCTGTGGGAGGACGGTCAGTTCGACCTGCCGCTGACCGCCGGGCTGGTCGTCCAGGGGCACGACACCGACCGGGACGGCTACGAGGCGCCCGACGACTGCGACGACGGCAACGCTGCGGTGCACCCCGGCGCGGCCGAGCTGTGCGACGGCGTCGACACCGACTGCGACGGCGACGTCGGGCCCGACGAAGTGGACGAGGACGGCGACGGCTGGATGCTCTGCGACGGCGACTGCGACGACGGCGACGCAGCGCTGTCGCCCGGGGCGGACGAGATCTGCGACGGGCTGGACAACGACTGCGACGCCCTCGTGGACGACGACGACGACGACATCGTCGGCGGGTCCACCTGGTACGACGACGACGACGGGGACGGCTTCGGCGACCCCGACGACGTGCGCCAGGCCTGCAGCCAGCCCGTCGGTGCGGTCGAGGACGCGACCGACTGCGACGACGTCGCCGCGGCGATCCACCCCGACGCCGAGGAGGTGTGCGACGGGGTGGACAACGACTGCGACCCCGGGACCCACGAGGACGACTCCGCCGACGCAGACACCTGGTTCGCCGACGACGACGCCGACGGCTACGGCGACCCGTCCAACACGACGACCGCCTGCGAGCAGCCGGACGGGTACACCGACGACCTCACCGACTGCGACGACCAGGACGCCGCGGTGCACCCGTCCGCGACGGAGCTCTGCAACGGCTACGACGACGACTGCGACACCCTGGTCGACGACGACGACCCGGACGTCGACGCGTCCTCCACCTTCTACGCGGACGTCGACGGCGACGGCTGGGGCGACCCCTCCGCGCCGACCAGCGCCTGCCTGCAGCCGGAGGGCACGGTCGCCGACGCCACCGACTGCGACGACGGCGCGGCGGGCGTCCACCCCGGCACGACCGAGGTGTGCGACGGGGTCGACACGAACTGCGATCCCGCGACCGACGAGGACGACTCCGCCGACGCCGACACCTGGTACGCCGACGACGACGGCGACGGCTACGGCGACCCGGCCAGCACCACCACCGCGTGCGCGCTCCCGGTGGGCTACACGTCGGACTTCACCGACTGCGACGACGCCGACGCCGAGATCCACCCCGACGCGACGGAGATCTGAAACGACATCGAAAAAGACTCCTACAGGCTAATCGACGAGCACGACGACTGCGCCGGGCTGGGCGCCGACGACGACGACGACCTGGCGGACGGCACGCCCTGGTACTTCGACTACGACCTGGACGGCTTCGGCGATCCGGAGACCTCGGTGACCGCCTGCGACGCCCCGCCCGGCTACCTGGAGGACGGCACCGACTGCGACGACGAGGACGACGCGATCAACACCGACGCGACGGAGGTGTGTGACGGCGTCGACACCGACTGCGACCCCACCACCGACGAGGACGACTCCGCCGACGCAGACACCTGGTACGCCGACGCCGACATCGACGGGTACGGCGACCCGCTCGCCACCACCACGGCGTGCGACCAGCCGGACGGCTACACGTCCGACTTCGCCGACTGCGACGACGACGACGACGAGATCCACCCCCTCGCCACCGAGATCTGCAACGAGGTGGACGACAACTGCGACGGCCTGGTGGACGACGACGATCCCACCGTCACGGAGGTGCCGGACTGGTACTTCGACTACGACGGCGACGGGTTCGGCGACGCCTCCCTCGTCAGCGCCGGGTGCGACGCGCCGACGAGCTACGTCGAGCTCGGCACCGACTGCGACGACGAAGACGACGAGATCCACCCCGACGCGACGGAGACCTGCGACGGGATCGACGAAGACTGCGACGGCGCGATCGACTCGGACGCGGCCTGCCCGTGCAACCTCGAGACCTACGGCGGACACGCGTACCTCTTCTGCGAGTCGGTCAGCAACTGGTACGACGCGCTGGCCTCCTGCCGCGCCCAGGACAACTACGACTTGACCACGATCGACGACGGAGCCGAGCAGGCCTGGGTGCACGGCGCGGCGGCCGGCTACTCGTCAGCCCACTGGTGGTGGATCGGCTTCAACGACCAGGACGCCGAGTGGTGGCAGGAGCCCGGCGGCGCCTGGGAGTGGGTCGACGGCAGCAGCTCCAGCTACACCAACTGGCAGACCGCCTGGCCCTATCCGCAACCCGACAACTACGGCGGAAACGAGGACTGCGGCCACCTCTACGGCGACAGCGGCAAGTGGAACGACATGAACTGCTCGTACAACGAGTGGTACGGCAGCTACCTGTACTTCGTCTGCGAGGCCAGCGTCGACTGACGCGCGGGCTATACGGCCCCTCACGATACTGAGGCCCTCCGCGCGGGTCTGGAGACCCGATTCCTGCGTCCCTCATCGGTCACGGGGGGCAAGCCCCGCTCCCTCTTCGGTCCTTGACCTCGGCCCTCCATCCTCCCCGCTCCCGGGGCCTCATAATCATGAGGGGCCGTTTAGAAGCCCGGGTCGCCCGCGTGCACTACGAGCACGCGCTTGCCGACGCGGATCTTGTCGCCGAACTCGATCTGGGTCGGCCCCTTGACCGCCTTGCCGTTGACCTTGACGGGGCACCAGAAGGAGAGCTTCTCGACGGTGACGACCATGTCCTCGTTGGTGATGCTCGCCGCCTCCTTGACCCACAGCCAGCGGCCGCTCAGCTTGACGGTGCAGCCGTCGCCGAAGCCGACGATCGTGACCCGATCCTCCATCGCGGCCGGCTCGACGTCGTCCACCTGCAGCCGCGGCGTGGCCTTCTTGCGGGCCTGCTCGCGCAGCCGCGCCATCGCGTCGGGGGGGATGGCCGCGGTCGCGTTCGTGCCGCCGCGCTTGAGGGCCTCCATGTAGGCCTCCAGCGGGCTCTTCTGGCGGTCCTTCTTGCGGTCCTTGGCGACCATGCCGCCGGCCGGCGCGGGGGGCGGCACGTCGTCGTCGATCGGGACGAAGCCCTCGGCGTGGTACTGCAGGATGAAGTCGGCGATCTCCATCTCGTCGCCGTCTTCCAGGCGGTGACGCTGGATCCGCCGTCCCTTGACGAAGGTGCCGTTCTTGGTCCCCTGGTCCTCGATGATGTAGCCCGCAGGCGTCAAGTACAGGCGAGCGTGGCTCCGGGAGATGAGCGGGTGCTTCAGCTGGATGGACACGTCGTCACCACGACCGATGACCATCTCGCCGGCACCGAGCTCGATGCTCCGGACCAACTTGCCGTTGCTGATGATCGAGACTCTTGCCACGTCCACTTCCTCAGCTTGCGCTCGAGCATTCTAGCCCACCCGCTCGGCTCGTACCCGGACCCCCCGATCGGTGGGTAGCGTCCGGCCCTCAGGCGGTATATACGTCGCCTCCACCGGAGTGCCGCATGTTCGACCTGGATCTCGTCCGCAACGTCTACGCCAACCTCCAGGGCAAGGTCGACGCCGCCCGCGCGAAGCTCGGCCGACCGATGACGCTGGCGGAGAAGATCCTCGCCGCCCACCTCGACAACCCCGACGACGTCGGCTGGGCCCGGATGAAGGACTTCCTGCTGCTGCGGCCCGACCGGGTCGCCATGCAGGACGCCACCGCCCAGATGGCGCTGCTGCAGTTCATGATGGCCGGCCGCCCCAAGGTCGCCGTGCCGTCGACGGTCCACTGTGACCACCTGATCCTCGCCCGCAAGGGCGCCGGCCACGACCTGCTCCAGGCGGTCGACACCAACAGCGAGGTCTACGACTTCCTCGCCTCCGTGAGCCGCAAGCACGGCCTCGGGTTCTGGAAGCCGGGCAGTGGGATCATCCACCAGGTGGTGCTCGAGAACTACGCCTTCCCCGGCGGCATGATGATCGGCACCGACTCCCACACCGTCAACGCGGGCGGGCTCGGCATGATCGCCGTCGGCGTCGGCGGCGCGGACGCGGTCGACGTGATGGCCGGCATGCCTTGGGAGGTGAAGGCGCCGGGCCTCATCGGCGTCAAGCTGACCGGCGAGCTGAGCGGCTGGACGGCCAGCAAGGACGTCATCCTCAAGGTCCTCGACATCCTCACCGTCAAGGGCGGCACCAACCACATCGTCGAGTACTTCGGCCCCGGCGCCCGCACGCTGTCCTGCACCGGCAAGGGCACGATCTGCAACATGGGCGCGGAGCACGGCGCGACGACGTCGGTCTTCCCGTTCGACGCCAAGATGGCCGCCTACCTGCGGTCCACGGACCGGGCCCCGGTGGCCGAGCTGGCCGAGGCGAACGCCGCGCTGCTGTGCGCGGACCCGGAGGTCGAGGCCGACCCGGAGGCCTACTTCGACCGCGTCATCGAGATCGACCTGTCGACGCTCCAGCCCCACTGGGTCGGCCCCCACACCCCCGACCTCGCCCGCCCGGCGTCGGACATGGCCGCCGAGGCCCGCGAGAAGGGCTACCCGCTGAACGTGACCAACGCCCTGATCGGGTCGTGCACCAACAGCAGCTACGAGGACATGAGCCGCGCCGCCTCCCTCGCCCGCGCCGCCAGCGCGGCGGGCATCCAGGCGAAGATCCCCTTCTGGGTCAGCCCCGGCAGCGACTCGGTGCAGGCGACGATCCAGCGGGACGGCCAGATGCAGGCGCTGGAGGAGATCGGCGCGGTGGTGCTCGCCAACGCGTGCGGCCCCTGCATCGGCCAGTGGCAGCGCGACGACGGCGGCGAGGGCGAGCCCAACAGCATCGTCACCTCGTTCAACCGCAACTTCCGAAAGCGCGCCGACGGCCGCAAGGAGACGCTGGCGTTCATCGGCTCCCCGGAGATGGTGACCGCCGTCGCGCTGAGCGGCCGGCTCGACTTCAACCCGCTCACCGACACGATCGACGGCGTCACCCTGCCCGCCCCCACGGGCGAGGAGCTGCCGGCCGAGGGGATGGCGAACCGGTTCGACGGGTTCATCCCGCCGGCCGAGGACGGCGCCGGCGTCGACGTCGTCGTCGCCCCGGGGAGCGAGCGGCTGGAGCTGCTGACCCCGTTCGCAGCGTGGGACGGCGCGGACCCGTCGGGGCTGCCGGTGCTGCTCAAGGCGTTCGGCAAGTGCACCACCGACCACATCAGCCAGGCCGGCCCGTGGCTGAAGTTCCGCGGCCACCTCGACAACATCAGCAACAACATGTTCATCGGCGCCATCAACGCCTTCACGAAGGAGGCGGGCACCGGCAAGGACCAGCTCGACGGCGCCACGAAGTCCTTCCCCGACGTCGCCCGCAACTACAAGGCCAACGGCCTCGGCTGGGTGGTCTTCGGGGACGAGAACTACGGCGAGGGCTCCAGCCGCGAGCACGCCGCCATGGAGCCGCGCCACCTCGGCGCGAAGGCGGTCGTCGTCAAGTCGTTCGCACGCATCCACGAGACCAACCTGAAGAAGCAGGCGGTGCTGCCGCTGACGTTCGCCGACCCGGCGGACTACGCCAAGGTGCAGGAGGACGACCGGGTCGCCCTGTCCGGCGTCGTCGGCATCGCCCCCGGCAGCCAGGTCACGGTGACGCTGACCCACAGCGACGGCTCGACCGACAGCTTCGCGACGAACCACACGCTCAACGCCGAACAGATCGAGTGGTACCAGGCCGGCTCCGCGCTCAACAAGATCCGCGCCGAAGCCGGCGTCGGCTGAGCCACCTCGTGTTGTAGCCTCCCCGCTTCGGGAGGCTCCGCCGTGCTTCGACTGCTCCTGCTGCTGCTCACGCTCGGGCTGACCGCGCCCGTTCTTCCTACGTCCGACGCGCACGCCGGCGAGCCGATCGCCGCCCGGGGCGGCAAGAAGAAGAAGAAGAAGAAGAAGAAGAAGAAGAAGAAGAAGAAGGAGCCGGAAGCCAGCCCCGCGAGCTGGCGCCCGCTCGCCAGCGGCGCGATCGACGCCTACAACGCCGCCGTCGACGCCTACAACGCGGGCGACCACGCGGCAGCCGGCGCGCACCTGGACCGGGTGCTGGAGATCGAGCCCGGCTGCGGCATGGCCCTGCACCTGCGGGGCAGCGTGCACGTCGACCTGCAGGATCCGCTCGCGGCGGTCCCCTACCTGCGCAAGGCGGCCGAGCTGCACCCCAAGCACGAGAGCGCCTGGACGGCGCTGGCGTTCGCGCTGTTCTACGCGCAGGACTTCGAGGCCTCCCGCGTCGCGGCGGAGACCGGGCTGCTGAGCGTGCCTCGCTCGATCCAGCTGCAGGAGGAGCTTCAGTACGCCCTGGTCCGGCTGGGCGAGTACGACGCCGCGCTGGCCCACCTGGACGCCGCCCGGGGGCGTCGGGACCACCCCGACCTGGACTGCATGGAGATCCTCGTCCGGGTCGAGATGGAGCAGGTCGAGCAGGCGACCGGGCTCCTGCCGGGCTGCGAGGAGGGCGGCCGCGACGTGATGGTGGAGGCTGCGAAGCGCCGCCTCGCGGGAGAGGGCGACACCGCCGACGCGCAGCGTCGCCTGGAGGCGCTCGGGTTGGGCGGCGACCTGACCATCGCGGACGCATACGACGCGTACAACGCGCAGGAGTTCGAGCTCGCCATCCAACACCTGGACAAGGCGCTGTCGGAGACCCCGGAGGACCAGGGGCTGCTGGTGATCCGCGCCCGCTCCTACCACTTCCTGGGCGACAACGACTCCGCGCTGGCCGACCTGCAGGCCGCGGTCGCGCTGGGGGATGACGGGTGGCTGCGCTCCACCGACGCCGGGCTCACCGGCGTGCTCACCGCGCGGGGCGCCGAGGCGCTCAACGAGACCCTGGTGGACGGCGCCACGCTGCTGATCATCCTGCTCGCCGGGGCCGACCGCGTCGACGAGGCGCGGGCTCAGCTGGAGGGGGCCCGCAAGGCGTTCGGGAACCGGTCGCAGTTCGACGGCGCGGAGAGCCGGATCACCATGGTCGAGGAGGGAGCCGACGCCGGCTGGCAGCGCGTCGCCGACCTGCTCACGAGCAAGCCCGACGACATCCAGGCGCAGGTGTCCGCCGCGGACCTGGTGTTCGACAAGCCCGGCGAGGCCCCCGACGCCGTGCTGTCGCTGCTGACGGCGTCCACCGACCCGGTGGTGCTCCACAACGTCGCCGCCGGCATGAACAACGCCGGACGCTTCGGCCGCTGCGTCGAGTTCGTGCGCCTGCTCGCCGCCCAGCACGACCTGGTGCTCGACGGCAGCGCCCCGCCGCCGGCGTCACGCCGGGAGCAGCAGGCCCGCGACGGGCTCGGCGACACGCTGACCCGGGCGATGCCGATGGGCTACTACTGCGCGGTCGCGGCGAAGCAGACCCACACCGCCGACGGCTTCCTCGCCCGAATGGGCGGCCCGAAGTCGGCCGACAGCGACCACGTGCTCCTGCACGCGTGGTTCGCCTACGAGGCCGGCCGCTCCGATCGCGCCCTGGAGCTCGTCGCCGCCGCCGACCTGCACAACCGCCACCCGGTGGACGCCGGCTCCCTCGCCATCCACATCTACACCGACGCCAGGAACTGGACGACCGCCGTCAGCTTCGCCGAGCGCGAGGGCGCCCATCCTCAAGCGCTCGCCTACCTGGGCGCCGGCCTCGCCATCGCGGGTCGGCACAGCGAGGCCGAGCCGCTGCTCCGCAAGGCCTGCCCCCAGCTCGACGGCCCGCCCGGCGACACCTGCCGCTACAACCTGTCCGTGGTCCGGGAGCACCTGGGCCGATGAGTGGCGCCCTCGGCCGCTGAGGACCGGGTCGGGACTCCGGGTGCTGCTCGAACGGTCGGACCACACACCTGGGCCGCACGACCAGGCCGACCGGCCCTGAAATCAGGTCTGGTCCACCAGACTTCTTGCCGCTCGATCACCCTGACCCGAGGGGGCGGCAGCGTCCCCGTATGTCATCCGTCACAAACCCCCGCGCGCTCGTTCTGGGATTACGACCTTCGTCATTCGGGGCGCCCCGAACCGGCGTCATATGGCCCATCTCACGCCCCGTGCGGTGGCGTGGAACCAACGCAACTGGAGGACCCGTGCGTTACACCTTGCCTGCCTTGATCTGCATCTGTCTTGTCGCCATCCCGGCGTCCGTAATCGCCAAGGGCGGCCCCGCCCCCAAGGTCGACAACTGCCATTGGGACGACGACAGCCAGACCTTCTTCGTCATCAACATCAACAGCAACGCGCTCGGAGGCCACTCCAACCACGTCAACTCCGAGGGCACCGCGGACCACGCTCCGGGCGAGTTCTTCCTGGACGCCGACGGTGACGGCTTCGGCGCTGGCGCGGCCGACGACTGCCAGCAGCTGGGCTACGTCGCCGTCGACGGCGACTGCGACCACGCGGCCGCGGCGATCAACCCGGACCCCGAGGAGGCGTGCGGGGACGACATCGACAACAACTGCAGCGGCGAGGTCGACGAGGAGTGCGACACCTGTCCCTGCTTCACGACGGCTGACGTCGACGCCGCCTGGGCCGCCTGGCAGGCGCAGAGCTGGGATTACTCCTACTCGTACTGCTACGACGTCCTGGAGAGCTACTACTACTACGACTACGTGGAGGTGTACTTCTACGGCCAGGCGTACAGCGCTGACACTCAGGAGTACGACTACAACGACTTCTACTCGATCGACTACGACTACTACTACGACCAGCCGTACTGCGTCTCCTACGAGTACGACTACAGCTACGACTACAGCACCGGCGAGTACGACTCGTACAACTACGACTACTACTGGCAGTGGGTCACCGACGCCGAGCACGACGGCTGCAAGGACCTGCTCCGCAACTGGGCCGAAGACAACGGCATGACCTGCTACGTCTACTACTAGCCCACCCCGAACCGGAGGGTCCGCCCTCCGACCCGGGGGCGTCGCGGAAGCGGCGCCCCCGGCGTCGTTCTAGGAGCCTGGAGCGCGTTGGAGCCGGAGCCCCGTGAGGCCGAGGCTCGCGAGCCCCAGACGGGACGACCGAGCGCATCGCGAATGCGTGACGGAGGAGCAACGCCGGGATCGCGCGGATCGGGCCACGAGGCGACAGGCGGTCAATGCGCTCCGGGCTCCTAGGGAGCGGCCTGGCGCCCCAGGACGTCGACGATCGCCTCCGCCTTCGCCGTGCCCACCCCCGGGGTGGCCGCGATCTCCTCGACGCTCGCCGCCTTCAGCTTCTTGACGCTGCCGAAGGCCTTGAGCAGCCGCTTGCGGAGGGTCGGGCCGATGCCCGGCACGTCGTCCAGGGCGCTGCGGATGGTGCGCTTGCTGCGCTGCTTGCGGTGGTGGTGCACGCCGAAGCGGTGGGCCTCGTCACGGGCGGCCTGGAGCAGCTGCAGGGCCGGGTCGTGGCCCCGCAGCGCGAGCGGGTTGGTGCGCCCCGGCTCGTAGATCTTGTCGGTCTCCTCGTCCGCCGCTGGCTTGGCGATGGAGACCACCCGGAGGAGCGGCCCCCCGACCGCCGGCTCGATCGGGCGACCGTCGATGCCGATGACGTCGACGCCGACGTCGCGGCACGCCTGCACCGCCGACGCGAGCTGCCCGCGTCCGCCGTCGACGACGACGAGGTCCGGCAGCGCCCACTTCACCTCGCCCGCGATCGCCCGCTTCATGCGGCGGGCGAGCACCTCGCGCATCGTGGCGACGTCGTCGGCCCCCTCGACGGTCTTGATCTTGAAGATCCGATAGCCCGCCTTGTGGGGTTTGCCGTCGTGGAACGTGACCATCGCCCCGACCGGATCGGTGCCCTGGATGTTGGAGTTGTCGTAGCACTCGATGCGGCGCGGCAGCTCGTCCAGGCGCAGCGCCTTGCGCAGCCCGTACAGCGCCTGGTCTTCCCGCTCCCGCTTGCTGTGCGCGCTCGCGAACCGCACCGCCGCGTTGCTGCGGGCCAGCTCCAGGAGCCGCCGGCCGCGCCCCCGCTGGGGCCGGCGGATCTCGACCTTGCGGCCCGCCAGCTCGCTCAGCAGCTCGGCGCGCAGCGCCCCGTCGGCCAGCTCCACCGGCACGAGGATCTCCGGCGGCGGCTTCACCGTCGCGTTGTACAGCTGGGCGATCACCCCGGCGATCAGGGCGTCGTCCTCCCCCGCGACCCCTCGGAAGGTGAACGCCCGCGCGTCCTGCATGCGCCCCTCGCGGACCGGCACGATGGCGACCGCGGCCAGCTCCCCTTCCCGGTGCAGCCCGAAGACGTCGCTGTCGCGCTTGCCGGGCGCGGCGTGGGCGGCCTGCTTCTCGGCCATCTTCTCGATGAGGCGCATCGAGTCGCGCACCCGCGCCGCCTGCTCGTAGCGGAGCGCGTCGGCGGCTACCTTCATCCGGGCCTCGAGCCGCTTCGCGAGCGCCTTGTTCCGACCGTCGAGCAGCAGGATCGCCTCCCCGATCAGCTCCTCGTACTCCTCCTTGCTCGCCAGCCCCGCGCAGGGACCGACGCACCGCCCCATCTGGTACTCGATGCACGGCCTCTCGCTGTGGGCTCGGAAGACGCCGTCGGTGCAGGACCGCAGCGGCACGGTCCGCTTGACGAGCTTCATCACCTCCCAGGCGTTGACCTCGTTGAGGTACGGGCCGAAGTAGCGGGCGCCGTCGTCCCCCCAGCGGCGCACCAGCGTCGGTCGCGGCCACTCCTTGCTCAGGTCGAGCCGGACCGACAGCCAGGTCTTGTCGTCCTTCAGCTTCACGTTGTAGCGAGGCTGGTACTTCTTGATCAGGGTGTCTTCGAGGATGAGCGCCTCGCGCTCCGAGCCGGTGACGACGACCTCGACCCGCTCGATCTGGGGCACGAGGAAGGCGACGTGAAAGCGCCCGTCCCCGCCGTCGGTCGCGAAGTACTGGCGGACCCGCGCCCGGAGATCCACCGCCTTGCCGACGTACAGCACTTCGTCGTCGCGGGCGCGCATCAGGTAGGCGCCCGGCAGCGTCGGAAGCTGGCTGATGTCGGTCTTCAAGCGGCCCATCGCCTCACCTATAGCTCCCGCCGCCTCGGTCGCGAGGTGACCGCTGCGGTTGCGGCTCCCCAGGGGGGGCGACATACTACGGCCCCCCGCCGGCAGGAGGCCGGCTTCGAAGGAACCGAGACCCATGATCTTCATCATCACCGAGCCCTGCGTGGGCGTCTGCGACACCGCCTGCGTCGAGGTCTGCCCCGTCGACTGCATTCACCCCGACGAGGGCTGGACCAAGGGCGACGACCCGGCGGGCAAGATGCTCTACATCGACCCCGAAGAGTGCATCGGCTGTGGCCTGTGCGAGCCCGAGTGCCCCGTGGAGGCCGTCTTCGACGAAGACGAGGTCCCCGCCTACTGGAAGAGCTACATCAAGAAGAACTACGACTTCTTCGGCCGCGAGTACAACGGGTAGCCCTCCTCCCCACCTGCAGACCTCCACCGCCGGCGCGATACCCTCCGCGACATCAAGGCAGCGCGTCGGCCTTCTCGTCCAGCCGATCGGCAGGCCCCCCTACTGGATGTCGAGGGTGAACGCGCCGCCGTACCCGGCGACGCCGATCAACACCAGGTCGCCGGCCTCGACGAACGTGGACACCGTCGCCGTCCCCGGCTGGTCCGCGGTGCACGCCAGCGACGAGATCGCGCGACAGCTGGAGTCCGGGATGACGCTCAAGTCGAGGTCGTCGCCCGTCGGGTCGTTGGCGGTGAATGTCCAGGTGCCGCTCGACGGGGCCGTCCAGCTGAACTCGTAGTCGGGCCGGCCGCTCGCGCACTCGTTGACCATGTCGTCCCCCCCTCCGATGGACGGATCGCCGGAGCCCACGCCGACGCCGGTGCTCGAGCCGAGATCGGCGTCGGGACCGCTGCCCGTGAGCGCGAGCAGGTCGACCTCGAAGTCGCCGCCCGTCGACGCCTCGAAGGAGACGATCGCGTCCTCACCGTTCTCCAGGTCGATCTGGATGATCGTGACCCCGGGGCCGATCTGCCCCTCCCGCAGGGCCGGCCCACCACAGGTGTCCGACCAGGTCAGGAGCTCGTCGGTCCACGCCACGAAGTCGACCGGCCAGATGCCGAACTGGATGCAGGTCGCCCCCGGCTGGCCCACTACCTGGTAGTCGGTCGGCAGGTCCGCGAACGTGCCCGAGGCGACCCCGAAGCCCGGGGTGTCCACCAGCACGTCGGCGCAGCCGAAGCAGTCCGGATCGGCCGTGCAGTCCGCGTCGTCGCAGTCCACGTCGCCGTCGCCGTCGTCGTCGGTCCCGTTGGTGCAGTCCTCGGCGGGCGGCGCCGCCGCCGTGCCGGAGATCACGATCGTGTACTCCGCCTCATCGCCGAAGGCGTCCGAGCTGACCACCAAGGTGCCCTCGAACGCGCCCACTCCGCTCGGCGTCAGCTCCACCTCCAGCCAGTCGCTGAGCGAGCCGCCGGACGGCAGCGCTGACGCGGACGGGCTCCCCACGATCGCCAGCGCCGCGTTCACCGCCGGCGCCGACGCGTCGAGCGCGGCCCCCGAGACGTCCAGGTCCGCGGTACCGACGCTGGCGAGGCTGTACGACAAGCTCGTCGTCACACCGACCGTCAGGCTCCCCACGTCGTGGGTGCCGCCGTCCGGCACGACGCCCGGGCCGGTCGCGCTCAACTCGAGCGACGAGACCTCGGTCGTCCCGCTCAGCCCGGCCTCGAACAGCCCGCCGGGGGCGTTGCTGTCGATGCTCAGATCCCCGGTCAGCGCACCCGGGGCGTCGTCGATGTCGAACGTCAGCTCCACGTCCTCGGAGCCGCCGGGGGGGACCGTGACGCTGGACGGGCTGGCTTGACCGCCGCTCAGGTTGAGGGTCCCGGTCAGCTGAATGGTGCTCGCGACCAGGTCGGCGTCTCCGTCGTTCTCGAGGGTGACCGTCACCGCTCCAGGCTCATCGCCGATCGCGCGCAGCGTGCCGACCACGAAGATCCCGCCCTCGGGCACCTCGTCGCCGTCGATGGTGACCACGAGCTCCGGCTCGGGGTCCTCCTCTTGACCGACGAGCGGGAGCAGCCAGGCGCCGTCGTTGACCCCGTCGCTCACGATGGTGAGGTCGGCGCCGATCGCGCCCCCGCCCCCGTTCGCTTCGACCTCGACGTCCACCGACAGGCCCCCCGCCGCGGGGATCGTGGCGGGGAACAGGCCCGCCGGGAGGACCACCGACGCGCCCGACAGGCCGCTGACCTGGATCTCGTCGATCTCCAGGTCCAGGGTGCCGGTGTTGTGCAGGACGATCGGCACGACCGCCGTCTGCTCGAACCCGATCGTGCCGAAGTCCAGGGGATCCCCGGCGACCCGCGCCCCGTCCTCGTCGTGGACCTCGATCACAGGCGCGTCGCTGAGCCACGTGAGGGTCGCGGTGAAGACCGCGGGGTCTCCGTCGGTCTCCACCGTCAGCGTCGCCTCCGACGCGCCGACGTCCGACGCCGTCCAGGTGAACTCGACGTCCGCCTCGTCCCCCTCCGGGAGGATCAGCGGCGGCACGACCGAGGCCCCCGGCGAGTCAGCGTTGGTCACAGGCGCCAGCTCGATGTCCGTGACCTCCAGCGCCCCCGGCCCACCGTTGCCGAGCGTCAGCGTCGCGGAGCCGCCGTCCGTGGTGACGACGGACCCGAGGTCGTACGCGCCCCCGTTGACCAGCAGCGTCGAGCCGTCCGAGACGCTGAGGAGCGGCTCCGGCTCGGGCCCCTCCTCGCCGGAGAGGGTGAACACGACCGACGCCTGGGCGGGATCGTTGGTGAGCACCTCCAGCTGCACCTCGAACGCCCCCCCGGTCGGCTCGACGGTGACGTCGAACGAGGACGCCCCCCCAGGGACGACGACGGCGCTGTAGGGATCGGGAGCGACCTCGGCGTTGGCCCCGAAGGTCCCGGTCGCGACCACCGAGGCCGCGCTCACCACCAGGTCCGCCGAACCGACGTTGGCCACGTCGAACTCGTAGGTCTCCTCCGTCGTGGCCTGGATCTCGCCGACCTCGAGCACGGTCGCCGTGCCGATGATCGTCACGCCGGAGGTCAGCTCCATCTCGGGCGCCGCGGCCGTACCGGTGATCGTGAAGTCGAACGGGTCCTCGTCCGAGTCGTCGTTGTCGATCTGGACCGGCACGGAGAAGGCGCCGTCCGCTGACGGGGTGACCGAGACCTCGAACGTGGTGGTGTTCGTCGGCGCCAGGAAGCCGACGGAGGCGGCGGGCAGGGCGGTCAGCGCGGGTACCGCGTTCGTCGACAGACCGAACGCGGGGGGGGCGAGGGTCAGAGGCCCCGAGCCGACGTTCGTGACGGTGTACGTCAGCGTCTGGGCGACGAGCGGGAGAAGCGTACCGACGTCGTCGGTCCCACCGTCGACGATCTCCGCCTCGCGGCTCAGCTCGATCTCCGGCTCGGGCCCCGGGGTCGCCACCCCATTGACCACGTAGGTGACCGACGGCTCGTCGGGGTCATCGGAGTCGATCAACAACCCGACCTCGAAGGGGCCGACCTCGTCGGGGCTGAGGCGCAACTCGAACGGCCCGCCGCCGGGGGCGAAGGCTTCGGGGAGCGCGGGGCTGACCAGCGCCGCTACGCTGCACAGCGCGCAGTTCGGCAGGAGGCTGGTGACCTGCAGCGGCGCGGCACCGACGTTGTTCAGGACGAACGGGACGACCGTCTCCTGTCCCGCCGGAATCGAGATCTCCATCGGGCTGACACCGTCGATGTCCCCCGCCACGGAGACGACGGCGACCGGATGCGAGGGTCTGGCGGGGTCGTTGTTCTCGAGCGTCGCGACGAACGAGTAGGGCCCTGGCGTCGTCACCTCGACGGAGAACTGGATCAGGGTGCTCTCCGCCGAGCCGAGCACGTGCACACCCACGGGGGGCAGGGGCGGCGCGATGTAGTCCACGGAGGCGTTGACCTCGTCGGAGACCAGCACGTCGGTGATCTCCAGCGGGGCGGCGCCGTTGTTGGAGACCTCGAACGAGACCACGACGTCGGAGAGGGGGACCTCGGGGAGCGGCACGATCGCCTCGGAGGGGGCGTCCAGCACGGGCACGAGCGAACCGTCGGAGACCAGCCACTCCTGGGATGTCATGAAGAGCGACCCCGAGTAGCCCGCCCGGAGGACGAACGCGAAGTCGTCTTCGGTGACCTCGAAGGTCAACGTCACCGCGATGACCTCGGTCTCGTCGTCGATTGGGTTGGCGTCCACGAGGATCACCGGGAGCACCGGCGACGGCGTGACCTGGACGTCCTGGATCCCGAACGGCTCGACCACAGACAGCGACTGGATCTCCCCTTGCGTGCCGTCCCCGAGCCGCAGCTCATACTCCAGGGTGTGCATCCCCAGCTCGAGCTCGCCGACGACGTCTGCTGCGTAGATCGTGCTCCCGTCACGCTTCAGCGCCAGGTACCCGGCGTCGAGCTCGCCGACCGCGTCGTCGTCATCCGTCGCGTCGTCGTCGTCGGAGGCGTCGTCGTCGTCCGCTGCGTCGTCGTCGTCCCCGGGCGACAGGCTGCCGAGCATCTGCACCGTGTGGATCTCGACGATCGACTCGTCGTGCTGATCCGTGGCGGGGTCGAGCATGCAGCGGCTGCCCTCGATGCCGCGCAGGAGCAGCGTCGCCCCCTGCTCGTCCGGCGAGTCTGCGGGAAGCAGCTGGACCTGCAGCGGCTGGGCCGGGCGCTCGTCGGAGCCGAACGAGAACACGGTCTCGCCGACGATCGCCGCCTCGACCACGTCACCCTCAGCGGCCGTCGCCGATGAAAGGACCTCGGCCTGGAGGATCACCCCGTCGTACAGCGCGGCGTTCGCCTCGGCATCGACGAGGTAGTCGACGAACAGCGCCTCACCGGCGAAGAACTGGCCGAGGTCATCGGTCGTGGAGTCATCGGCCAGCGGCAGGACCACCTCTCCGGCCCGCTCGATGCTGATCGGCGGGCACGGGTTGACCGTGCACTGGTCGCACGCCGAGATGCAGACAGCCAACGTCAGCAAACTCAACATCGAACGGAGCCCGCTGAGATCAGGGGCGAGGCGGGGTGACATAAGACTCCAGGGCTGGGGAGATGTGTGTAGTACC
>CAYQEG010000101.1:0-28479 GCA_964416435.1 uncultured Rickettsiales bacterium
GACCCGGAAGACCCGGCTCCCTCGGCCCTTCTTCTTCCACGTCGCCCTGAGCCTGTCGGAGGCGCTCTTCTACGCACACACCGCGGTGGACGGGGAAGGCAACCCGACGCCCCTGATCCACCGGGACATCAAGCCGAGCAACGTGATGCTCAGCCGCCGGGGGATCGTCAAGCTGACGGACTTCGGCATCGCCCACGTCGGCGACGGCTCCGTCACCGGGGGGCTGGTGCAGGGCACGGCGAACTACATGTCGCCGGAGCAGGCGTTCGGCGAGGAGCGACTCACGCCGTCGTCCGACGTCTACAGCCTGGGCGCCGTCTTCTACGAGATGCTCACCGGCCGGCCCAACGTCGACGGAGACAACTACCTCAAGGCGATCCACCAGGTGCGCGAGCGCCGGGTGACCCTGGACGAGCTCGCGAGCCTGGGCGTCGAGCCCGGTCTGCGGATGGTGGTCGCCAAGATGCTGTCGGCGGACATGACCGGCCGGTACCAGGAGATGGAGAGCGTCCGGAACGACCTCCAGTTCGTCGCCGAGCGGCTGAAGATCGACCTCAGCTGGCACCGGATCCGGGCGTACGTGGGCCGGCTGATGGGGATCCTGGGGCGGGCGCCGGACCGGGCGACGCTGAGCAACCTGCAGGTCCCTTCCGAGATCAAGCAAATGGCCCAGAAGGTCGTCTCCAGCGGGCCGGCCACGCCGCCGACGCCGCTGCCGGTCGACCGGCTCAAGCTCGACGCCGCCGCGCCGGTCACCAAGGCGGTGCAGAAGGACCTCCTCGAGAGTCAACTCGAGCTCGCCCAGGCGAGCGACCCGGCGGTGCAGACCGACCCGATCCCCCGCCAGGCGCCCCCGCCGCCGACCCCACCCCCGGCGTCGGTCGACTCGCTCCCCACGCCGGTCCCGCGGCCCCCGCCGCCCCAGTACCAGGGCGACACCGTCACCGCCGCGCGGGTCGAGGTCGGCGCCGGAACCTCGGACGATCCGCTCGTCGGAGCGCCCCCACCTCGACCTCCCGTGACCCTCGGGCCGGCGCCCGGAGCGATGCCCCAGCCCCCCCCCCACCCGGTGCCCCGGCCGCCGCCGACCCGGGGCCCGCTGCCGGTGGCCGCGGTCTCCGAGTGGGAGGACGAAGCGACCCGGGTGTACACCGGCAAGAGCCCCGCCGAAGCGGGCGTGATGGGCACCGGCGCGGCCCGCGCCATCGACGGTCCGCCGGCGCCCGCGACGATGCCCCTGCCGGTCGGCTCCCAGGCGCTCCAGCCGGCCCGGGAGCTCGTCGACATCGCGGAGACGACGCTGCCGCCGGTGCCCCCGCCGGCGCCGGAGGCGACCGTGCCGCTCCCCCCCGGGGGCATGCCCGGCGCCGGGCTGCTGTCGTCGGCCAGCCTCCAGGTGCAGCGCGCGCCGGCGCCGCCGGTCGCCCTGCCGCCGCGGCCCGAGCCGGTCCCGGCCCCTCGCGCGGTCCCGAGCCCCGGCGGCCGGGAGGAGGAGACGGACACCGAGACGTGGGTGTTCAGCGACTCCGCGGCCGAGCCCGACGGCATCGCAGCCCCGGCGGCGCCGGGGCCCAGGCGCCGTCAACGACCCGATGGAGCGCCCCGCAAGCGCCGCCGGCGCAAGAAGCGGTCCCGGCCGGTCTCGCCGTTGCTCACCACGCTGCTGGTGGTCGCGATCCTGTTGCTGTTGTGCGCCTTGCTGCTGGTCATCGCGATCAAGCAGAACCTCATCGGCGACGCGGGGTCCTACATTCCAAGCCTCGAAGACGCCCCTCTCACCGTGCCCGACCACGGAGTTGACCAGGCATGACGACGTTTCCAACCCGGCGTGGTGAGTTCCACCTCCTGCGCAAGATCGGTGAAGGCGGGATGGCGGAGGTGTTCCTCGCCGAGCGCGGAGGCGACGAGGGCTTCAAGACCCTCGTCGCGCTCAAGCGGCTCCATGGCGGGTTCGCCCTCGACCAGTACTTCATCCGCCAGCTCGTCCAGGAGGCCAAGCTCCTCGGCCAGCTTCAGCACAACAACATCGTTCGGGTCCACGATCTCCGTCGGATCGACGACGAGTACTTCATCGTCATGGAGTACATCGACGGGATCGACCTGGCGCAGGCGATCCAGGTCCACAAGGACAACGACCTCCGATTCCCGCTGTCGATCTTCTTCCACGTCGCGCTGTCGCTGTGCGAAGCGCTCGAGTTCGCCCACTCCGCGGTCGACCTGACCGGCAAGCCGATCCGCCTGATCCACCGGGACATCAAGCCCAGCAACTGCCTGATCCACCACCGCGGCATCGTCAAGCTGACGGACTTCGGGATCGCCCGGGTCGGCGACACGTCGAACACCGGTTCGGTCGTCAAGGGCACCGCGAACTACATGTCGCCCGAACAGGCGAGCGGCGAGCAGAACCTGACGCCGGCCTCGGACATCTTCAGCCTCGGCGCGGTCTTCTGGGAGATGTTGACCCTCGAGAAGCTGGTCGAGGGCAGCAACTACCTCAACGTCATCAACTCCATCAAGGAGCTGAACGTCGGGCTCAAGGACATCACGAAGAAGGGCATCGAGCCCGGACTCCGGATGATCCTGCTGCGCATGCTCGCCCGAAAGCGGGAGCTGCGGTACCAGAACATGGGCCTGGTCCTGAAGGACCTGCGCTTCGTGGCCGAGCAGATGAAGGTCGATCTGTCGCCCTCCCACCTTCGGGAGTACATGGCGAAGATCACGAACCTGGCCCGGGAGGCGGCGGCTCGCGCCGCGACCGGCCAGAACCTGGCCGCCCAGGATCCCGACGCGCCGACCCCCAAGCCGGTCAAGGCGAAGGCGGGGGCCCCGCCGCCGGGGCTCCGCTCGCAGCCCTCCCGGTCCGCGCCGCCGCCGGCCGCGCCGCCCAAGCCGCCCCAATCGACCTCGCGCACCGCCCCCCAGTCCGGTCGCGGCGCTCCGCGTTCTGCCCCGCAGGCCGCGCCCCCACCTGCCGCCAAGCCGCCCCGGCCCAAGCCGGAGCGGGGCGACCAGGCGTTTGCCGAGAGCGTCGCCGCCCTCAAGAAGCTGGTCCAGGCCGGTCCCGGAAAGGGACGCTCGACGTCCCGGCCGGCGCAGATCGCGCCGACCCCCCCGCAGGCCGATCGCCAGACGAGATCGACGGCGCCGGGAGCCGCGCCCGCGTCGGGCGCCGCCGCGCCCCCGCCCAGGCAAGCGCCGCCGCCGCGCCAGGCGCCGCCGCCGCGCCAGGCCCCTCCGCCGTCCGCCCCCCGGACCGGGCCCACCGCCTCCGGGCGGCCGCCGTCGGCGGCCGGTCCGGCGCTGACCCCGTCAGCCAGCTACGTCGGCCCTGGCAAGCGGCCGGGGGCCGCGGGTGCGGCGCACCTGGCGCCCAGCGACGCGCCGACGGCCCCCCCGCGCCAGCCGGAACCGCTCCGTCCCGGCCAGGTGCCACCCTCTCAGCGCCCCCCCTCGATCGACCCGGAGGCAGCCTCGGCGCCGTCGGCGGCGGCGCTCCGCTCGATCGGCGCGATCGCCGAGGCGGCCGGCCTCACCGGCGGCGCCGTTCAGGCCGCCCACCCGCCGCCGCAGTCGACCCCGCCCCAGCCGCCCGCGAGCAAGCCGGTGGTCCGGCGAAACACCCAGGACCCCGCCGTCGCGCGCGCCACGGCGGAGGTCGCAGCCCTCATCGCGAAGCGAACGGGCGAGCAGGCCGCGATCAAGCCGTCGGCCTCGCCTCCGCCCCCGCAGTCCGCGCCGGCCCGCCCGGCTCCGCCGCCCCCGCAGCCGGCGCCGCCTCCCCAGGCCGCGCCGCCTCCGCAGGCCGCGCCGCCTCCGCCTCCGCCGTCGGCCTACGGGCCGCCGTCCATGACCCTCTCCCCGGACGGGGACTACGACTCGACGTACGACGACGACTACGAGGAGGACGAGGCCTACTACGCGGCGACCCGCCGGGCGAACCTCATCGTGCTCGGCGTCGGGCTCGCCGCGACGCTGCTGATCGTCGGGCTCATCGGCGTCCTGTGGCTGCTCCCGTCGGACGAGCCCGACGGCGACCTCGTCGCCGACGCGTCGTCCGGGACGGCCGCTGACGCCTCGCTGGACGTCACGCCCCGCCCGGTCCGGACGGAGCCTCCGCCGGTGGAGGTCACGCCGGCCCCCCAGCCGAGCCCCGTGGCGGCGGCGGGAGAGCGCACCTCTCGCGGCGGTGACTCCAGGGCGTCGTGGGAGTCCGATCGAGCGACGGCGAGCGTACCGTCCCGCGGCAGCGACCGGGGTACCCGCTCCTCGGACGACTCCTGGTCGAGCTCCTCCGGCTCGTCGACGTCGGACCGGACCGGCTCGGGCTCCTCCCGGAGCTCCGGCGGGAGCAGCGGCGGCTCCTCGCGCAGCTCGTCGTCCGACCGTGGCACGTCGAGGGGGACCTCGTCGGGGAGCAGCGACAGCAGCCGAAGCTCCGGCTCCCTGACGGTGAGCACGGGCAGCTCCTCCCGCTCCTCGGATTCGGACTCGGGTTCGTCGACCACCCGGTCGTCGGGTCGGAGCCCCGGCAGCGACCTGCGCGATCCCTACGCCTACGACCCGTCCCCGACCCGAGAAGAGGACGGGGAGGACGACGACTGGGTGATCGCAGGGGAGGGGAGCTCCGCGGAGGCGGAGCCCGAAGAGGCGAGCTCTTCGAGCGCCCCGCTCGGGGCGGACCTGATCGCGGGGATGAGCGACAAGGCGCGGCGAGGCCGGCTGTCGGACGACGAGGTCCGCCGGCTGCGCGACATCGGCGCGGAGTCATCGGACTTCGAGAGCAGCCGCTCGGTGCTCATGGCGCAGTACGAGGCCGCCGGGGATCGCCGGGCCCACTGCGAGGTCGCCGGCGAGGTCCTGCGGCTCGACCGCAACCAGGCGGATCCCCAGTTCAACCTCGAGATGGGCAAGTGCCACCTGCGCCAGGGCCGCTACCAGGACGCGCTCGACTCGGCGCGCGTCGCCGAGCTGCACGCCCAGGACATCCCGTCGCGCATCCGGACGGACCGCCAGCTCAAGATCTGGGAGGTCCAGGCCAAGGCCTACAAGGGCCTGTACCAGGGGTCGGAGAACCTCGACTACCTCGACGACTCCATCGCGATCTGGAAGCGCTACCGGCACCTGGCCCAGAACACGTACCGCCAGCGTGAGGCGGAGCGGGCCGACGGCGAGATCCGAGCCCTAAGCGAGCTCAAGGACGGGGCCCTCTGACGTGCGATTGAGCTCCATCAGCGCGTTGATCGGCGCGCTCGTGCTCGTCGGTTGCGGCGCGGGCGAGCCCTCCGCCGGCGACAGCGCGCCGTCCAACGGCGACTCGGCCGGCGAGGACCTCGGCGACGTCGCGGGGCTCCTCGCCCAGACGTGGATGTGGCACGCGACCCGCGAACCGGAGGTCGTCTCGGCCCTGTTGGACGCGCCGGGCGGCGAGGGCTGGATCGCGCTCGCGGAAGGGGACGTCGCCACCGCCAAGACCACCTTCGAGGGGGCGGACTCGGCGTCCGCCCGCCTCGGGCTCGCTCGGACCCACCTCGCCCGGGCGGCGGCCCTGCGATCGGCCGGGCGACTGCACCGCGACGCAGCGCTGGAGCTCGTCCGGTACCGGCGGGACCACGCTGACGAGATCCGGGAGGGCGCGTACGAGCGTGTGCTCGCCGGGCTCACGGCCAGCCGCTGCGGCGCGGACGGGGACGAGCTCGCGGGCTTCCTGGCGGCCGCCGGGTCGCCGGCGCCCGCCCGGGCGACCCCCGAGGTGGACGCCGCCCTGCGGGCGGTGCTGGCGCAGGAGGAGCCCGCGTCGGCCGATCTGGGCGCCTACGGGAGCCGGCTGGCGTTCGTCTCCGCGATGGACGACGGCTCGTTGGAGGCGGCGGTCGGGCTGCTCGCGGCGGTGCATCAGCCGGGCCCGGACGTGGTCGACCCCCTCGGTCGGGACGAAGAGCTCGGGCTGGCCTTCGAGGGCAAGTACTACGACTGCGCCGTGTTGCCGGCGATCGCCCGGTACCACCTGGCCGAGGCCTGGATCGCAGGCTCGGGGCTGACCGGGGTGGGGCCGGTGATCGGCGCGGCGGTCGAGGGAGCCTGGGGGGGCGAGCTGCCCGCCGCGGTCCGAGGCGCGGCCCGGCCCGCTGCGGCCGACGAACTCCCCCCCTGGACGGCGTTGTTCGGATCGGAGGCTGTCGACCGCGCCGACTGGGACGCACACTGGTCGGGAGACGGGGAGACCTTCGCGAGCCGCTTCGGAGGCGGCACCGACTTCACGGCCGCCGCCGTGGACCAACGCCTGCGTCGGGCCGCCGCGGCCGAGGACGCGTTCGCCGCCGCGCTGCGAGCCGGCGCCTCACCGGACGGCGCCTCCCTCGTCGACGATCTGCAGCTGGCGACCCGCCTGACCGACCGGGTGCTCCGAACGTGGATGGTCGAAGCGGTGGACGGGGGCCACGCGGTGCAGGCGAAGCGGCTCGGAGATCGCAGCGTCGACCCGGACCCGGGCACTGCGACGCGGGTGTCGGGGCGCAACGATCGAGCCTTCCTGGTGGAATATGCGCGGGGGCTCTGGCGCGCCGGTCAGCCCGGCGCCGCCCTCGATTTCGTGCACCCGCTTGCTCAGGAGGACCCAGCCCTTCACTCTGTGAAGCACTATCTGGGTCAACTCGACGCAGCATCGAGCATCGGATTGCAGGGGAAGACGAGCCAGTTGTAAGTATGGGGACCGCACGGCCCGGCAGCCGAAGAAGAGGACGAAGGGCGAGATGAAGCAGGTGTGGGAGCGGACGGGGATGTTCCTCGCGTTGGTGGCGCTGGCTGCGCTGCCGGCGTCCGGCCTCGCCGATGGCTTCGAGTACGCCGAAGACGAGCTCGCGTTCACCCTGAACCCGCTGCACGAGTCGTCCATGTCGGAGACACGGCTCAACGAGCTGCTCTTCGAGTCGCTCTGGGGCCCCGGCTACGACGGCTCCCCGGAGCCGCGCCTCGCGGACGCCTACGAGCTGTCCCCCGATCGCAAGACGATGACGATCTACCTGCGGGAGGGGCTGAGCTGGTCCGACGGCGAGGCCATCTCGGCCGAGGACGTCGAGTTCACGATCAAGGCCTACCAGAACCCCCGGACGGGCTCGCCCGACCGGAGTCGACTGGCGTTCATCAAGAAGGCGTCGGCGGTCGCCGAGTACACGGTCCGGATCCAGTTCGTGGACGCCGAGCCGGAGCCGCTGCCCAAGTTCTACTTCAAGATCCTGCCGGCCCACCGGTTCGAGGGGCACGCCGTCGAGCGTACGCACCCGTTCTGGTTCAAGCCGACGACCTCGGGCCCCTACCAGTTGGCGTCCCAGGACCTGGGCACCTGGTCGCTCAAGGTCAACCCGTACGCCGCCCGGCCCCCCGAGATCGAGACCGTCAAGGTCCGGGAGATGCCGGACAAGAACCAGCAGGTCAGCTCGCTCGGCTACGGCTACATCCAGGCGATGATCAACGTGCCGGCCCAGTACCTGCCTGAGGTCGAACGATCCCGCAGCGCGGACCTGGTGCCCTACCAGAGCAAGAGCTGGTGGTACCTGGGGCTCAACGAGCGCAACCCGGACCTCAAGAAGGTCGCGGTGCGCAACGCGATCGCGCGGGTGATCGATCTGGACGAGGCGCTCGCGCTCATCGGGGAGGGGTACCGCATCTCGGGCCCGTTCGTGCCGTCGAGCAAGTACTACAACCACAGCGACACCGTTCAGCTGATCCAGCCCGACGGCGCCGAGGCGTCCGCGCTGCTCGAGGGGGCCGGCTACTCGCTGGACGACTCGGGGACCTGGGGCAGCCGCGGCAAGCCGATGCAGATCCGGATCTTCTACCGGGCGGGCATGGGCGACCAGGGGCAGACCGTCGCCCTCAACGTGCAGTCCCAGCTGCGTCGGTTCGGCATCGACGCCAGCGACCCCGTCGCCATGGACAAGTCCGTCTGGACCGAGAAGGTGTTCAGCGACAAGGACTTCGACATCGTGCTCGACAGCTGGTCGTTCGACGAGAACGAGAACATCTTCGACCTGTTCCACAGCAACGGGACCCAGAACTTCGTCGGCTTCAACGATCGAGAGGTCGACAAGCTGCTCGAGAAGGCGCTCTCGGAGACCGATCCCGCGGCCAAGGTCGCCTACATGCAGGAGGTGCACCGCCTCCTCGCCGCCGATCTGCCGTACGTGTTCCTGTGGAGCTTGCGCAGCTACACGGCGCTGCGACGGGAGGTCGAGAGCGTGTTCATCCAGCCCTTCTACTACTTCAGCCAGTTCCCCGACTGGAGGGTCACCGGAGGGCGCTGAATTGGGCGCGACCCTCGCGGTGCTCGGTCGCCGGGCTGCGGCGCTCCTGGGCGTCGTCTTCGCATCCTCCGCCGTCTTCGGCGCGCTCCTCTGGTTCACCCCCGGGTCTTCATCGATCCACGCCCAGGCCGACACCTTCGTCGGCTGGCTCTTCGGGTTCTGGCACGGCGTCCTGACCTGGGACCTGGGGCCCTCGTACCGCGGCATCCCGGTCACCGAGCTGGTCGCCCGGGGCGCCGCTCGCACGCTCCCCATCGTCCTCGCCGCCCTGGCGCTGTCCCTCGGCATGGGGCTGGCCCTCGCGCTGGTCCTCGGTGACCGGCTGAGGCGGCTCGGGCGGGCGGCCCGCGTGGCGGTGCACGCCTGCTCGTTGGTCCCGGTGTTCCTGCTCGGCTACCTCGCCCTCGTCGTCTTCGCGGTGCCTCCCGAGGGGCCGGCGCAGACCCTGGCCGCCATCGTCGTTCTCGCGATCGGGGACGGCATGTTGACCGACGTCGTGCTGGCGCTGGACGCGGAGGTCACGGCGCTCCGCGATCGGGACTTCGTCCACAGCGTGCGGCTCCGCGGGGGACCCGTGGCGCTGCGGCTGGTGCCCCACATCGCCCTGCCGATGGCCCAGCTGGCGGCGGGCAAGACCACGTTCCTGATCGGCGGGGTCCTCATCCTGGAGAAGGTGCTCGGCATCCAGGGCATCGGCCTGATGGGCTACCAGGCGGCCGTGAAGCCCGACTTCGTGCTCCTCATCGCGATCACGGTCGCGGCGACCGCGTTCGTTGCGGCGGTGCACCTGGGCGTCGACGTGCTCCGTGTCGTGGTGGACCCGCGCGCGCGCAAGGAGCGCCGCGTCTCGACCCGCGCCCCGGCGACGCCCGCACCACCCCTCGGGGGGGCGCCGTGAGCGAGGCCCGCAGGCGCATCTCGCCGGTCGGCGCGTTCGGGTTCGCGGTCGTGATCGTGCTGGTCGGGATGCGTATCGCGGCGATGTTCGTGAGCGTCGATCCGGCGCTCCCCACCGACGACCCGATGCTCGGCCCGAGCGGGGCCCACCTGCTCGGCACCGATCCCCTCGGTCGGGACCTGCTGGCCCGGATGGTCGTCTCGGTGGAGGCGTTCTTCGGCCCGGGCCTCTTCGCGTGTCTCGTCGCGTTGGGCCTGTCGGTGCCGGCCGGCTCGGTGGTCGGCTACTGGCCGCGGAGCCGGGCAGCGACTGCGGTCCAGGCCGTGCTCACGATCGTCGCGGCGTGGCCTCGGCTGGTGCTGGTGGTGGTGGTGGTCGCGATCTTCACGGCGTCGGTCCGAGACCCGGCGTCGTTCGGGGACCTGCGCCTGTACCTGCTCGGTGGGCTGGTGGGCCTGTCGTTCGTGCCCCAGGTCGCCGGCGCCCTCGCCGAGCGGGTCCTCTTCTTCCAGCGGGAGCAGTTCGTCGAGGCCGCGCGCGCCCACGGGCTCAGCGACGGGCGGATCCTCGGCTTCCACATCCTGTGGGCCAACTGCCGCTACCTGCTGCTGCGGCAGGTCTGCGCGCTGTTCGGCGCGTTCATCCTCGTCGAGACCAGCCTGTCGTACCTGGGGCACTACGGCGTGCCGGCCCCCCGACCCTCGTGGGGCAACATCCTCGCCGACGTGCGGTTCGCGGTCATCCACACCCGCACCCTGCTGATCCCCGACGCCTGGACGGTCTCCGGGCTGAGCGAAGCGATCGGGCGGGCCGTCCAGGAGGGCGGCGCCCTGGCGGTGGCCGCCCCGACCGTCGCGATCGCCGTCTCCATCACCGGGGTGCTCGCCCTCGCCGAACACTTCGCGCGCAAGCAGGAGTCCTGGTGAGCGACGCCATCCTGCGCGCCGAGGACGTCTGGGTCCGGGTCACGCCCCGCGGGACCCGGGAGCCCCTCGCCGTGGTCCGAGGCGTCTCCTTCGAGGTCGAGCGGGGGAGCACGACCTGCATCGTCGGCGAGTCGGGCAGCGGCAAGACCATGCTGATGCGCTCGATCCTCGGCATCAGCGCCGCCCGGCCCGGAGTGACGGGCGGACAGGCCTGGTTCCTGCCGACGGGGGCTGCGCAGGCCCGCGCGGTGCTCGCCCCGGCCGGGCGGCGACACCGGCGACCGCTCCGCCGACTGCGGCGCGGCTGGGCGGGCTACGTGTTCCAGCACCCCCGCGAGGCGCTCGACCCGTTCCGAAGCGTCGGCGCACAGGTCCGCGACTCCGTGCGAGTGGCTCATCCCGACGCCCCGCGGGCCGACCTGGAGCGGCGCGCCATCGAGTGGCTGGAGCGGGTCCGACTCGAGGACCCGGCCGGGGTCGCCGGGCTGCACCCCCACGAGCTGAGCGGAGGCATGGCGCAGCGGGTGGCGATCGCCGTCGCCTTGGGTACCGAGCCGGAGTTCCTGGTCGCGGACGAGCCCACCACGGGCCTGGACTGGTCCGTTCGCCGAGGGGTCGTGGACCTCCTGACGGGGCTGTGCGGGGAGCGGGCGATGACGCTGGTGCTCATCTCGCACGACTTCCAGGTCGTGGAGCACCTCGCGGACCGGGTGCTCGTGATGTACGGCGGTGAGCTGCTCGAGGACGGGCCGGCCTCGGCGTTCTTCGCCCCCGGACCGGGCCGGCACCCCTACACCCGCCAGCTCCAGGAGCGGGTCGAGGAGCTGAACTCGGGGCGGCCCGACGGGCGGGTCGATCGCGCGGTCTTCGGAGAGCCCGCCGCCGTCGGCTGCCGGTTCGCCCACCGCTGCACCGATGTCGTCGACGCGTGTCGCCCCGACACCCCCGCCGACGTCACGCTGTCCGACGGTCATCGGGCTCGCTGCCGGCAGCTGCCAGGGGAGGGGACGTGAGTTCACCGCTCCTCAGCGCCCGCCGCCTGGTCCGCCGGTTCGCGCCGCGGCAGCGCGGCGAGTCCGAGGTGGTGGCGGTCAACGGGGTCGATCTGGACATTCGTCGGGGCGAGGTCGTGGGGCTGGTCGGCGAGTCGGGCTCCGGCAAGACGACCCTGGGCAAGGTCCTGCTCGGCATCCAGCCATCGGACGGTGGGGAGATCCACCTCGAGGGGGAGCCGCTGAGGTCCATGAGCCGCGCGCGTGCGCGTGAGCTGCGCCGCCGGACCCAGATGATCTACCAGTCGGCGACCGCCTGCCTGAACCCGGGACTGACCGTCGCCCAGCACCTGCAGGAGACGATCGCGCTCCACCGCCCCGCCGACCTGCCTCGCGCGGAGGCACTGATCGACGAGACGCTGGCCGCCTATGGGCTCCAGGGCAAGCGCGGCTCCCGGCCGCGGGAGCTGTCCGGGGGAGAGCGCCGCCGCGTCGGGGTGGCGCGGTGCCTGCTCCCAGGTCCCTCCCTCATCGTCGCCGACGAGCCGACGGCGGGGCTGGATGCTTCGGTGAAGTCGGACGTGTTGGAGCTGATGCTCGAGCACCGCACCGACGCCTCGGGCGCCCCGGCGGCGTGGATCTTCATCAGCCACGAGCTCGACATCGTGCGCTACGTGGCCGACCGGGTGCTCGTCATGTACCGCGGCCGCATCGTTCAGGAGATGACGGCTGCCGAGCTGGACCCCCGCCGGGTGGACGCCGCTTCGCTCCACCCGTACACCGAACGCCTCCTGCGGTCGGCGTTCGTCGCCGGCACGGAGCCGGTTCGTGTGCCTCAGCGGGTGGAATCCGCGGGGGGCTGTCCGTACCGTGCAGCGTGTCACCGGGTGGACCCGGCGCATGCGCTGTGGCAAAGCTGCACCAGTCAAGTGCCCGAGCCGGTCCAACCGTCCGGTGGTCGCGTCGCCTGCCACCTGCTGTCGGACCTGGGGAATCGATGATGCGCGTTCAAGCCGTCTGTTTGTTGCTGCTGCTCCCCACGCTGGCGTTCGCCGGCGATGCGCGTCGCGTCTCCCCGGAGCACTCCGGCAACGCGATGGACCCGGTCTGGTCCCCCGACGGGACCACGCTCGTCTACGAGGTCGCCCACGCGCAGGAGAAGTACACCGAGCTGTTCATGCTCCGGGTCGACTCCGGCACGACCGAGCTGATCACGCCCCCCGCCGGGGCGGGAGGCCTCGGAGGGAGGTTCGGCGACAAGCGGCAGGTCAACCACGAGTTCTCCTGGTCCCCGACGGGCCAGCTCTACGCCTTCTCCAGCAGCGGGAGCGACGACGAGTTCGACGTCTGGATCAAGGGGGTCACCGTCCCGATCGGCACCGATCAGAAGGAGGGCGGCCCGGTCTTCAGCGGGGACGGGCGGCACCTCGCGTACTGCTCGGCGGCGACCGGCGACGGCGACCTGTACGTGCTGGACATCTACGCCCTGGAGGACCCGCCGACCCGGGTGACGACCGGCGCCGGGCTCGACTTCTATGCCATCTGGTCGCCCGACGGCCTGTCTCTCGCCTACACGGCGATGAGCGAGAACGGCGCCAACATCCACCTGATCGACGACGCGACGAGCAGCTCGAGCGCCGAGCGGGCGATCACCCGCTGGCCCTCGACGCAGCTCAAGCCGTCGTTCTCACCCGACGGCCGGTGGCTCGCCTTCTTCAGCAACCACGACAACGAAGACCGGACCCAGTTCGACGTGTACGTCGTGCAGGTGGCCGGGGGTGAGCCGTTCAAGGTCGCCGCCGATGTCATCCCCAACGAGCGCCGGGGCCCCTCGTGGACCCCGGACAGCAACGGGATCGTGACGGTCCGAGACGACCCCAACCTCGGAGACCCGCTCATCCGGGTCGACCTCGGGAGCGGCACCGCGCGGGTCATCGAGACCGGCACCGTCAACAACGCCGAGCCGGCCGTCTTCGGGCGTGCGGACTCCAGCACCTGGACCGTCGCCTTCGTCAGCCAGGGCGTGCGGAGCAGCGAAGAGCAGGACTGGCGGCGGGTCTGGGTGGTCGACGTGTCGGCGACGAGTCGCCGCGGGCGTTGAGAGGCGCGATCCCGTGATCCGCAACATCGACCGGGGCACTGTCCTGGCGACCCGGGAGCGGTGGGCCACCTCCGTGGCCGAGCGCGCCCGGGGCCTGCTGGACGCCGACGGCCTGGACGAGGGGGAGGGGCTGGTGATCTCGCCCTGCACGTCGGTCCACATGTTCGGCATGCGGTTCGCCCTCGACGTCGTGTTCGTCAAGAAGGACGGACGCGTGCTGCGGGCGATCAGCAACCTGAAGCCCTGGCGGTTCACCCGCATCTACTTCACGGCGAAGCACTGCATCGAGCTGCCGGTGGGCGTGATCGAGGAGTCGGGGACCCGGACCGGGGATCTCCTTGACATGGGCCGGTAAATATCGCCGTACTGGTCACCATGGTGACCAGGCTGATAGTGCCCACCTAACTACTTGTAATCGTTACCTTGTCAAGGGAATGTCAACGATTGTGTCAAGAAAATGCAAAGAAAAAGTTGACCCTCCCGGAGGGGGACGGTAGTTTTCATCGTGCCGGGGCGAATTGAACCCTCGCCCCCCGCGAGACGAGGACGCCGACATGGTCCGCATCCAGAACCGAATCGACCGCGCCCGAAGCCAGTCCGGCCAGGCCATGACGGAGTACATCGTACTCGTGGTCGCCCTCTTCATCGGCCTCATCCCCGTGATGGGCGCCTTGCAGGAAGCGTTCGAGCGCTACTACTCGTTCGTCGCGACCTGGATCTCTCTCCCGATTCCATGAACCTCACCCTGACCCTGAACGGTCGAGGAGCCACCATGACCAACCAGCTCGCCACCCTTCGAACTGCCTTCGCCCGCCTCCACGCCGATGAGCGTGGTCAGGGCATGACCGAGTACGTGATCATCCTGGTCGCCATCGCGGTCGTCTGCATCGCCATCGCGGTCCAGTTCGGCGGCAAGATCAAGGACCTGTTCACGACGGCCGACAGCGAAGTCGACACCGTCGACAGCAACCTCTAGTCCACAAACCACGAACGCGAGCGCCGGGTGATCAATCCGGAGACGGCAGGAGCCTGGGGATGGTTGAGCATCGCCACATGCACGGGAGTCATGGCCTCGATGGTCTACGGCGACCTGCGCGACGCGAAGATCCCGAACAAGCTCACGTATCCGGCGGCGATCGCCGGTCTCGCCCTGCACCTGGCGTGGGGGCTGTCCGACGCGGACATCTCCGCCTGGGTGACCTTCAAGGACAGCCTCTTCGGCTTCCTGCTGGCGTTCGGCGTCCTCTTCGCGGGCTTCCTCTTCGGGGGGATCGGCGGAGGGGACGTCAAGGCCTGCGGGGCGATGGGCGCGTTGGTCGGCCTGACGACCAGCTGCTACGGGCTGCTCTACATGATGCTCGTGGGCGGCGCGATGGCGCTGAGCATCGCGATCTGGAAGGGCAAGCTGTGGCGCACCCTGCGCACCACCTGGCGCTTCTTCTTCAGCGCCCTGATTCCGGGCTTGAAGGTCGAGATGCCCAAAGAAGAGAACAGCGACAAGTTCCCGCTCGGCGTGGCGATAGCCCTCGGCTTCGCGTGGGCCATCGTCGAGGAAGGCTGGTTGAATGCCCAGCCCCTCATCGACCTGGGAATCTGAAGGGAGCGCAGCGATGAAGCGCCGACTCCTGATCGGAATGGCCGGCTTCGGAACCCTGGCGGGGGTGCTCGCCTGGCGGGCCGGCGCCGACACCTGGGGCCGCGAGGTCCCGGCCTTGATGGACGGCGTCGTCGCCGCCCAGTACGCGCAGGCGACGCCCCTGCCGGAGCCGATGTACACCCTGTCGATCGTCGCCTACGCGCTGCTCGGCGCGGCGGCCCTGTTCGTCGTCGGTCGGCTGGCCTGGGCGCTGGCTCGGGCGGTGGTCCTCGGCGGTCGCGCGGTCCTGCGCCGCGAGCCGGTCCGGCTCGGTGAGTCGGGCCAGGCGATGACCGAGGTCGCCATCTCCTTCCCGGTGCTGCTGATCACCACCCTGATCCTCATGCAGCTCGCGCTGATGTACCAGGCGCGCAACGTCGTCACGTACGCCGCCTTCTCCGCCGCCCGCGCCGCGATCGTCTGGATCCCGGCGACGGCCGAAGGGGAGGGGAAGCACCAGATCAACATCGGCGGCGGCCCGAAGTGGGACAAGATCCACCAGGCCGCGGCGATGGCCTGCGTCCCGATCAGCCCCCGCGCTGGCGTGGTCCTGGACGGCCTCCCCTTCATCGGCGACATCATCGCCGACGCCTTCGCGGTCTTCTCCTCGATGATGGCCAGCTTCGGCCTCGCGGGCGAGTACACGGACAACGCCCTGCAGCGGTACGCGTACAGCACCTTCGCGACGGAGGTGAAGCTGTACAAGGCGACCGAGACGGGGTTCGAGGAACAGAGCGGCAACATCACGTGGAGCTACCCCAACGGCGGCGACGTCGGGGTCCGCGTGCGGCACCGCTACTACCTGCCGATCCCGGTCGTGAACCGGATCATCGGCGAGGACTGGTCCATCGTGGACATGGGCCCCTTCTTCAGCCTGGATCTGCCGGGCGAGTACACATTCATCAGGTCGGTGGCGGTCCTGCCCCTCGAGGGCGAGACCGGCAAGCCGGGCGACGGCTGGGCGAGCCCGCCGATCGAAGGCTTCTGGGACTGAGGGAGACGTCATGATCCGCACGAGCGAAGACATGGACCTCCTCGAACGACTCCGCGTTCGCGTCCGCGGCATCCACCGCGACGAGAGCGGCCAGTCGATCGTCTACCTGGTCCTCATCATGTTCCTGCTGGCGTGCTTCACCTTCATGGTGATCAACAGCGGCCAGCTGCTGCACGACAAGATGGCGACGCAGTCCGCCGCCGACTCGGCAGTGCTCTCGGGATCGACCTGGATGGTCCGGTCCATGAACCTCAACTCGATGATGAACATCCTCATGGCCATGTGCATGGCCGAGGCCATCTACATGAAGGCGGTCTACTGGACGGCGCTCACCGCGCTGATCCTGTCACCGACCATCGAGGCCTTCTGGCTGGGCGTCTGCCTGACCACGGGCAACTGCAACCCCGCCGTCGAGGTGGTGGTCGACACCTTCGAGCTCTTCCCGGTCCTGTTCGAGGCAGAGAACGAAGAAGACTTCATGTGGGACATCATCGAGACGCTGTCCGACATCGAGGCGGGCGTCGACGCCACGCTCCCGATCGTCGGCGAGCTGGACTCGGTCCGCATGGCGATGGCCAACGGCGCCGGCTTCGGCGTCATGTACCCGCCCACCACCCCCACCGAAGAGGGGGAGCTGCAAGACCTCTGCGAGACCGTGCTCAGCGGCTCCGCCGGCGGCTACAGCGAGGTGATGTACAGCGGGTTCGGCACGCTGACGACGGCGATGAACCAGATCTCCGGGTTCCAGTACTCCGGCGACCTGCGGAACATCGCCTACAACCTGGTCTCCGGCTTCTTCGGGCTCGACGGCCCGCTGTGGGGCGAGCTCCAGATCCCGTACCACCTCTTCTGGGCGGACACGGCGCCGTACCACTTCACCAACGTCATGTTCGTGATGGCCGTGCAGTCGCGCTACGCGATCATGTGCGGCGGGGAGATGCCGCCGCCGTTCGTGCACTTCGAGATCCCGGCGGCGTGGTGGTGCTTCTTCTGCGACGACAACGAGATCGACATCCCCGACCCGGCCAGCTACCTCGGCTCGGCGTTCGCCTTCCTCGAGGCGGGCAACCCCAACGTGAAGCCGTTCATCCTGACCGACGACTGGGAGAGCAACCGGGACTACTACGGGTTCGCCTACAAGACGCCCGAGGACATCCAGGCCTACTTCATCCCGGACGTCTTCGAGAACGCGTATGGCGACACCGTCGGGATGATCACGATCGCCCAGGCCCAGATCTACAACCCGCACAGCGAGGGCGGCATGTTCAGCCCCCACTGGCGGACCCACCTGGCCCCGGTGCAGATCGGCTCGGACACCGCGGAGACCGCGGCGACGTACCTCATCTCCGCGGGCGTCGGCTCCGAGGGTGACCCCGCGGCGGTCGGCGGCCTCATCTCCGTCATCACCTCGATCACCGGCGACGGTGTCGAGGACCTGCTGGCCCACTAGGAGGAACGGATCATGATTCGCATCCACCGCCCCCTGCAGCCCCGCGGCGACCGCGGCCAGGCGATGACCGAGTTCGTCATCTGGGCGTTCGTGCTGCTGGCGATGATCTCCGGGATCTTGTGGTTCGGGAAGTCCTACGACCTCAAGCTCAACTGCCACATGGCCTCGCGGTACATGGCCTGGCAGCACATGCAGGTCCCCGAGACCGAGATGAACGACTCGACGATCCTGCAGCGGGTCCAGGTCTACTACCCGATGACCGAGAACTCCCCGGAGTACAACGAGATCAACCCGGAGGACATGTACAACGCCTCCACGCTGAACAGCGGCGGTCCGTCCGCCGGAGGCCTGGACGTCTTCAGCCTCATGGGCGGCATGTTCAGCGTCGCGGACAACACCCACGGGTGGAACGTCGGCGCGACCTACGCGCCCGGCGGCATCCTCGACGACACGCTGCCGGACGGCACCCACGTGCAGAGCCAACACTTCGTCGCCGGCGGCGCGTGGCACAAGAAGCAGATCGACGGCGACATCATCATCATGGGCGTCAAGACCGGACTGTTCATGTGGAGCATGTCGGCCCTGTAGGCCGGAAGGAACCAGGCATGGAACTGTTCCGACTCCTCGGCAAGCGCTCCCTCCGGGTAGGACTCATCGTCCTGCTGGTCGGGATGATCTTCGGCTACGGCCACTTCATGACACCCCGGGCGCCCGACGCCTGGGCCCGGGTCTGGGTGGACATGGGCGACGCCCTGAGCGCCCCCGGCGTGCCCGAGTACATGAAGGGCGCCGTCGACGAGGGCAACGTTCAGGAGGTCTACCTGAACGACAACACCCTCTACTACACGCTCAATCGGAGCGAGAAGCCCATCCCGGCGCTCCTCGACTACTACGAGGGGCTGTACGCCAACGACAACACGGATCGTCAGATCGAGCCCGAAGGGGCCCGTGAGGCGCTCCTCGCCCGCATCCCCAAGGAGGAGCGGGAGGAGACCGCGGCGAAGCTCGACATGACCAACGAGGTCATCAACGACCGGTTCATCCGGTTCGAGGGCACGGGCTGGGGTGGCTTCGCCACCATCGTCACTGGCGACGAGTCGGACGCCAACTGGTCCGCCCGCATGGGTGAGCGCATCGGCAAGTTCAAGGAGACCGGCCTGGCGTCGGATCTGGGCGCCCCGAAGATCGTCGTGGCGTTCGAGGACCCGGCCGAGGACAACACCCAGTACTTCAACGTCTGGCCGGCCGAGACCTTCGACCACCGCAAGGTCATGCCGCGCGGCGAGGAAGACGCCCCCGGCTACGACATCTCCGACATCGACCGCCCGTGGGGCAGCCGCCGGATGATCACGTTCGGCCAGAACCACGGCGGCGTGAACTACACGATCCTCGTCTACCGCGGCCCCGGCGGCATCGACGAGACCCTCGAGCACTTCGCGGACGAGATGACCCGGGACGGCTGGGCGGTGAGCGCCCGATTCGCCGAGGCCCAGGCCCGCGAAGAGGAGCCGGAGCCGGCCCTCCTGTTCATCAAGGACGGCCGCGAGGCATACGTCGGACTGCGCCAGGGCGAAGGCGACGCGGACGTTACGTCCACCATCGTGGTGTACGACCACGGCTGAGCCGGCGCTGAGCGACGGGCCTCCGCGCCCCTTTTGCTGTAGGATTCATGGGCTCAAAAGCGCCACAGAGAAGCGCGGGCGCGCCCGTCCGCGCGGAAGGTGAGACGACGTGAACCGGAAGATCGTGCTGCTGTTCTCAGCCATCCTGGCGTTGCTCGCCGTGGTGCTGATGAACCTGTACCAGCAGAACCTCAAGAAGGAGCTCGGGGTCGCGGGCGAGCGGGTGAAGATCCTCGCCGCCAAGGAAGACATCCCCGCGTTCTCCATCATCGAGCGGTCGCAGATGACGATCCTCGAGTACCCCAAGAACTACCTGCCGCCGCGGTATACGCCGAAGTCGCTCATCGACGACATCATCGGCCAGACCACCGCGTTCAACGTGCAGAAGGGCGACCCGATCCTGACGACCGACCTCGCGTCGACGCAGGAGGACGCGGGCCTGTCGACCGTGATCACACCGGGGATGCGGGCGCTCGCCCTGCCGGTGGACAAGGTCAACAGCTTCGGCGGGCTGCTCAAGCCCAAGGACCACGTCGACATCCTCGGCACGTTCCAGAAGCCCGGCGAGGGCGACGTGGAGACCGTGACGCTGCTGCAGAACGTGGCGGTGCTGGCGGTCGGCGGTCGGCTCGGCTCGGGCTCGGGAGCCGGGGCGAGCGAGGGTCGAAGGGGACAGTCCCGTGTGCGCACGGTCACCGTGCTCGTCACGCCGGAGGAGGCGGAGTTGCTCGTCTTCGCGCAGGATCGCGGCTCGCTGTCGCTGACGATGCGGAACGAAGAGGACGTCAACACCGAGATGGAGCTGGACGGCAAGAACTTCGCGGACATCTTCCGACCGGAGACGCGGCGGAGAATCCAGCGGGTTCGTGACACCAGCCCAAGCGTCGTGATCACCGCTCCCACGAGCGGTCGGCGCGGTGGACGGAGGCGCTAGCGCGTGTCGATGCGGAAGTTGAAGATCTGGACCGCGCCCGGCGCGGTCGCGCTGATGCTGGTAGCGGCTTGCCTGGTCCAGCTGCCGGGTGAGGCCCACGCGGTCGCGCAGGAGCTGATCCTGAGGGTCGGTGAGAGCAAGACCATCTACCTCGGTCGGATCAAGAACGTGCAGGTTGGTGACCCGTCCGTCATCGACGTGGTCCCGATCCAGGGCAAGCCCGACTACATCGCGGTGTTCGGCGTGCGGGAGGGCTACTCCAGCCTGATCGTCGGCGACGTGACGTACGACGTGACCGTCGTGGGTGACGTGGAGCGGCTGCGCAAGGACATCGAGACGCTGCTGCTCGACATCCCGGGCGTCGACGTCCTCACGTCCGGGGCCCGGGTCGTCATCGACGGCGTCGTCAAGCGCCGCGACGACATGGAGCGGATCGAGCAGATCGTCGAGTCGAACAAGACCGACGTCTACTCGCTGGTGCTCCTGGACGAGCGGGACATCGTGCGGCGGGCCCAGATCCAGATGCACTTCCAGGTCCTGGAGGTCAACCGCAACCTGGGCCACGACATCGGCGTCAACTGGACCGGCTCGGGCCCGGTGCGGCTCGTGCTCGACACGCTGTCGTACGTGCAGTTCGGCCCCGGTCAGATCACCGTCCCCGGCGGCACCGACGACTTCGGTCGTCAGCTCACGACCGTGCGCACTCCGGACGACCTGGTCAACTTCAGCTCGGAAGTCGACGTCCGGCGGGTGCTCGACAAGGACTTCTTCACGACGGTCAGCGGCGAGAAGGTGGAGTTCGCCCGCGGCAAGGAGCTGGTCTTCATCGCCGAGGGGTTCAACGCCCAGATCCTCGTCAAGCAGATCGGCTTGGAGGTCGAGTGCATCCCGGTCATCGACGACGACGGGGACATCGACCTGCGCATCGAGATCCGCTTCTCGACCGTCGCGTCGGCGGAGTTCGGCGGCGACGTGCCGGCGATCGACACGCAGTACCACAAGGCCCACGTGCAGCTGAGGGAAGGGGAGAGCTTCGCGCTGTCCGGCTTCTTCGCTCGCGAGCGGGGCCGCGTCATCGCCGGCCTTCCCGGGCTCAAGGACATCCCGGGCCTCGGCGTGCTGTTCGGCAGTCGCTCCTGGCAGAAGGGCGAGACGGACGGGATCATCCTGCTGACGCCGGTGCTGGTCGACCCCGACCGCCGGTCCATGAAGAAGCAGATCAAGGAGACCCTCGACGTCTACGACGCGGCCGAGGTGAAGTGGTAGATGATCCGCGTCGTCTACCGGGACCCGGAGAGCCAGCGCGAGGTCACCGCGGACTTCGAGCAGGAGCACATCCGGATCGGGCGTGAGGGCGGCAACGAGCTCGTCCTCCCGTACATGGAGGTCTCCCGCTATCACGCCGAGCTGACGGTCAACGACCGCGCCGTGACCATCACGGACCGCTCCACGAACGGCACGTTCGTCAACGGGGAGCGTGTGTTCGGCAAGCAGGTGATCGGCCCGGCCGACCGGCTCGGGATCGGCAACTGCGTGTTGTCGATCTACACCGAGGAGCAGCTTCGCCAGGCCGAAGCGAACCAGTGGTACCAGCAGCAGGCCGAGGGGGAGCAGCCCCAGGTCGAGTACAGCCACGAGCAGTACCAGCAGCAGGCCTATCAGCCCGACCCGGCGGCCGGCGGCAACGGCGCCACCAACGCCCTGGTCCCGGCGGTGCACCAGCAGCAGCAGCAGGCCCAGGCCTACTACTCGCAGGAGCAGCTGGCGGCGTACCAGCAGCAGCACGCCCAGTACTACGCCGAGGGGCAGGTCCAGGTGGTCGTCCCGGGGGCCGGCTCGTCCGCCCCCGTCGACCTCAAGCGCCGCATCCACCGCCGGCTGCTGCAGTACATGGACCTCAAGACCCTCGACATGGGGGCGGTCAACGAGGAGGAGCTCCGCGCACGGGCGCGCAACCTCCTGGTGGACATCATCGGCGAGCTCGAGGCGGACATCGATCCGGCTGTCGACCGTGACCTGCTCATCAAGGAGGTCCTGGACGAGGCGTTGGGGCTGGGCCCGCTGGAGGACTTCCTCGAAGACGAGTCGATCACCGAGATCATGGTGGTGGACAAGGACAACCTGTACGTGGAGATGAGCGGGAAGCTCACGTTCACGGGCAAGACGTTCACGACCCACGAAGCGGTGCTGGCGGTGATCGAGCGGATCATCACGCCGCTCGGTCGGCGCATCGACGAGAGCAGCCCGCTGGTCGACGCCCGCCTCAAGGACGGCAGCCGCGTCAACGCGATCATCCCGCCCCTCGCGATCCGCGGGCCCTGCATCACGATCCGGAAGTTCGCCAAGAAGAGCTTCGTCGTCGAAGACCTCATCAACTTCGGCACGATCACCCCGCAGATCGCCAACTTCCTGCAGAAGTGCGTGCTGGGTCGCCGGAACATCATCATCAGCGGCGGCACCGGCTCGGGTAAGACCACGCTGCTCAACGTCCTCTCCAGCTTCATCCCGGGGGAGGAGCGCATCGTCACGATCGAGGACGCGGCGGAGCTCAGGCTGCCGCAGGACCACGTCGTCTCCCTGGAGACGAAGCCGGCCAACCTCGAGGGCAAGGGCGAGTACACGATCCGCGACCTGGTGAAGAACTCCCTGCGTATGCGGCCCGACCGCATCGTCGTCGGCGAGTGCCGTGGCGGCGAAGCGTTGGACATGCTCCAGGCGATGAACACCGGTCACGACGGGAGCTTGACCACCGGCCACTCCAACTCGCCGTCGGACATGATGAACCGGCTCGAGACGATGGTGCTGATGGCTGGCATGGACCTGCCGATCCGAGCCATCCGCGAGCAGATCGCCTCCGCCATCGACGTCGTCGTGCAGCAGGAGCGGTTCAGCGACGGCTCCCGGCGCGTCACCGCCGTCACCGAGTGCGTCGGGCTGGACGTCGACGGGCGGCTGATCCTCGAAGACGTCTTCAAGTTCCAGCACCGCGGCATCGAACCGGACGGCTCGGTCAAGGGTGAGGTCGTGCTGACGGGCTACATCCCGTCGTTCATCCCGGACCTGCTCAACCGAGGGATCATCGCGGACGACGGGAGCTTCCTGTGAGCAGCTCCCTCGCCCTGTTCACGCTCGCCATCGCGGCGATCGTGTTCCTCATCGCCTGGTTCAACGGGCCCGAGGCGATCAAGGGCTGGAAGCGCTACGAGCGCTGGTACCTGGAGCGCGTGCACCTGGCGTTGGACGCCATCTACTCGCGCACCAGCCCCAAGCGCTTCTTCTACACCCACATGATCATCCTGACGTTGGTGTTCCTGGCGGTCTCGTCGGTCATCGGCGTCGTCAACGGGCTCCTGTTCGCGGGGCTCGGCGGCATCCTCCCGTGGACGATGCTGTCGCGGGCCAAGCGCAAGCGCCGGGAGACCATCGAAGACCAGCTGCCCGACGCGCTGATCTCGATGTCCAACTCGCTGCGGGCGGGCCTGACGCTGCCGCAGTCGATGGGGATCCTGACGGACAACACCTCGCCGCCGATCAGTGAAGAGTTCGGCCTGCTGCTCAAGGAGCACCGCCTCGGCCTCACGCTGGACGAGTCGATGACGAACATGTCCGAGCGCGTCTCGAGCAAGAACCTGGACCTCGTCATCACGTCGATCCAGGTGGCGCGGATCGCGGGTGGCAACCTGCCGCAGGTGTTCGAGGACACGGCCCACGCCATCCGGGAGATCTCCCGGCTCGAAGCGAAGATCTCGACCATGACCGCCCAGGGCAAGATGCAGGCCTGGGTGCTCGGCGGACTGCCTCCCCTGATGGGGTTCCTGATCTACAAGGTCGACCCCAAGATGGTCGCGCCCCTCTGGGAAGACCCGATCGGCTGGATCGTGCTCTTCTTCATCGCGCTGATGGAGATTGTGGGGGTGTTCATGATCCGCAAGATCCTCACGGTCGACGTGTAGGCGGGCGCGGCGTGGCCACCTCTCAGATCTTCGTCGTGATGGCGTTCGTGATGGGGATCGCGGCCACGATCCTGTTCACCTTCGGCTTCGTTCCGGACGAGACCTACAAGGGTCCGGTCCCCGAGCGCGGCTACCTGATGAACAAGCGCAACCAGTACATCCGGAGCTCGCCGCTGTACCGGATGCTGAACAAGCTGCTGCTGATCTTCTCCTTCTGGACGGAGAGGCTGCCCATCCGCTCGCTGCGCAACGGGCTGTCGGTGCGGCTGGCGCGCGCGGGCCACCTCGGCGGCTTCACGGCCGACGAGTACATGGCGTTCTGCATCGTCTCGGCGCTCTTCTTCTTCGGGCTGTGCTTCTTCTTCATGCAGTCGGTGACCGGCGAAGCCCGTCTGCCGCTGTGCTTCGTCGCCGCGATGTTCGGCTGCTACTTCCCCGTCATGTACCTGGACGAGCAGGTCATGAGGCGGCTGACGCAGATCAACCGGGATCTGCCGTACATGCTCGACGTGCTCGCGCTGTCGGTCGGCGCCGGCCTCGACTTCAACTCCAGCCTCGAGCGGATCGTCACCAAGGACTCCACCAAGAGCCCCCTGGTCGAGGAGATGCGGTACGTGCTTCAGGAAGTGAAGATGGGCACGACGCGGCGGGAGGCGTTGCTGGGTCTGAAGGAGCGCGTCCCTTCGGACTATGTCAACGGCCTGGTCTCCTCCGTCGTGCAGGCGGAGCAGATGGGCACCCCCTTGACCAACATCTTGCGCATCCAGGCAGGTGCCATCCGCTTGAAGAGATCCCAGCGGGCTGAGAAGCTGGCGGGCGAGGCTCCTGTCAAGATGATCATGCCGCTCCTCTTCATCGTGGGCGCTGTGATGCTTACCCTGTTCGGTGCCATCATCATCAAGGCGGTGCGCGGAGAGCTCTTCTAGTGGGTCAGAAGGTCGTCATCGAGATCCTCGCGGGGCCGAACGTCGGTGAGACGTTCGACTTCGACCGCGATCAGATCCTCATCGGCCGCGGTTCCCAGTGCCACATGCAGCTCGCGAGCCCGCATGTCAGTCGCCAGCAGTGCGAGCTCACCCGGCAGGGGGACCAGCTGGTCCTCGAGAACCTCGGCTCCGTCAACGTCACCTACCTCAACGATCGGCCCATCGACCGGGTCTACGTGCAGGACGGTGACCTGATCACGTTCTGTGACGTCGCCATCCGCGTGCGGCTGCCGCGCCCCGGGGGTGAGGCGGCGCTCGATCCGGATCGCACGGTCGCCTACAAGCCCGGCCAGCAGGCCCCCGGCGCCCAGGAGACGGCCCCGCCCGGACCGGCGCCGTTCCCCGCCGCCCACTCCGCGCTCGCTCCCGCCGTGCGGCCCGGTCAGCCGCCGCCGGGGCCGCCCCCCGGCCAGCAGGCCCCGCCGCCCGGTCCTCCTCCGCAGCAGCCTCCGCCGCCGCAGGCGCGCCCGCCCGGCGGCCCCCCGCCCGGCTACGCGCCGCCTCCGGGGCGTCCGAGCGGGGCCCCGCCAGCGCCCGGCGCTCCTCCGCCGATGCCCCCCGGGATGGGCGGCGTCGGGATGGGCACCGGTCTGCATCCTTCGCTCGGCAACGCCCCCGCGGTGCCGGGTCCGGCGGGCCTCGGCCCGCAAGGCGGCCCGCCCGGGCCACCTCCCCGCATGCCGCCGGGCATGCCCCCCGGCATGCCGCCGGGCGCCCCTCCTGGCTTCGCCGGCCCGCCCTCGGGCATGCCCGGAATGCCTCCGCCGATGCCCGGCGCTCCCGCGAGCCCCGGCCTGGTGAGCGCGCGGCAGCGCAAGCGCAAGCGCCCCCCGGGCAAGGGCGGCAAGGGCGGCAAGGGTGGCGGCGGGCTGAACATCCAGCTGATCCGCAACGTGGTCGTCGGCCTCGCGGTCGTGATGCTGCTGCTGATGGTGACGTCGCTGATCATCGACAAGACCGAGCCGACCAAGCCGGAGCCGACGGCGACCAACGTGGCCGAGCCCGAGGTGGCCGGTCCGGTCGTGCAGCGGGCCGACCGCACCGACGAGGAGATCGTCCGCGACGCCCACGACGACTTCCGCCGCGGCGACCACTACCTGGAGCAGTGGCGGATCGCCGATGAGAACCTGAGCTTCGCGATCCAGCAGTTCCGCAAGTCGGAGGCCGAGCTGGCGCTCGTCGACCGGGCGAAGTGGCCCGATTGGACGGCGCTCCTCGTGCCGAAACTGGACGAGGCGGAGCGCAAGCTGGACGAGAAGTTCGTCAGCGCCAAGCTGGACTACGTTCGCTACTACCAGTCGGCGGACTACGAGCGGGCGATGATGGAGATCGAGCTGATGTTGCGCCTGGTCCCGGAGAAGACGGACCCCCGCAACGAGTACGCGCGCGAGCGCAAACGACGGATTCGGGCGCTGATGTCCGGCGGTGGCAAGAAGCACCGCTGGAGCGATCGCAAGTAGACGACGAACGGGCACCATGGGCGCAACTCTCGAGACGGTCTTCAGCCAGACCCTGGCGATCTACCTGGAGCCGGTGAAGCACTTCCTCGATGACGGCACCGTCACCGAGATCATGATCAACGGTCCGTTCGAGATCTACGTGGAGCGCGGCGGCAAGCTCGAGCTCACCGAGGCCCGGTTCGAGCACGAAGACCAGGTCTTCGCGCTGGCCAAGAACATCGCCCAGTACGTCGGTCGCCAGCTCAACTGGGAGAACCCGCTGCTGGACGCCCGTCTGCCGGGCGGTTCACGCGTGCACATCACCCTGCCCCCGGTCAGCCGCAAGGGCATCTGCATCGACATCCGCAAGTTCTTCCGCGAAGCCCTGACGATCGAGAAACTCAAGGGCTTCGGCACGCTGACCCAGACCGCGGCCGACTTCCTGCACGCCTGCGTCGAGACCGAGATGAACATGGTCGTCGCCGGCGGCACGGGCAGCGGCAAGACGTCGCTGCTCAACGTCTTGTCGTCGATGATCCCGGTCAACCAGCGGATCATCGTCATCGAGGACAGCAGCGAGCTGCAGCTGCAGCAGCCGCACCTCCTAACGTACGAGACGCGGCCCGCGGATCGGCACGGGCGGGGTGCGATCTCGATCCGCCAGCTGTTCCGCTCGGCGATGCGCATGCGGCCCGACCGCGTGATCATCGGCGAGGTCCGCGGCGGCGAAGCGCTGGACATGATCCAGGCCATGGTGTCCGGTCACAAGGGATCGATGTCGACGGTCCACGCCGCGACCCCGCCGGAGACCCTTGCCCGGCTGGAGACCCTGGCGCTGATGGGGGACATCGAGCTGCCGTTGCACGCGCTGCGGTCCCAGCTCGGCCTGGCGCTGGACGTCGTCGTTCAGATCTCCCGCTTCACGGACGGCTCTCGGCGGATCACGCACATCAGCGAGGTCCTGGACCTCGACAGCGAAGGCCGCTACCAGCTGCGCGACCTGTTCGTGTTCAAGTCTCGTGGCAAGGACGCCGAAGGCCAGATCCAGGGCGAGCTGGAGCCGACGGGGCTCCTGCCCACGTTCGCCGAACAGATCAAGGTCGCCGGCCTCCGCTTCCCCAAGGACATGATCGACGCGGCCCGGGCCCGCAAGGCCGAGCGCGAGCGCCGCCGAGCCGGGCGGAGCGCAGGCTAGATTGCGCGGCTCCGCGCGAGCGCTCGTCGCCGCCGGCGCCCTGCTGCTGCTGCTGCCGGGTCCGCTCGCCGCCCAGCAGCCGTCGGCCAGCGACGAAGACGCGAGCTACCCGTTCCTGACCCGGCAGGGCCAGCTGCTGTTCGACTACGGCCGCTTCGACGAGGCCACCGCGACGTTCGAGCAGGCCTGCGCCACGCCCGAGGGAGCGGCCGACTTCGAGTGCTGGCGCCGGCTCGCGACCACGGCCGAGAAGGCCGGACGGGTCGGGGTGGCGATCAGCGCCTGGGACTCGGCGACGTCCGTCAGCGGCGGCGATCCGGCGGCCGCCGGGCGGGAGCTGGATCGGCTGCTCGGAGCCTACGGAGCGGTTCGGCTGGTCGTGCCCCCGGGTCGTGACCTGCCGACGGTCCCGGGGCTGCTGGAGTTCATGGGCATGCTCATCGACCCGGCGGCGAAGGCGTACATCGCCGCGGTCGTGGAGCGGGTCGGCGCCGAAGGGCTGGATCGGGACGAGATCTGGCTCCCGAGCGGCGAGTACCGGTTCGAGGGCCTGTCGTTCGTCATCGAGGCGAGCGCCGCCTCCGAACTGGTGCTCCCGCCGACCCTGGTCCCATACCGCAGCCGCGCCTTCCGTGCCGCGGGCGGTCCCGCCCCCGCGGGGCTCGCCGGACCGTGGTCGCTCGGCGTGGACGTCGAGGTCGCCGCGGGAGGCACCCCGGGCGGCGGGCTCGGGCTGGGGCCGGTGGGCGTCGGTGGGCGCGTTCGGTTCGGTCGGCGCCTCGGGGCGCTCCGGCTGGAGGTCGGGGCTCGGATCGGCGTGACCCGCACCGCCTCGCCCGGCGGCGAGGTCGAGCGGAGCGGTTCGGCGCTGGGGCTGCTCGGAGAGCTGGACGTCGGCGTGGACCTCGCGCCCGCGTCGCGTCTGTTGATCACGCCGCACGCGGCGATCGTCGGGGGCTCCACGGGGGCGATGCTGGTCGGTTGTCGCGCCGGGGCCGGCGGCGCCGCGCCATTGAGGGGCGGCGAGGGCCAGCGGGGGTGGCGGGCCCCCCC
>CAYQEG010000102.1:0-6708 GCA_964416435.1 uncultured Rickettsiales bacterium
ATGCCAGGCACCTCCGCGTCGGAGTCTACCCTCGGTGTCCCGGTTGTCCCGCACCGGCGCCGGACCGTTGTAGGGTCGACGACCGAGGGGACCTCACATGCGAGCCATCATCATCCCGCTCCTGGCGGCGTTCGCCGCCCTGTACCTGGCCGGTTGCCCGGACGTGTCCGACGACGACGACTCCGCCGGCGACGACGACGACAGCCTCGCGGGCGACGACGACGACGCCACCGACGACGACGACTCCGCCGGCGACGACGACGACGCCACCGACGACGACGACTCCAGCGGAGGCGACCCGGTCCCCTACTGCGGCGACATCCTGGTCGACACCACCTGGACGGCGGACGCGCCCTACCTCGTCACCTGCGACATCCACGTCGGCAGCCCGGACGACCCGACGCTGACGGTGGAGGCCGGCGCGCAGGTCCTCTTCGAAGCGGGCGCCGGCATGTACGTCGGCCTGAGCGACGCGGGTCGACTCGAAGTGCAGGGGACCGCCGACGCCTCCGTCCTGTTCACCAGCGCCGAGGAGGAGCCCGGCCCCGGGGACTGGGACGGCCTGCACCTGCACGACCTCGACTCCGGCTCCTCGCTGGCGTCCCTGACCCTCGAGTTCGCCGGCGGCGGTGACTTCGGCGGCCTGCTGGTCGACGGCGCGGCGGTCCAGGTCGTCGGGAGCACCGTGCGCGACAACGATCTGCACGGCGTCGTGGTCGCGAGCTCGGGCGTGCTCGACATGAGCGACACCTCCGTCCTCGACAATGTCCTGTCGGGGGTCTTGATGGACGCCGCGAGCGAGCTGGCCGACGGCGATGACGATCCCTCCTTCGCCGGCAACACGCTGACCGGGAACGGCGCCTTCCCGATGACCCTCGCCGCCGGCATGGTCCCGCAGCTCGACCCGACGAGCAGCTTCGTCGGCAACGGCGAGGCGGTCGTGCAGCTCGTGGGGGGTGGGGTCTCCCGAGACCAGAGCTGGCTGCCGATGGACCAGCCGTACCTCGTCTCGAACAACCTCTCGATCCAGGGAGCGTCCGCGCCGACGCTGACCCTGACCGAAGGCGTCGAGCTGCGCTTCGAGGGGGAGATCGGGATCTACGTCGGCACCGGCACGACCGGCGACCTGGTCGTCCAGGGAGGCGACGACGGGGTGCTGATGACGAGCGCGGAGGAGGCGCCCGCGCCGGGCGACTGGTACGGCCTGAAGCTCGGCCTGCACAGCGAGGCGACGGTCATCGACGGGCTGACGTTGGAGTACGCCGGCAGCAACGAGCTGGGCGGCGTGTACACCAACCTGGCGTCCCCCACGATCACGGGCTCCACCTTCCGCCACAACGCGGGCGACGGCGCCTACTTCGACCACCTCTCCGAGCCCCTGGTGGAGGACTGCGCCTTCGAGGACAACGAGCGCTACGGCGTCTACCTGAGCGGCGACAGCCTCTTCGCGGGGGACGGCGCGAGCACCTTCGTCGGGGCGGTCGTCACCGGCAACGGCGCCAACCCGGTGGCGCTGCCGGCGTCGGCCGCCACGGCGCTGGCCCCCGACGGGACCTACACGGGCAACGGGGCGGACGAGATCCTGATCGCGGGCAGCTCCATGTACCTCGAGGGCACCCTCGACAAGCTCGACGTGGACTATCGGGTCTCGTCGACGATCACCGTGCAGGGACCCTCGGGCAGCACGGTCACCGTCGCCGATGGCGTCGAGATGCGCTTCGACGCCGGCGCCGGGTTCCTCGCCGGGGTGGCGGGGCCGGGCGCGGTCGTGGTCGACGGTCACACCGACGGCGTGCTGTTCACCAGCGCGGCGGCCGCGCCGGCGCCGGGGGACTGGCTCGGGCTGCAGATCGGGCACCACGACGGCGGCTCGGTGATCGACGGGCTGACGGTCGAGTACGGCGGCGGGAACACCTGGGGAGGGCTGTACACCTACATCGCGAGCCCGCTCATCACCGACTCGACGTTCCGCGACAACCTCAACCACGGCGCCACGTTCCACCAGCCGTCGTTCCCCGAGATCCACGGCTGCACGTTCGAGGACAACGAGCTGTCCGGCGTCTGGTTCCACGACAACTCCGGCCTCGCGACGGGCGCCGCTCCGACCTTCACCGGCAACACGATGACCGGCAACGGCACCCGCCCCCTGGTCCTGTACGCCGCCGACATCGCCAGGATGGACGACACCAACCTGATGACGGGCAACGGCGACGACGTCATCCAGGTCTGGCAGGACACGCTGACCGAGGACGCGACGTGGCTGGACTACGGCGTGCCCTACGAGCTCGTCGGCCAGGTGCACGTCGACGCCCCGGCGGATCCGACGCTCACGATCGAAGCCGGCACCGAGCTCCGCTTCCAGACCGGCGCCGGCTTCCAGGTGGGGTCCGTCACGGCCGGGAGCCTGAACGCGGTCGGCACGGAGTCGGCGCCGATCCTGATGACCAGCGCGTCACTGACCCCCGCGCCGGGGGACTGGTACGGCCTGCACATCCGCGCCTGCGACCCCGCCGCCTCGATCTTCGAGCACATCACGATCGAATACGCCGGCTCCAACCTCTGGGGCGCGTTCTGGTCGTTCGGCTGCGAGGCGACGGTCACCGACGCGACCATCCGGTTCAGCTCGACGTGGGGGATCTACCGCCACTCGTCGACCCTGACCCTCACGAACGTCACGTACGAGGGGAACGTCGCCGGCGACCTGTGGTGATCGGGGCTACTCGCAGCAGGCGATGGGGCGGAGCTCGTCGCAGTTCTTGCCCGACGTCGTGTGGTTCGTCGACGTGACGGTGAGGCCCAGGTGGCTGCTGTTGTCCGAGCTCCAGTTGCCGCAGTTCGTGTAGTTCTGCAGACCCGTGTAGGGGCCGTACTCCGGGGCCGCGCAGTCGCTCGTGGTGGTGATGCTGGTGGAGCTCTGCCTCACCGCTGCGCTCAGGTCGATCCAGGCGCCGTCCGCGGGCACGCCGTCGATGCCCTTGGTCCGCTCGTACTCGGCGCTGTGGCAGGCGTGGCTGCCGGGGAACTCCGTCGCGCAGGCGAGGTGCAGCCCGCCCCGACCGCCCTGGTCGCCGTCGTAGGTCGCCGTGGTGAAGCCGGCGAACGTCTCGAGGAACGGCGAGTCGCAGCAGGCCAGCGGGCGCGGCTCGTCGCAGTTCTTGCCCGACGTCGTGGCGTTGGTGGCGGTGATCGTCAGCCCGAGGTGGCTGCCGTTCGCCGACGCCCAGTTGCCGCAGTTGCTGTAGTTCTGCAGCCCGGTGTAGGCGCCGGTGTTCGTCGCGCCGATGTCCTGGTTGGTCATGAAGCTCGAGCCGGACACCGCGCACGTCAGGTCGATCCACGCTCCGTCGGCCGGCACCGCGTCCGTCGCGGCGGTCAGGTAGTACTCGGACGCGTGGCAGAGGTGCGAGCCGGAGAACTCGGCGTCGCAGACCGCGTGCATGCCCGCTCGGCCGCCCTGGTCCCCGATGTAGGTGCCCGACGTGAACCCCGCGAAGGAGGCCGCCTCCTCGCCCCAGGAGTCGCCGGACGGTCCGGCCGGTCCCTGGGGGCCCTGGGGGCCGGCTGAGCCGTCGGCCCCGTCCGCCCCGTCCGCGCCGGCCGGACCCTGGGGACCGTCGGGACCGGTCGCCCCGTCCAGGCCGTCCGCCCCGTCCGCCCCGGCCGGCCCCTGAGGGCCGATCCCGCCGTCCGCTCCGTCCGCGCCATCCGCGCCATCCGCGCCGGCGGGCCCCTGGGGCCCCTCCGGGCCGTCCAGCCCGTCGACGCCGTCGCTGCCGGCCGGACCCTGCGGCCCCGCGGGCCCCTCCGGCCCGGTCGGCCCGGCCGGCCCTTCGGGACCGGGCTCCCCCGCGGCCGCGGCGGCGCCGTCCATCGCGAGGATCTGCCAGGCGGCGCCGTCCCAGACGTAGGCGATGCCGACGGTGGTGTCGTAGTAGGCGTCGTTGGTCGCCGGCAGCGGCGGCGCGCTCGGCGCAGAGCCGAGCCAGGAGAGCCCGACTCCGTCCAGTCCAGCGGCGCCGTCCAGGCCGTCGGCCCCGGCCGCGCCTTCGGGACCCTGCTCACCGGCGGGACCCGGCTCCCCGGCAGGCCCCTGCTCACCGGCGGGACCCGGCTCCCCGGTCGGACCCTGCTCACCGGCGGGACCCGGCTCACCCTGCGGTCCGGCGGGGCCGGGCTCGCCGACGTCGCCGGGCTCCCCGGCCGGACCGGCCGGACCCTCGGGCCCCGTGGGGCCGGACGTGCCTTCGGCGCAGCCGGCCAGGGCCAGGGCGACGACGAGACAGACGACCTCGGAACGGAACAGCACGTGGACTCCCCTCCCCCCGGTCATCCGAGGAGCTCCAGGAACGCGGCCTCGTCGAGCACCGCGACCCCCAGCTTCTCGGCACGGGCGAGCTTGCTGCCCGCCTTCGCGCCCGCGACCAGGTAGTCGGTCTTCGCCGACACCGATCCCGACGCCTTGCCGCCCACCGCCTCGACCGCGGCCTGGGCCTCCTTGCGACCCATCGACTCCAGCGTGCCGGTGACGACGACCGTCTTGCCGGCGAGGGGGTGGTCACCCTCGACCGGCAGCTCGACGACCTCGGCGTCGGGGAAGCTCACCCCCCGATCCCGCAGCCGCTGGATGAGGGCGGCGTTGCCTTCGTCCTCGAACCAGAGGTGAATCGCGCGGGCGACGATCGGGCCGATGTCCTCGCACTCCTCGAGCGCCTCGACCGTGGCCGAGCCGACGGCGTCGAAGGACACGAAGTGCTTCATCAGCGTCTTGGCGGTGCTCTCGCCGACGTGGCGGATGCCCAGCCCGAACAGGATGCGGTGGCTGTCCCGCCCCCGCGCCTCGTCGATGGCGGCGAGCAGGTTGTCGACCTTCTTCGCCGCCATGCGCTCGAGCTCGAGCAGCCCGGCGCGGTCCTCGTCGAGCCGGAAGATGTCCGACGCGTCCTCGATGAGCTCCTCGTCCAGCAGCTGCTCCACGAGCTTGCTGCCCAGCCCGTCGATGTCCATCGCGTGCCGGCTCACGAAGTGCTGGATCCCGGTGCGCACCTGGGCGGGGCAGCCCAGCGAGTTCGGGCAGCGCAGCGCCACCTCCCCCTCCACCGGCTTCACCGGGTGGCCGCACTCGGGGCACGCGTCGGGGAACACGAACGCCGTCAGCTCCTCGGTCCGGCGGTCGACCAGAGGCCGCACGACCTGGGGGATCACGTCTCCCGCCCGCTGGATGACGACCACGTCACCGGGCCGGATGTCCTTGCGCTCGAGCTCCTCGGCGTTGTGCAGCGTCGCGTTGCTGACGGTCACCCCGCCGACGAACACCGGCTCCAGCCGCGCCACCGGGGTGAGCACCCCGGTCCGGCCGACCTGCAGGTCGATCGCCAGGAGGGTCGTCTCGGCCTGCTCCGCGGCGTACTTGTAGGCCATCGCCCACCGGGGCGACCGGGACCGGAACCCGAGCTCGTCCTGGAGCTGGATCGAGTCGACCTTGAGCACGGCGCCGTCGATGTCGTAGGGGTAGTCGGGGCGAAGCTCCTCGATCCGGTCGATCTGCTCCAGCGACGCGTCGATCCCGTCACACAGGGCGAGACCGCCGGCGGTCTGGAACCCGTACGCGCGCGCGAGGGCCATGAACCCATCCTGGCTGTCGTACGTGACGCCCTCGGCGACCCCCGCGGAGTGGCAGTAGAAGCGCAGCGGCGCGGCCGCCGCCTGCTTCGGATCGAGGTTGCGGACCAGGCCGCCGGTGCTGTTGCGGGCGTTGACGTAGGTCTCGAGCCCCGCCGCCTCCCGCCGCTTGTTGAGCGCCTGGAAGCCGTCCTTGGTCATCACCACCTCGCCCCGGATGGCGATCCGGGTCGGGGGCGCGTCGGTCGCCAGCTTGAGCGGCACGTTGCGGATGGTCCGGACGTTCGTGGTGACCAGCTGCCCCACCTCGCCGTCGCCCCGGGTCACCGCGACCTCCAGCACGCCGTCGATGTAGATGAGCTCCATCGCGATGCCGTCGAGCTTCGGCTCGACCAGGTAGCTGATCTCTTCGGGCGACGCCTCGCCCAGCGCCCGCTTCACGCGCGCGTCGAACTCCCGGATCTCCTCGGCGTCGTAGCTGTTGCCGAGGCTGAGCATCGGGGTCGGGTGCTCGTACTTCTCCAGGGAGTCGAGGGGCGCGCCGCCGATGCGCTGGGTAGGCGAGTCCGCCGCCGCCAGCGCCGGGTGCGTCCGCTCGAGGTCCTGCAGCTCGCGGAACAGCGCGTCGTACTCGCGATCGCTGATCGTCGGCCGATCGAGCACGTAGTAGGCGTGGTCGTGACCCCGGATTTCGGTCGCCAGCTCCTCCCAGCGTTCGCGGGGCGACGGGGACGACGAGGTGGGTGCTGCGGTGGGGAAGAGATCGGTCTGGCTCATCGAAGCGGGAGGCTAGCCGATCAACACGGCCGGGAGGGCGCACGAAAGCGGCCGTTCTTCAGCCGATCGACAGCGACGACTTGACAACCGGGGGGGGCGTCCCCATTCTGCCTTCGATCCGGATCCCCGGGTCTCCCTCACAGCGAGAGCGAGCCGGGCGCGTGCGCCCCCCTCCCTCCCCAGCGCAAGGCCGTCCGGCCGGCGCCCGTTCAACACCGTCACCAATCCAGGCGGAATCCCCCATGTCAGAGAATCCCGAAACCACAGAAACCACGAACGAGGCCCCGGCCGCCGAGCCCAGCGCGGAGGCCA
>CAYQEG010000102.1:6808-28057 GCA_964416435.1 uncultured Rickettsiales bacterium
AGGCCGAGCCCCAGGCGGAGGCCAAGGCCGAGCCCCAGGCGGAGGCCAAGGCCGAGCCCCAGGCGGAGGCCAAGGCCGACGCGCCGGCGCCCGCGGAAGGCGGCGACAAGCCCCGTGACGGAGGCGACAAGCCCCGTGACCGCGGCGACCGCCGCCCCCGGCGAGACGACGACGACGACGACACCGGCAACCGCGGTCGGCGCCGGCGCCGCAAGCGCCGCCGCGGCCCCCGCGAGACCGTGCCCCAGGTCCAGTGGGACGGCCCGGTGCCGGACGACCTCGACCTCAACGCGCTCAAGGAGAGCAAGGTCGAAGACCTGATCACCCACGCCCGGACCCTCGACATCGAGGAGATCGGCGGCATGAGCAAGCAGGATCTGATCTTCCAGATCCTCGGCGTGCACACGGCGCGCAACGGCAAGGTCTACGGCAGCGGCGTCGTCGAGCGCCTGCCCGACGGCTACGGCTTCCTGCGGTCGGCCATCTACAACTACCTGCCCGGCCCGGACGACATCTACATCTCGCCGTCCATGGTCCGCCGGTACAACCTGCGCACCGGCGACACCGTCGACGGCACGATCCGCGCCCCCAAGGAGGGCGAGCGCTACTTCGCGCTGCTCAACGTCGACCGGATCAACCACGACCCGCCGGAGGTCGCCAAGCGCAAGGTCCTGTTCACCAACCTGACCCCGCTGTTCCCGGACGAGAAGCTCAACCTCGAGTTCGATCCGACGAACCTGAGCACGCGGATCATGGACCTCATGACGCCCATCGGTAAGGGGCAGCGCGGCCTGATCGTCGCGTCGCCGCGCACCGGCAAGACCGTCATCCTGCAGGCCCTCGCCAACGCGATCGCCACCAACCACCCCGAGGCGTACCTCATCGTGCTGCTCATCGACGAGCGGCCCGAGGAGGTCACCGACATGCAGCGCACCGTCAAGGGTGAGGTCGTCTCCTCGACCTTCGACGAGCCGGCCACCCGGCACGTGCAGGTGGCCGAGATGGTCATCGAGAAGGCGAAGCGCCTGGTCGAGCACAAGAAGGACGTCATCATCCTCCTCGACTCGATCACCCGCCTGGCCCGCGCCTACAACACGGTCGTGCCCCCCAGCGGCAAGATCCTGTCCGGTGGTGTCGACTCCAACGCCCTGCACCGGCCCAAGCGCTTCTTCGGCGCGGCCCGCAACGTGGAGGAGGGCGGCAGCCTGACCATCATGGGCACCGCCCTGGTGGACACCGGCTCCCGCATGGACGAGGTGATCTTCGAGGAGTTCAAGGGCACCGGCAACATGGAGATCCACCTGGATCGGCGCCTCGTCGAGCGGCGGATCTACCCGGCCCTGGACATCAACAAGTCGGGCACGCGGCGCGAGGACCTGCTCCTGCCGGGCGACACGCTCCAGAAGCTGTGGCTGCTCCGCAAGGTGCTGGCGCCCCTGAACGTCATCGATTCGATGGAGTTCCTGCTCGACAAGTTCCGCAAGACGAAGAGCAACGACGAGTTCCTCGAGGCCATGAACTCGTAAGAAGATCTGAGCAATTCAGAGACCCTGTGCTAGAAGGCCCGGCCTCCACGGCCTAGGTTAGGAAACGGAGCGAACCATGCAGGCGGGAATCCACCCCAAGTACACCGACATCAACGTGCGCTGCGCATGCGGGAACGAGTTCCAGACCCGCAGCACGATGAAGGACGATCTCCTCAAGATCGACCTGTGCAGCGCCTGTCACCCGTTCTTCACCGGAACCCAGAAGATCATCGACTCCACCGGTCGGGTCGAGCGGTTCAAGAACAAGTTCGGGAACATCGACCTGACGAAGATGAAGCGTCGTCGCTAGGAGAGCCGCGTTGGAGGGATCGAAGAAGCTCGACGTAGGCGGTCAGGCCGTCCTCGAAGGGGTGATGATGCGTGGACCGAAGTCCATGGTCATCGCCGTCCGACGAACCGACGGCTCGATCGTGGTCAAGGACTCCGAGTGGGTCCCGCTGGTCGAGCGGCTCAAGTTCCTCAAGTGGCCGCTGCTGCGGGGCGCGACCGTCATGGTCGAAGCGCTCGTCAACGGCATGCAGGCGCTGTCGTTCAGCGCCGACATCGCGATGCAGGACGAAGAGGCGGCCAAGGCCGAGGAGGCCGGCGAGGAGCCGGCGGACGAGCCGTCCAGCGCGATGACGAAGGGGGCCATCGCGGTCTCCCTGACCATCTCGCTGCTCCTCGGCATGCTCCTGTTCATCTACATCCCCCACGGCACCTCGGCCTTCGTGTTCAACCTGGTGCGCGGGTTGCCGCTGGCCACGGAGGCGCCCGTCAACGAGCCGCTGTTCCACGTGCTCGTCGGCATCGTGAAGATGGCGATCTTCGTCGGCTACATCCTGCTGATCCGGCGGATGAACGACATCCGCCGCGTCTTCCAGTACCACGGGGCCGAGCACAAGAGCATCCACACGTACGAGGCGGGCGAAGCGCTCACGGTCGAGAACGCGAAGCGCTGGCCGACGTTCCACCCGCGGTGCGGCACGTCGTTCCTGGTGTTCGTGATCATCATCTCGATCGGCGTGTTCGCCGGCGCGTTCCCCCTCATCGAGCCGTTCCTGCCCGCCGCCGAAGGCTGGAAGCTCAACCTGCTGCAGGCGAGCATCAAGATCCCCCTGATGATCCCCATCGCGGGGCTGAGCTACGAGTTCATCAAGTGGGCCGGCAAGCGCAAGAGCAGCGGGGTGATGGGCTTCCTGTCGATCCCCGGCAAGCTGGTGCAGAAGATCACGACCATCGAGCCCGACGACGATCAGCTCGAGGTCGCCCTCGTCTCGCTCAAGCGAGCCCTCGAGCAGGAGGGCGCCCTGGCGGACCCGCAGTACGTCAACTGCGAGTTCCTGCCGGCGGGCGCCGCCGCTGCGCCCGCCGATTGATCGGCCGCCCCTCCGCTTCCGACTGAATCTCCGACCTTCCGTTATCCTCCGGGCCTCATGAGCAACTTCGAACAGCTCGAGTCCGTGCAGGAGCGCTACGAGGCGATGGGGGAGAGCCTCGGCGACCCGTCGATCGCCTCGGATCCCAAGCGCTACGCGCAGCTGATGCGGGAGTACAAGCACCTCGGAGACGTGACCGCGGCGTACCGCCGGTGGAAGGACGTCGTCGACGGGCTCGCGGGCGCCCGCGAGATGCTCGAGGAAGACGACGAGGAGCTGCGCGAGATGGCCCGCGACGAGATCGCGGAGCTGGAGCCGCAGCTCGAGGCGAACGCCGAGGCCCTCAAGCTCCTGCTGCTCCCCAAGGACCCCAACGAGGGGCGTGACGTCATCCTGGAGATCCGGGCTGGCGCGGGCGGGGACGAAGCCGGGCTGTGGGCCGCCGACCTGTTCCGCATGTACCAGCGGTACGGCGAGGGCCGCGGCTGGAAGTTCGACCTGATGAACACCAGCCACAACAGCTCCGGCGGCTTCAAGGAGGTCATCGCGTCGATCAGCGCCCCCGACGTCTGGACGCGGCTCAAGTACGAGTCCGGCGTTCACCGCGTGCAGCGGGTGCCCGCGACCGAGTCTCAGGGCCGCATCCACACCTCGACCTGCACCGTCGCCCTGATGCCGGAGGCGGAGGACGTCGACGTGCAGATCGAAGAGAAGGACCTGCGGATCGACGTCTACCGCGCGTCGGGCCCGGGCGGCCAGTCGGTCAACACGACCGACAGCGCGGTGCGCATCAACCACCTGCCGACCGGCCTCGTCGTCCAGTGCCAGGACGAGAAGTCCCAGCACAAGAACAAGGCCAAGGCGCTCAAGGTGCTCAAGGCGCGGCTGTACGAGCGCATGCTCGCCGAGCAGATGGCCGAGCAGCGCGACATGCGGCTGTCCCAGGTCGGCACGGGCGACCGGAGCGAGAAGATCCGGACCTACAACTTCCCCCAGAGCCGGGTGACCGACCACCGCATCGGGCTGACGAAGCACAACCTGACGGCGGTGCTGGAGGGGGACCTGGACGAGCTCGTCCAGGCCTGCATCACCTGGTTCCAGGCGCGCGCGCTCGAGGCGAGCGAGAGCCAGGAGCACTGACCTGCGCGACGTCGCCGGCCTCCTCAAGAGCACGACGGACTGGCTCGCAGGCCGCGGCCTGCAGACCGCCCGGCTGGACGCCGAGCTGTTGCTCGGGCACGTGCTCGACCTGCCCCGCCTGAAGCTCTACACGTCCTTCGATCGCCCCGTGGCGCCCGACGAGCTGGACCGCTACCGGGACCTGGTGCGTCGCCGCGGCCAGGACCGCGAGCCGGTCGCCTACATCCTGGGGACGAAGGAGTTCTACTCCCGGGAGTTCGACGTCGATCCCCGGGTCCTCATCCCTCGGCCGGACACGGAGGTCCTGGTCGACGTCGCCCTGGCGAGGCTGCCCGCGGACGCCGACGGGGTGGTGCTCGACTACGGCACCGGCAGCGGCGCGATCGCGGTGACCGTCGCCGCCGAGCGGCCCGGCTGCAAGGTGCTCGCCCTGGACGTCTCCCCCGACGCGCTGGCCGTAGCCCGCGCCAACGCCGAGCGGCACGACGTGTCGGACCGCGTCGGCTTCGTCCGGAGCGACGGGCTGGAACGCGTGCCCGAGCGCTTCATCGGCCAGCTCGCGGCGATCGTCGCCAACCCGCCCTACGTCCCGCTGACGGATCGACCGACGCTCCCGCCCGACGTGCGCGACCACGAACCCGAGGACGCCCTGCACGCCGGAGAGGATCCCCTGCTCCACTACCGCCGGCTCGCCGCGGACGGGCCGAAGTGGCTCCGCGCCGGGGGCTTCGTGGCCGCGGAGGTGGGCGCCGGTCAGTCGTCCGAGGTCGTCGCCCTGTTCGAGCGCGGCGACTGGGTCGACGTCGAGGTGCGGTCCGACCTGGCGCGGATCGATCGCGTCGTGAGCGCCAACGTCGAGTAGGATCGGGGAGATGCCCCGCCGTCTGCTGTCCGTCCTCATCGCGCCCCTGGGCGCCGTCCTGCTCGTCGCCGCCGGAGGCCCGGCCGACCCCGATCCGGCGCCGGACGAGCAGCCGGGGGCCGAAGAGCCGATCGTGGGGGGCAACGCCACCGCCGGGTTCGAAGCGACGGCGGCGCTGCTCATGGACACCGGCGACGGCAACGTCCTGTTCTTCTGCTCCGGCACGCTGATCCGCCCCGACGCGGTGCTCACCGCGGCCCATTGCTTCCTCGACGGCTTCCGGCCGGACATGATCTTCTTCGGCGACAACCCGTTCACCGGGAGCGGCACCTACTACAACGTCGACGACTGGGTCACCCACCCCGACTTCACCAACGACTTCAGCACCGCCCCGACGTACGACATCGCGGTGATCCGGCTGTCCGACGACGTCGACGACATCGACCCCGTGCAGGAGCGGAGCAGCGAGGTGGACGTGGGCGACACGCTGACCTTCGTCGGCTTCGGCGAAAACGGCGGCAGCCACGACCAGGTCACCAAGAAGTCCGCCGAGAGCACCATGTACGAGATCTTCGGCGACACGCTGCTCACGTCGCAGAACAACGGCGGTCCCTGCTTCGGGGACTCGGGCGGCTCCGCCTACAGCGGCTCGGGCAGCGGCCTGCGAGCGGCCGCGGTGATCTCCTTCGTGATGAGCGAGTCGTGCGACAGCGAGTCCGGCTCGGCGTCGACGACCTACCACGCGGACTGGATCGAAGACGAAGCGGGCGACTGGGACGACGGGGGCGGGGACGACGACGACGGCGCGGGCGTGCCTGACGACGACGACGACGACGCAAGCTCCGACGACGACGACGCAAGCTCCGACGACGACGATGACGCAAGCTCCGACGACGACGACACGACGGAGAACGAGATCGGAGACGGTGACACCGTGACGATCGGCGAGCTCCGGGACAACGCACGCGGCTGTCGCAACAGCGTCGTCGGCGGCGCCGGGGCCGGCGGCCTGGCCCTGCTGCTCCTCGCCGGCGTGGTCCGCCGACGGGCCTGAGCCGCCCGGGCGAGCCGGCCTGAGCTCCCCGCGCGTCGGGGTGACCGTCTCGGTGTACCCTCACCTGGGTGGAGACAAGAGCGTACGAACGATGAGAGTGCACCACGCCCCGATGTCGGCGGACGAGTCGGACTTCCCGCTCTCGCCGGACGCGCCGATCGCCCTGGTCATCGAGGATGACGCGGACGGCGCCCAGGTGGCGACCGCCATGCTGCGCATGCTCGGCTATCGGTCCCGCTGGACGAAGGACGCCAACGAGGCGTTGTACGCCCTGACCGAAGGCCCCCCGTCGATCATCCTGCTCGACATCTGCCTCCCGGTCATGGACGGCGTCAACCTGATCAAGGTCGCCCGCAAGGTGCGGGGCATGGCGGCGGTGCCCGTCGTCGCGATGTCCGCCGTCTACCCGGCGGAGGGGCCGGTCAGCAAGGTGCTCGCCAAGGAGGGCGTCACGACCTTCCTGTCCAAGCCGTACACGATGAACGGACTCCGCGCCGCCCTCGACAGCGCACGCTCGGCTGCCATGAAGTTCGGTCCGGCCCCCACGGCGTCGATGTCCGAGGGCATGCCCTCGATCACCGACGCCGACATCGCCGCGAAGACGACGCCCGCCGAGCCGCTGGCGGCGGACGAGCCGGAGCCGGTCGCTCCCGAGCCGGACCCTCCGACGCCCACCACGCCCCCGCCGACGCCTCGAGTCACGCCCCCGCCCCCGGCCCGCTCGAACTCGGTCCGGGACATCACGCCCCGACACACGCGTGCGCCCGGCCGCTACGACGAGTCCGACGACGCGCTCTCCTTCCCGATCAAGCACGACACCGGAGAACATCCCCTTCCGGAGACCCACGTCCCGGGAGCGGACAGCCTGACCGCGACCGAGATCCTCGGCAGCGTCACCTCCGAGGGGGCCAACTCGATGATCATCGTCGAGAAGGCCACGAAGGCGACGGTCACGTTCCGGTCACTCGACCTGAAGATCGCCCCCGGCAACATGGTCCGCATGGAGGTCCGCCACCGCATGGCGGTCAAGGACTCGATGCAGGAGAGCCTCATCCGCCTGCTCGGGCACGCCTCCTCCTGCGAGGAGGCCGGCGCCGGCGGCTGGCGCGTCAAGGCTCGCGTGGCCGCAGCCCGCCCCGCCGATGCGTGGGACCACCTGGTCGATTACCTGACGCGTTTCGCCGGCTACTGACTGTGCCGCCCAGGTTGTGTGACCACGGATCCGACAGGCCCGCGGTCCGAGGTCAAGGAGCGAGGAGCGGAGCATGTCGAGTCCATGTGACCGACGAGCGACGCTGAGATCGGGCCGCGGGACGGAGGAGGCGTGGTCAGAAAGCCTGGGCGGCACAGTGAGCCAACGATCGGGGAGCTGTCGGCGGTCGATTTTGAATGGCCGTCGCCCCGGCCCCCACAAAAGTTGCGACCTGCATCTGGCCGCCCCGATCGTGGATGGCTAGACTGTCTTCTGAGGGGACCACAGCTGGTGGCCGGGAGGCGACACCCCCTCCTCTCTCCCCGTTGGTTTGGGAGGGCCTCCCCGCAGGCGGTCGTTCCGGCGGACCGTCGGTGGGTACCTGGAGACGGAACTCCGGGGATGTCGAACACGCCGCGAGAGGAGGTGATCCCTTGATTGACTGTTACCTGACCATCGAGGTGGAGGTGGCGAGCCCGTAGTCGGGATCACCGGACGTGCGGGAATCCGCTCGTCACCACGCGGCGCGTACCTAGCCCGGTTGGTCCCCGGGAGCGAATCGGACCCAGCCCCCGACGTATGCCGGCGGCGCTCGAAGATTCGCGCAGACGCAACGCGAAGAACAAGTGAGATAGAGAGCGGGTCGACTTCGGTCGGCCCGCTCTTTTTTTGCCTTCTGGGCTCGGAATGGTTCTTGTAGGGGAGGATGGGGGGACCTGGATGCGACCACCGAGGCTATTGCTCTTCGCCGCTCTACTCGGCTGCGCCGCCTGCGCGGACCAGCCGGACCCGCTCGGCGCCTCCCAGCACGCCGCGTGGCTCGCGCCGACGCCGGCCTGGAGCGTCACCGCCGCCCCTCCCCACGACGCCATGGGCGCCGCCGTCGCGGCCGCGGGCGACGTCGACGGTGACGGCTTCGACGAGCTGCTCGTCGGGCTGCCGGGCTACGACGCGGGCCAGCCGTCCGAGGGCGCGGTGTTCCTGTACGAGACGACCCCCGGCGGCCTGCCGACGGTGCCCACCTGGGTCTCCAGCGGCAACCAGCACCACGCCTTCCTCGGCTACGCGGTGTCCGGCGGCGCCGACCTGAACGACGACGGGTTCGACGACGTGGTCGCCGGTGCGCCCGGCTGGGACACCGACGTCGACGCCAACGCCGGCGCGGTGTTCGTCTGGCTCGGCGGCTCCGGGGGCCTCCCCGTCGAGCCGGACGTCGTGGTGAGCGTGCCCGAGTCGGACTCCGGCTTCGGCCGAGCGGTGGACGTCGCCGGGGACGTCGACGGCGATGGCTTCGACGAGCTGCTCGTGGGCGCCCCCTGGTCCGGCCTGCTCGGCTCCGGAAGCGGCGTCGCGTACCTGTTCGCGGGGGACGTCGACGGGCCCGACGACGTCTACGAGTGGGCCTGGACGGCGGTCGCGATCGACGCCGAGGTCGGCTTCGCGGTCGAAGGCGCGGGCGACGTCAACGACGACGGGTACGGCGACGTGCTCATCGGGGCGCCCGGCTACTCCGGCGGACACATCGGTGAGGGGGCCGCGTTCCTGTTCCTGGGGTCGGCCGAGGGGCTGCCCGCGCTGTCGTCGTGGTCCTTCGAGCCCGACGCCCTCGGGGCCCGGGGCGGCGCCGCGATCACCGCCGGTGACCTGGACGGGGACGGGCTGCGCGAGATCGTCGTCGGCGCGCCCGACTTCGCCGACCCGGAGCCGTCCGAAGGCGGCGCCTGGGTGTTCGCCGGCACCCCGTCGGGGCCCGCGCCGATCCCGTCGTGGTCGGCGACGTCGGACGAAGAGGGGGCCCAGTTCGGCTCCGCCGTCACCGTCGGCGGAGACCTCGGCGGCACCGGCTTCGCGTCGCTCGTCGTCGGCGCCGAGCGGGACGACTCCGACCTCCTGATCGACGCCGGCGCGGTCCACGTGTTCCCCGGCAGCACGACCGGTCCCACGACCGAGCCCGTCCGCACCTGGCAGGGCTCGACCCAGCGGGCGTACGTCGGCTCTCGGCTCGCGGCCGTCGGTGACGTCACGGGCGACGGCCTGGACGACCTGCTCGTGGGCGCTCGCTACGACGGGCTGTCGATCGGCGGCGTGGCCTTCCTGCTGGCCGGGATCTCGGCGACCGAGGACCTGGACGACGACGGCTACTGCACCCACCCGGTGGAGTGCACCCCCGGCTCCGGCCTGCTCCCCGGTGACTGCGCCGACGGCGACCCGGACCGCAACCCCGGGGCGCTCGAGCTGTGCGACGGGCTCGACCAGAACTGCGACGGGGCGTTCGACCCCGGCGAGGCGGACGACGACGGCGACGGCTGGATGCTCTGCGAGGGGGACTGCGACGACCTCGAGGCGACCACCAACCCCGGCGCGCCCGAGATCTGCGACGGCGTCGACCAGGACTGCGACGCCGAGATCGACGAGGGGGCGCCGCCGAGCACCTGGTTCCCCGACCTGGACCTCGATGGCTACGGCGACGACCACGCCGCCGGCTTCGTCGACTGCTTCCCCCCCGAAGACGGCTGGGTCGACCTGCCCGGCGACTGCGACGACGCCGACCCCCTCGAGCACCCCGGGAACGACGAGGTCGCCTGCAACGGGCTCGACGACGACTGCTCGGCCGACACCCCCGACTTCGGCGACCGCGACAGCGACGGCTTCATCGGCTGCGAAGACTGCGAAGCGGTGGCCGCGGGCGAGCTCGGCTGCGGCGACTGCAACGACGCCGAGGCGTTGGTCCACCCGGACATGGCGGAGACCTGCGACGACGGCGTCGACCAGGACTGCGACGGCGTCGACCAGGACTGCGACGTCGAGCCGCCGTGCGACGAGCCGTCCAACCTCTGCCGGGAGTACGACTGCGCGTGCGCCGCGACGGGCGCCGACGGGGCCGGGGCGGCCGGCCTCGCGGGCCTCGCCCTGCTCCTCGCGGGCCTGGGGCGTCGACGTCGCGGCCGTCGCCGGAGCCGGCCGGGAGTCGCCGCGGCGACCCTCGCCCTCGCCGTCGTGCTGCCGACCGCGGCCCACGCGGGCTCCGCCGACGTCGACACGCTCCTGCTGCGACCCAGCTTCTCCCCCGGAGCGTGGCTCGGCAGCCCCGGCGCGGACCCGGGAGAGCCCTGGACGGTGCGGGCCGGGGTCACCCTGCAGTACGAGCACGCCCCCCTCGTCGTCGTCGGTCCGTCGGGGGTCGACGCCCGGCTCGTGGCGGCACGCATGTCGGTCACCGCGGGTGGGTACGTGGCGCTGCCGGCCGGCTTCGGGGTCGGACTGTCGATCCCGATCTTCGGCCAGGCAGGCGAGTTCCGGGACCTCGTGCTGCCGGCGGCCGCCCTGGGCGAGCTCCGGATCGAGGGCGGCTGGTCGTTCCTGCGGAGAGAGCACCTGGCCCTCGCGGTCCACGGTGACCTGCGCCTGCCGACGGCGACCCGAGGGGCGTTCGTCGGCGAGCAGCGGCCCCACGGCGGCGCCGCCCTGGCGATCCAGCCGCGCGTCGGCCGCTTCACCGCGCTGGTGGAGTTCGGCTCCCTGTTCCGGGACCGGGTGCGCACCGGCTACGACCTGGACGTCGGAGCCGAGCTGTCACTCAAGGTGGGCGTGCGGCTCGCCATCCTCCCGGAGCGCTTCGCCCTCCTCGCCGAGCTGGACAGCCGGGGCGCCATCCCCCGCTTCCTCGAGCACGCCGGCGAGAACCCCGCCGACCTGCGCATCGCGGCGGACATTCGCCCCCTCCCCTGGCTTCGCCTCGACCTGGGCGGCGGGGTCGGGCTGGGCGGCGGATACGGCGCACCGATCTTCCGCGTTCTCGCCGGACTCAGCATCGTGGCGAGGCGACCGGACAAGGAGCCCGAGCCGGTCTTCGTCCTCCCCGAGCCGGAGCCCGAGCCGGAGCCCGAGCCCGAGCCCGAGCCCGAGCCCGAGCCCGAGCCCGAGCCCGAGCCCGAACCGGAGCCCGAGCCCGAGCCGGAGCCGACGGCCGTGGTCGAAGGGGACCGCATCCTGATCGACCGCCCGATCGAGTTCCGCAAGGACAGCGACGAGCTGCTGCCGTCCAGCTACCCGGTGCTCGACGCGGTCCGCGACACGATCAACGTCCACCCGACGATCGCGCACCTCCTCATCGAGGGGCACGCCAGCGTCGAGGGGACCGTCGACTACAACTGGGACCTGTCGACCCGGCGAGCCCGGTCGGTCTTCCGATACCTCGTCGAGCACGGCGTCGACGTGCGGCGGCTGAGCTACCGCGGCCTGGGCGAGGCGGACCCGCGCAACGAGGACCGCCAGGGAGCGGTGCTCGACGAGGATCGCCGCGTCGAGTTCCACATCGTGCGCGAGCTCGTCGAGTGGCTGGACGAGATCCCCGAGTGGGACACGTCGGGCGTGGTGCCGTGGGACATGGAGGAGGCCGAGCAGGTCGAAGCGCCGGTCCCGGCCGGGGACGCAGCCGAGCCCGGCGAACCGTCCGAGGAGACCCCGGCCGAGCCCGGCCCCGGGACGGAGTTGCCCTCGGTCGACGACCCCGAGCCCGAGCCGGACCCCGATGACGACATCGAGTGGGACGAGGAGCCCGAGGATCGGGACGACCTGTTCGACGTCGGCGAAGACCCGTTCGAAGAGTCGGAGGAGGAAGAGTGAGCCCCCGGCACCTCGCGCTGCTCGTCGCCCTCGTCGCGTCCGCCGCCGGTCTGCGGCCGGCCAACGCGGTCGACCTGAACTGCAACGGGATCGAAGAGGAGGACGAGCCCCTCGTCGACCTCGAGGACCCGCTCTGCGCGTCGACCACGGACGACGCCGGCGACCCCTACCCCAACGCCGACTACTACCTCCAGTGGGACGACTTCGGCTGCACCTTCCCGATGCTCCCGCTGTACGACCCCGACGGCGACGGCTTCGGCGAGGGCACCGTCGAGGTGACCGACCCCGAGACCGGGGCGGACCTGATCGTCATCCTGGTCTGCGACAGCTGCGAGGGGCTGTACAACCCCGAGCAGCTGGACCTGGACGGCGACCTGCTCGGCGACGAGTGCGATCCCTGCGTCGGCATCCCCGACGACGGCGCCGACAGCGACGGCGACGGCCGCGGCAACGCGTGCGACGTCTGCCCCGGCGACATCGACCCGGACCAGGCGGAGACCGACGGTGACGGGATCGGCGACGCCTGCGACAACTGCCCGCTCGTCTCCAACCCGCTCCAGGAGGACACGGACTTCGACTCGCTGCCTCCCCACTGGGGACCGGGGGACGCCTGCGACAACTGCCCCGAGACCATCAACCCCGACCAGTCGGACGTGGACGAGGACGACGTGGGGGACGTCTGCGACAACTGCGTCGTGGTCGAGAACACCGACCAGCTGGACTCCGACGCCGACACCCTGGGCGACGCCTGCGACAACTGCCCGTTCCTGGAGAACCCCAGCCAGGTCGACAGCGACGAGGACGGCGTCGGGGACGCCTGCGACCTCTGCCGGTGGGTCGCGGACCCCGAGCAGCTCGACAGCGACGGCGACGGGCTGGGCGACGCGTGCGACCCGTGCCCCTTCGACCTCGCCGGCGAGGACGTGGACGCCGACCTCGACGGGATCGGCGATGTCTGTGACGCCTGCCCCACCGTGCCCAACCCCGACCAGACCGACACCGACGGAGACGGCGTCGGCGACGCCTGCGACGTCTGCACGACCACCGTGGACCCCGAGCAGTTCGACCTGGACATCGACGGGGTCGGCGACGCCTGCGACAACTGCCGCGGCTTCGGCAACCCCGCCCAGGGTGACCGGGACGGCGACGGCGTCGGCAACCGGTGCGACAACTGCCCCGACCACCCGAACCCCGACCAGGTGGACAGCGACGACGACGGTCAGGGTGACCCGTGCAGCCCGGGCTCGCTCTGGCGCGGCGGCTCCGAGGTCACCTGCGCCGCGTGTCGGGGCGGGGACGGCAGCTCCCAGGCCGCGGCGGGGCTCGTGCTGCTCGTGCTTTTCTCTCCGAGCCGTCGGCGACGCCTCGTGTGACGATCTTCTTCGGACGCTGTGGCTGAGCACCCAGCCGTGGGTGAGGGCCCACACCGCCGAAGGCGACAGATCGTTGCACGCAAAGCCTGTCCACCCCTGGCACAGCCGATGCAAACGACCCCCGCAAGGAGGTCGTGATGAAGCACCTGGTCATCCTCGGAGCAGGCACCGCCGGAACCATGATGGCGAACAAGCTGCGCCGGGCCCTCGCCCCCGCCGACTGGAGCATCACCGTCGTTGATCGTGACGGCGACCACGTCTATCAGCCGGGCTTGCTGTTCGTTCCCTTCGACCTGTACCGGGAGGACGAGCTCGTCCGGCCCCGACAGCGCTTCGTGCCAGCCGGCGTCGATCTGCGGCTGGGCGAGATCGACCGCATCGACGCCGCCGCTCGCACGGTGAGCTTCGAGGAGGGGGACCCGCTCCCCTACGACGTGCTGATCGTCGCCACCGGCTGCCGCATCGCGCCGGAGGAGACCCCCGGCCTCGCCGGGGACGGCTGGTACCGGGACGCGTTCGACTTCTACACCGTGGAGGGCGCCTCGGCGCTGCGCCGCAAGCTCGCCACCTGGGGCGGCGGCCGGCTGGTGCTCAACGTGGTCGACATGCCGATCAAGTGCCCCGTCGCGCCGCTGGAGTTCCTCTTCCTCGCCGACGACTTCTTCACGAAGCGGGGCATCCGGGACCGGGTCGAGCTCGTCTACGCGACTCCGCTGGACGGCGCCTTCACCAAGCCGCGCGCCTCGGCCCTGCTGGGCAGCCTGCTGGAGCAGCGCAAGATCACGGTGGAGACGGAGTTCAACACCTCGTCGGTCGAGCCCGACGGGAAGCGGCTGGTGGCGTACGACGGTCGCGAGGTCGAGTACGACCTGCTGGTCTCGGTCCCCCTGCACTACGGCGTCAAGGCGATCGAGCGGTCCGGGCTGGGCGACGACTTCGGCTGGGTGCCGACCCACCGGCGCACGCTGCAGAGCAAGGCCAACCCGGAGATCTTCGCCCTGGGCGACGCGACGGACCTGCCCAGCTCCAAGGCCGGCTCGGTAGCCCACTTCCAGGCCGAGGTCCTGATCGACAACGTGCTCCGCTTCGTCGAGGGGCGGGAGCTGGTGGAGGGCTTCGACGGCCACGCCAACTGCTTCGTCGAGACGGGCTTCGGCAAGGCGATCCTGATCGACTTCAACTACGACACCGAGCCCCTGCCGGGGCGGTTCCCGCTGCCCGGCATCGGGCCGTTCGCGCTGTTGGAGGAGAGCCACGTCAACCACTGGGGGAAGCTCGGCTTCCGCTGGGTCTACTGGAACCTCCTCATCAAGGGACATGAGCTGCCCATCGACCACCGCATGCTCATGGCCGGCAAGTGGAGCTGACCATGCACGAACACCCCACCCCCGCCCCCACCGTCGCCGACCTCGAGCGCAAGATCGACCTGCTCCAGGGCCGGATCGACCTGCTGATCGACCGACACCAGCCCGTGATCGAGCTGCTGGACGAGGCCGGGCCGATCCTGCGCGAGGTCACCCTCGCCGCCACCGACCGGCTCGCCACCCTCGAGGAGCGCGGCTGGTTCGAGTTCGGCTCCGCCATGTGGCGGCTCGCCGACCGCGTCGTGAGCAGCTACTCGTCGTCGGACGTCGACGAGCTGAGCGACGGGGTCGTCGGGATCCTCGACGCCGTCCGCAGCGCCACCCAGCCGGACGTGCTCGCGATGGCCACCGAGGCGACCGACGTCATCCACAACGCCGACTCGATCGAGCCGGTCAGCCCCTGGGGGGCGATCCGTACCGCGAGCAAGGACGAGGACGTGCGCAAGGGGGTGGCGATCGCCATCGAGATCCTGCGCCACGTCGGCCGCACGGCCCGGGACGAGACGGTCATGCCGCCGAAGGTCGGCGGCTCCAAGCAGGAGGCGCTGGGGCGTCACCTGGCGCCCCGGCGGCGCGAGCGGCCCGCCCCCGCCCAGCAGCCGCCGAGCCGACCCCGCCCCGCCAGGCCGCGACCCGCCGCGGCGCGGCCCCACGCGCCGCCGAAGACGAGCCACGCCGTCGGCAAGGCCGCGCTGCCGGTGGTCGAGGGGTTCACGCTCGACGACCAGGGCTTCCTGGTCGACCGCGAGGCCTGGAGCCGTGACTTCGCCGTGGCGATGGCCGAGGCGTCGGGGGTCGGGGAGCTGACCGAGCGTCACTGGACCGTCATCGAGTACCTGCGGGAGGCCTACGCCGAGCGCGGCTCGACGCCCAACATCCGGGCCCTCTCCAAGGGCTCGGGGGTGCCCACCAAGGACATCTACACCCTGTTCAAGAAGGCCCCCGGCAAGGCCGCCGCGCGTATCGCGGGCGTGCCCAGGCCGGCCGGCTGCATCTAGGAGCACACCATGCTGGACACGTTCGAACAGTCAGACGCGGACGTCGCCGCCACCGAGGCGCCGAACCGCAAGGTCGCGATCATCTGCAGCAAGGGGGGCCTGGACGAGATCTACCCCGGCCTGATCCTCGCCAACGCCGCGCGCATGGCCGGCATCGACGCGTTCATCTTTTTCACCTTCTACGGGCTGGACGCCATCACGGAGAAGAAGATCGACAAGCTCCACGTCAACCTCGCCGGCAACCCGACGGTGCCGATCCCGACGGTCGTCGGCGGCCTGCCGGGCATGGAGTCGTTCGCCGCGCACATGATGAAGAAGCAGATGGAGGAGATGGACCTGCCGACGGTGCGCGAGATGATGGAGATGCTCGACGACGCCGGCGCCGAGCTGTATGGCTGCGAGTTGGCGATGGAGATGATGAAGCGCGAGAAGGAGGAATTGATCCCCCAGGTCCGCGACATCATCACCGCCGGCGACTTCTATGACATGAGCGAGGGCGCGCAGATCATCTTCACGTAGCTATTCTCCCCCCATGCGATGGAGGAAAGCCGGTGGTTTGACCGCCACCGTCCAGTGCGCCGGCTGAGCGAGCAAGCTCCCAGCGGACACGCTGGGGAAGGCACTCGCAGGGCTGCCCCGCGTCGATGACGCCCGCCTGATCGTCGGCCACGACAACGCCGACGACGCGGCCGTCTATCGGCTGACGGACACGCTCGCCCTGGTGTCGACCATCGACTTCTTCACCCCGATCGTCGACGACCCCTACTCGTTCGGGCGGATCGCCGCGGCCAACGCGCTGTCGGACGTGTTCGCCATGGGGGGCGAGGCGGCGATCGCCCTCAACGTCGTCTGCTTCCCGGACGAGGTGTTCGACGCCGATGTGCTCGGCGCGATCCTCCTCGGCGGGCACGAGGTGGTGCACGAGGCGGGCGCGGTGCTCGGCGGCGGCCACTCCGTGAGCGACGTCGAGCTGAAGTACGGCCTCGCGGTGACCGGCACAGTGCACCCCGACCGCTTCTGGCAGAACGCCGGCGCCCGCGTCGGGGACGTGCTGGTGCTGACCAAGCCGCTCGGGACCGGCGTGCTCGCGACGGGAATCAAGAAGGGCAAGATCGGCCCCGACGCGGAGCGGGAGCTGGTCGCGTCGATGGCGACCCTCAACCGCGCCGCGAGCGTGGCCGCCCGGTCGCTGGCCGCCGACGACGAGCCCGACCCGATCCACGCCGCCACCGACGTCACGGGCTACGGCCTGCTCGGCCACGCGGTGGAGGTGGCCCGGGCGTCGAACGTGCGGCTGCGCATCGACGCCGGCCCGGTGCCGCTCCTGGACGGCGCCCTGCACGCGGCCCGCAAGGGCTGGCTGACCCGCGGGGAGAAGGTCAACCTGGACTACCTCCGGGGCCAGGGGTCGTTCGCGTCGGACCTCGACAAGTCGCTCCGCTCCCTGCTGCTCGATCCCCAGACCTCGGGCGGGCTGCTGTTCTTCGTCGACCCCGAGCGGACCGACGACCTGCTCAGCGCGCTCCGCGTCGCTGGCACCCCCGCCGCGCACGTGGTGGGCGAGGTGGTGCCGGGCCCTGTCGGCATCGAGGTGCGCTCCTAGCGAACCGCGAACCTGACGACACTCCGTTGTCAGGGGGCTGCCACAGATCCCTGGATTGTCGGCCGAGGCTGACTACACTCCGGTCCCATGAGCCGAGAGCTGGACCACATCGAGATCACGGGCGCGCGCGAGCACAACCTCAAGAACCTCGACCTGCGCATCCCGAAGAAGAAGCTGGTGGTCTTCACCGGGGTCTCCGGCTCCGGCAAGTCGTCGTTGGCGTTCGACACGCTGTTCGCCGAGGGCCAGCGCCGCTACGTGGAGTCCCTGTCGGCCTACGCGCGCCAGTTCCTCGGCCAGATGGAGAAGCCCCACTACGACCACATCCGCGGCCTCGCGCCGACCATCTCCATCGAGCAGAAGGCGGCCTCCCGGAACCCGCGGTCGACCGTCGGCACCATCACCGAGGTCTACGACTACCTGCGGCTGCTCTTCGCCCGCGCCGGCGTCCAGCACTGCACCAACTGCGACCGCGAGGTCGGCCGGCAGTCGGCCCAGGAGATCGTCGACAGCATCCTGGAGCTGCCCGAGGGGACCCGCTTCCAGCTGCTCGCCCCCGTCGTCATCAACCGCAAGGGCGAGTACCGGGAGCTGTTCAAGGAGGCCCTGCGCAACGGCTTCACCCGGGCCCGGGTCGACGGGGAGACGATCCTGCTGGAGGACGCGCCGACCCTCGAGAAGGACTTCAAGCACAACATCGAGATCCTGGTCGACCGCCTCGCGATCAAGGACGGGCTGCGCTCCCGGCTGACCGACTCGGTCGAGACCGCGCTGCGCCAGGCCGACGGCCTGGTCATCGTCGACGTGCCCGGATCCGACGAGCAGCTGTACAGCGAGAAGCTCGCCTGCGCCTACTGCGGACTGAGCTTCCCCGACCTGGAGCCGCCGCTCTTCTCGTTCAACACGCCGCTCGGAATGTGCGTCGACTGCAACGGCCTCGGCTACCGCAAGGTGATGGACGGCACGCTGGTCGTCGCCGACGACAGCCTCAGCCTGGACCAGGGCGCCATCGTGCCGTGGGCGTCGGCCCTCAAGCGCAAGGCGGGCTGGAGCTACCGCTACATCAAGCAGGCGACCGACGCGCTCGGCATCGACCGGGCCAGGGCGTGGTCCAAGCTCCAAAAGGAGAAGCGCGACATCCTGCTGTACGGCAGCGACCAGGAGATCACGATCAAGTGGAAGGGGCGCCGGTCCGAGGGCTCCTGGAAGACGAAGATCGAGGGCGTCATCCCGAGTCTGCAGCGCAAGTACAAGCAGACCGAGAGCAGCAACATGCGGCGCTACTACGAGTCGTTCATGGCCACCCTCCCCTGCCCCAGCTGCCACGGGAGTCGGCTCCGAGCGGAGGCCCGGGCGGTGCGGGTCGGCGACCAGACGCTCCCGAAGATCGTGAAGATGACGATCCTCGACGCCCACGCCGCGATGGCCCTGGACGCGTTGGGGCTGGAGGGCAACCGGGCCACCATCGCCGAGGAGATCGTCAAGGAGATCCGCAGCCGGCTCGGCTTCCTGCTCAACGTCGGGCTGGAGTACCTGACGCTGGACCGGCTCGGCCCGACGCTGTCCGGCGGAGAGTCCCAGCGCATCCGGCTGGCTGCCCAGGTCGGCACCGAGCTGACCGGGGTCATCTACATCCTGGACGAGCCGTCCATCGGCCTGCACCAGCGGGACAACCAGCGCCTGCTCAAGACGCTGCAGCACCTGCGGGACATCGGCAACAGCGTGGTCGTGGTCGAGCACGACGAGGAGACCATCCAGGCCGCCGACTTCGTGGTCGACTTCGGCCCCGGGGCGGGCCGCCTGGGGGGTGACATCGTGTACGCGGGCCACCCGTCGAGGCTCAAGAAGCACCGCACGTCGCTGACCGGCAAGTACCTGTCGGGGCGGCTGCGCATCGAGACGCCCTCGGAGCGGCGGACCCCCGGGGAGCGCTGGCTCGAGGTGCGGGGCTGCGAGGCCAACAACCTGCGAGGCATCGACGTGCGGCTGCCCGTCGGCTGCCTGACCGCGGTGACGGGCGTCTCCGGGGCCGGCAAGTCGTCGGTGATCAACGCGACCCTCAGCCCGGCGCTGTCCAACCACTTCCACAACGCCACCCGCTCGGTCGGCAAGCACAAGGACATCCGCGGGCTGGAGCACTTCGACAAGGTCATCGACATCGACCAGCAGCCGATCGGCCGCACCCCGCGGAGCAACCCGGCCACCTACACGAAGGTCTGGGACTCGATCCGCGAGGCCCTGTCGGGCACGAAGGAGGCAAAGGCGCTCGGCTTCGACAAGAGCCGCTTCAGCTTCAACGTCAAGGGCGGCCGGTGCGAAGCGTGCAGCGGCGCTGGGGCGATCAAGATCGAGATGAACTTCCTGGCCGATGTCTTCGTGCCGTGCGAGGTGTGCCACGGGCGGCGGTTCAACGACGCGACGCTGCGGTGCCACTACAAGGGGCTGAACGTCGCCCAGATCCTCGACCTGACGTGCGCCGACGCGCTCGAGCACTTCAAGAACCACCCCAAGATCCGCCGCGTGCTCCAGACGTTGGTCGACGTCGGCCTGGGGTACCTGCACCTGGGGCAGAGCAGCACAACGCTCTCCGGCGGCGAGGCGCAGCGGATCAAGCTGAGCCGCGAGCTGGCCAAGCGCACGACGAAGACGACCGACAAGACGCTGTACCTGCTGGACGAGCCGACGACCGGGCTGCACTTCGACGACATCGCCAAGCTGCTGCACGTGCTCGACCGGCTGGTCGACTCGGGCCACACCGTCGTCGTCATCGAGCACAACCTGGACGTGATCCGGTGCGCCGACTGGATCGTCGATCTCGGCCCCGAGGGGGGCGTCGGCGGGGGGCTCGTCGTCGCCGAGGGGCCCCCGGAGGAGATCGCGCGCCGGGCCGATGTCAGCCACACCGGGCGGTTCCTGGCGGAGCTGCTGGCGACGAACGTGCGGGCCGGACGGGCCCCCGAGGCGGCTGGTCGCGCGGAGGCGCCTCTGTAAGATCGCGGCTTGGGGGGAGTTCCTGTCAGCATGCGACACTTCCTGGTCGCCCTGAGTCTGTCGACGGTCCTGCTGGCCGGCCCCGCCGGAGCCCAGGACGAAGCCGCTCCCTTCCGGGTCCAGGTCGGCTCCACCACCGCCATCGGCGCCAACGTGCCCGGCCTCGGCCGCTTGATGCACGACGGGCTCGCCGGGGTCGAGGCGTGCGGCGACACCATCCAGGACTGGCAGGCGCCCAACCCGGCCGGGTGGGCGGCGTCGTTCCGGATGGTGACCACCGAGAAGGGTCGCATCTACGAGTTCGGTTGGAACAAGGGTCACGTCCTGCCGCCCAAGACGCGCAGGTGCATCAAGGGCCTCCTCAAGGAGGTGGACCTGCCGAAGTGGGACCAGCGGGGCTACCTGGTGGTGCAGCAGACCTTCTGGGTGCTCCCCGCCGACGCGCCGCCGATGGCCGCTCTTCCGACGCACGACCAGGTCCCCCACGCCGACGTCGTCACCGCCGCCGAGCCGTTCCTGTTCGATATCGACGAGTGCATGATCTACGGCAGCGGCGGCATCGACATCGGCCACATCCGGGGCCAGCTGGACGCCTGGCTGACGGTCGGCGAGGACGGCACGATCGTCGCGACGGCGCTGTCCGCCGTGCAGCCGGCGTGGCTGACCCGAGCCAACTGCGTGGCGAGCTCGCTCGCCAAGATGGAGTTCGACCGGAGCGAAGCGGGCACCCTGCGGATGGCCCGGGTGCGGGTGATCCAGGTCAACTTCCATGACTCTGCGCGGCGACAGTACGAGGACCAGATCGCCGGCCACAACGCCGACGTCAGGCTCCCGGTGCTCGTCGACCCGAGCGCCGCACGCTGAGCGACTCCAGTCGTTCCCGGTCTCAGACCGGGCCGGCCCTGCCAGGCACCGCCCAGATGAGCCGTCTCGACCCTCGTTGGCGGTCCGCCCCGCCAATCAGTGCCCAGATGCCCCGTCTCCACCCTCGTTGGCGGCCCGCCCCGCCAGTCAGTGCCCAGATGCCCCGTCTCCACCCTCGTTGGCGGTCCGCCCCGCCAATCAGTGCCCAGATGCCCCGTCTCCACCCTCGTTGGCGGTCCGCCCCGCCAATCAGTGCCCAGATGCCCCGTCTCCACCC